>CAYGZM010000041.1:0-27602 GCA_964354365.1 uncultured Pirellulales bacterium
ACAGAACCGGTAATTCCAATCGCCGTTGAACGGTAAGAATAATTGTCGCTGATCAGCTATGAGTTCAACATGCATTTTACACTACCTCTTTTCTGGGGTAACAGACACCTCCGGCGTTGAGAATCATGTTATGTAATGCCATAGATCATGCCGACAGCGCGGAACAATATCCTCCTCGTTGCCTTCGTAGGCCATCACCGGCCGGCCTTCCAACCTTCAAGAATTTCCGGTTTGCTCCACCATTTCTGCTCCATGGTCCTAAACCTATCCACACCTGCTGTACCCGCAAACACATGTCAGACATCCGGATTCTTTGTGAAGAGACAGACCGCAGTCGGGACATACATTCGCCTCTACTGGCGAAAAAGAGTCGCTTGAGCCGTCCAGGGCCCCTTCAATTGCCTTGGCAATGGCGTCCGGGCAGGAGAGCACATCAATATCTTCAGTGGTTCTTCGGCGTGCTGCAGTTGAAGGGCATCGGATATTCTTGAGCTGTTCCACGAGCACCCTCGGATCCACGCCAGAGCGGAGGGCTGCGGAGACTACTCGGCACGTAGCTTCGGACTGTGAAGGACATCCTCCTGCTTTGCCGAGATTGGCGAACACCTCACAGAGACCATTGTCATCTTTGTTGACTGTCACGAAGAGCGTACCGCACCCCATGCGGAACTTGGTCGTTTCTCCTTTCGTCCTATGGACTCTTGGTCTTGGAGAGATCATTCTGGCTCGTTCTCGTGAATGAGCGGTCTTGTGCGGGACGGCAATAGCCTGGTGGGGGCGTGCATCATCTCTATATACAGTGATACCTTTGCAGCCAAGTTCATAGGCAAGACGGAATGTCCTGTCAACATCCCCTAAGGTCGCATCTGATGGCAGGTTGACCGTTTTGGATACGGCGTTGTCCGTGTATTTTTGAAAGGCAGCCTGTATGCGGACGTGCCATTCCGGACTAATTTCATGTGCTGTCACCAGAACATCGGCAAGTCTCTTTGGAATTTCAGGAATGTCTTTAGGCGATACCCCGTCATTGAGCAAACCGCGGACTCTGTCGGACAGCCAGCCCTCCCCGGCGCCCAAATCTTCAACTACTTGGGGCAGCTGCACGAATTCCTCGCCGTCCAAGATGTTTCGTTTTGATACAATGCTGAATACTGGCTCAATTCCGCCGTTGCAGCCGGCAATAATGCTTATGCTTCCTGTCGGGGCGATTGTAGTGCAGGTCGCATTTCTCATGGGTCGGTGGTATTTAGTGTCCCAGGTGCTGCCGGCCCAATTGGGGAATTTCCCGCGCTCTGCCGCCAGCTTCTCGCTGGCGTCGTGTGCGTGTTTCTGAACAAAACAGGCCAGCTTCTCTGCAAGGGCAACAGCCTCTTCGCTGTCGTATCTGATGCCCAACAGGATGAGGGCATCTGCAAAGCCCATTATCCCGAGCCCGATCTTGCGATTGCCGAGCGTCATCTCCCGGATATGTTGAACTGGCCAGTGATTGGCCTCGATTACGTTGTCTAAGAACCTCGTCGCGAGCTTCACTGTCTCTGCAAGAGACTCCCAGTTCAGATCAGTTTTGTCAGGCGTAACAAGTTTTCCCACGTTAATTGAGCCGAGATTACAGGCCTCGTAAGGCAGCAGCGGCTGTTCGCCACATGGGTTAGTGGCCTCAATCCGACCAAGGCTCGGAGTCGGGTTGGCCTGATTCACGCGGTCAGTAAAGTAAACACCCGGTTCTCCTGTGGCGTGGGCGTTCGCAACGATGAGTTCCCACATTTGCTTGACGGTGTAACAGTCTGTTGTGGCCTTGTCCTCTGCCGGGACGAGATCGGTGATGGAATATGGTCCCACGCCTGCAGATCGCGGAATCAGGTACCTCCTCTTGTCTCTGGGGTTAGTCACAATGTGCGGAGTATCCGGATCGTTTTGGAGCTTATCCATAAAAGAATCTGGCAGCTTGACTGAGATATTGAAATTCGTGAAGGCGTCGAGCCTGAGTTTGGCATGAATGAAGCTCAACACGTCAGGATGGTCGACGCTCATCATGCCCATGTTTGCCCCTCGGCGAAAGGCTCCCTGTTGAATCGCATTGGTCGTCTCAGAAAGGACACACCCGAAGCTAATAGGTCCAGAGGTGGTGCCGCCGCTGGACCGGACGGTATCTCCCCTCGGGCGTAGCTCGTCAAGGGAGTATCCCGTTCCCCCTCCCTCTTTCTGAACGATGGCGGTGTTCTTGACCGTCTCAAATATCTCCTCTACGCTATCTTTAAGTGGCAGTACAAAACAGCCGCTAAGCGACCCGCTCTTTCGGCCTGCGTTCATCAGTGTGGGACTGTTTGGCAGAAAGACACCGTTGGCCATAAGCTTGTAGAATTGGTCGGTGATGGATGAGACTTGTGAATCAGTTGCGCCAAACTTCGTCTCGACGGCTGCAATTGTGTGAGCAACGCGGCGAAACATTTGCTCCGGGGTCTCTATGACATTTCCGTGCTCATCCTTCATGAGGTACCTTCTGGTCAAGACCTCGCTGCGCATATCAAGAATGCCGCGTTTCTTAGAGTGTTCCGACATGTTTTCATTTTCGTCGTTCATATGCCCAAACTGATTGTGTCCCAGATACACAGTGTGTTTTCCGTTGAGTGGTATATCTGGATTCATTCGCTGCTATTGAGTCTGTTTCATCGACGGGTTTTCTGCCTTCCGGTCCCTGCCATCATCATCCCGTTGATCATGCATCGGGATCACCTTGGGACTCCTTGTTTTCCAGGAACGTGTTTAGCATCATGAATGCGATCCTGTCCTTCTCCATCAAATCGGCGCCGAATCGCTTGGCGATTTCGTTCTTGAGCTGATGGAGTTCCTTTTCGCTCAGCACCGCGAAGACAACCTGGTCCCACCCCGCCTCCAGGTCCTTGATCAGGTTACTTATCTCCTTTTCCATATTCTCCAGAGCTACCTCGACCGCCACTTTCTTTTCAGCCCATTCGACGCCGATATCGACGCTCTTATTACTGAGCCACTGCTCGATCTTGGCGGGGTAGCCTTTTCCGATCGCCCAGCGATAGATGGTGTGCTGCCAGAATACATGCTCGATGCCGCCATGACCGACCGGCTGTTTGCAGTCCACAGCCAGCTTCGATAGCAGATGGTATCCCGCCTGTGTGATCTCAACGACCGACAGCGGGCCGCCCCGCTTGCCGGTCTTGATCCGATGAACGCGAATAAGGCCTGGGCCGGCATCGATCAACTGCTGCCGGATCAGATTGGCCTTGTATTGAGAATGACTGCTCAGCTCGTCCAATCGCCCCAACGGCGCGAGAAGATGCGCCGGCTGGGCGAGGAACTCAAGATAATCCCAGTGTGTCTTAGCAAGATTGTAATGGTCAAATACGGCCAGCGGCTGGTTTTCTGCAGTGGTCTGCGAAAACAGGGACGGCGGCTCGGGCTCCGGCTCCAGAAGCGTGTCAAGGACGCGATCCGTTTCCTCGACTCGTTCGGCGATCTGCTGCTGTGTGGCCAGCGGCAAGTTGATCTCGCCCACGTTGCCGAGGAAGGCCCGGGGGCAGTTCTTCGTCCGGCAGACGACCTCTCGCTCGGGCATTTCCATCATATAGTCGGCCTGCTCGCGATCGAGAGCCAGTTGATCGCTGAGGATGCGCCTCGAATAGCTGTCATTCGGCCGATACGCGATACAAAAGGCACTCAGGTTTGAGAGAATAACGGCAGGAACCGTAAAGATGCTCTGGGTGCCCACGACTATGCCGACAGCCCTTTTTCGAAGAGTCCGGGCGGCATTGAGCATATAAGGTTCTGCGACGTCGGCACGCTTACATCGTTCGATAGTGCAGATATGCGTGAATTCGTCCATGATCAACACCAAAGAAAGTGTCGGCTGGAAGCAGACCGGCATATACTGCTGCAGGAACAGCATCAGGTCGCCTACAAAGGTGTTGATGTGGTCCGCGGATAGTCCATTTAACATCCACACCACAGATCTGCGGGTCAAGGCGGCAAGGTCGTGACTGCGGGTTGTATCATAGACCGACCCCATGAATTGCAGGTCCTCTCGTAATCGATTAAGGAGCGATTCCCGGCTCATGGAGTCACGAGAGCCCGGCTTGAATCTCTGAGCCTGAATGTGATCCAACAGCTGACGTTCATTGAATGTGCCCTGACGGTTCAATAATTCGAAGCAGGCGTTCCGATCCATGTTCATCGTGTAGTCTCTCAAGTACAAACACTCCCTGTCTTGGACAGTGAGTTTTGCGAGATGCGTCTTCTGATCCACGCCTGGCGGAGCCTTGTACCTGTTGTATTTAAATGACCTGGCGACTTCGATCAGTAAGACGTCTTCACAACCGACGGCCTGCGGCGATGCCATGTAGGCGGACATCTGTCCCTCCGTGCAGAAACACCACACGGAGACGTGCCTTTGCCCGGTGGCTGCGGACCAGCCAAGGCGGTGGATTTGCTGGCCCAGATTGACGAGCCAGGTGGTCTTACCACTTCCGCTGGGGCCTACGATCATTCCATGCTCGGTTAGACCGGCCTTTGGTATCCTCGCCGGATACTCGGGTCCGCGACCGGCAACGACCTTGACAAGCTCATAAGACCCCCGACCCACTTGGCTTTCTGGTGGCGCAGGAAGGAACGGATGGTCCGTTTTGACCTTCTGGTCAAACTTTATCTGAAGGAATTTCAGCAGCTTCTGACGCTTCTTCGGGTCCTGCAGGAAGAGCGTGGAGTTTATGGCTTTCTTCACCCAAAGGACATTCTCCACGCCCGCCTTGGCCGCAAAGTCGCGAAGCCACCTTTTGTCGTTATAGTCGCCGTAACTCACTTTCTTTTTACTCCATCGGCGGGAAGAAGGCTATAAATGGCGGCGCTTACAGGCTTTACTGCCGCCAGTGCCCCAATGAGTGCGGCGACGAGTTTGACCAGCCTCTTTGGGCATCCGAAGTCCTCCATGAAGCTGAAATCCACACCGTATTCAATCAGGAACACGCTGAACCACCAGCCGATGAGGGCCCCTACTGTTAGACCGACGACCAGGGGCCAGAAGGGCTTGAGAACACCCATGTTGTTACGCAATAACAACAGGATCACGACAACGAGTACGATTTTGATAAACATGAGAGGATCCTTTCAAAACTTGATGAGGTAATAGACAGCGCTGGCGACGATTAGCCACTTGACCAACTGCTTGAGAAGCCAGATTCGCAGAGTGCTCTTGATGCAGGCCTCGCATATCACCCTCTTCTCACCGTCGACAATGGGTCTCTCTCGCCTGCATTTATAGCAACAGGCAGCATTACAGATCCAGCAGATGTTCAGGGCGTTCTTTGCGCAATCCGTGCACAGGATCAAGGGTTCTTCTCGGCCAAGCCTTCTACAGCTAAGACAAGCCACCCCGGCCTCGGCGCCGGTGTGCATTACATGCCCGCAGCCGCTGGCGGTCTTCCACCGCAGCTCTGTAGTATCGACCGAACCGCAATCCTCGACACGAGTCGTCTGGCACTTATTGACCAACAGTTCATTGGTCCGCCCGTGGAACTGGCCGTCTATGTAGATCAGCGTCTTCTCCTGAAGGCCATCGCAGGTGCCTACGATATCATCGTCTCCAAGGGCTTGTTCTTCGACGTTCTGTTTGTCGATAGTGTTTTCACTGTCTTGGATATCAGGTTCCGGCATATAGATACTCCTCGCCCTTAGAGGCCTGTTGGGCCTATGACGTCTGTGTCGATATTCAAACCGAAGGGGTCCAAGAAGCCTACAACATCCAACGGACTTGCCGGACCGTGCAGGGCCGCAGGTGGAAGGCTTGGGTTAGTTACGCTGATGTCACGGTGTGGCGGTATCACAAGCTCGCCGAGGGGGTCGTTCGCGATCTCGGCAGATAGACGTGGATCATATCCGGACAGGTCTATCCGAGTCTCTTCGGGATGCAAGATGCCGCCCTTGCCTGGTCCGCCGACTACGTCATCGGCCAACGGTTCGATGGGCAGATCTAAAGGCGACTGGGCGGGATTTGGAAGGGCCTCTATAGGTTCCCGACTACCCAGGTCGTACGAGACCTCCGCCATGATGGGGCCCGAACCCAATTCCATAGGCTCTTGGAAGTTACTGTGGGCGAAGTCCATGTCGAGGCTGAGATCCTGTCCGAATTCTCCGCCGATGGTTAGGATGAGATCGTCGGAAATCCGAAGAACGGTCTCGCGGACAGGGCAATCGGGAACTCGATTAACGACCTGTCCTGGATGTTGTAATGGAAGGCCCTCATCGTCATCGGCTGCGCCTTCCTTGTCGCCGTATGGGCCAATATACTCTGATTCCGGCGTGGACTGGGGTATCACGCTGCCTTCCGGCCAGCTGGATAGCGGCGAACCCGGCAGCGGCAGGATGATCGGGCTGCGCGAGAGCCGGCCGCGCCGGCCGGATTTGCGCCTGCCCGGCCAAATCTTCTTTTGCGGCAAGCGCAAACGGATGCGGACTGGATGTGAGCGACGCCTTGCCTTGCCACTGCCGGAGCACACCGGGCAATCCAGCTCTATTACATCGTCGGGATCGATCTGAGGCGCATCACTAAAGGCAAACGCGATTGTGCCCGTTCCACTGCAGGCGGTACAGATCTTAAGCGAATCTTTATTGTCGACGTTACTGTTTTCATCAGGCATGATTATGTCTCCTGCACTATCACTACTTTTAAGTCATCGCTGCGCGAAATCGCCGTTGGGGGCTCTCCATCTCGCTTACCGCTTCATTGGCCCCGATTGGTGCCCTCCACGGCCGTTTTCAGCATCCAGAACAAGAGCGTACCCAGCAGTACCGCCGCCAACCCGACGGCCAGGTAGAATAGAAGTCTCTTGTAGGTCGCCTCGTAGAGGATGGTCATGGGCAAAGCAAGGCCCAACACAACATCACGGGCGGCATTTTCGGGCAAAAGAACAAGGCTCCCCTGTACCACTGTATCTCGCCACCATCTGGCGCAACTTGCCGGATCACTCGGTTTCATGGACCAGCTCACCGATTGGCCAGGTCCTGCACCCGAGAATCCGCTACCGCCCACAGGACCCTGCAAGAGGCCCCTGATGCGCAAATTCTTTGCAGCTCCCTCGCCGATAGGCGGACCTGCCAGTCCCAGGCTGGCACGTCCTGCGATAGGCCGGTCCGGCTTGCCGCCGCGACATGCATAGCAAGTTAGGACCCCACGGTCGCCGCAGAGAACCGCCTGCACCGGCCCCGGGGCGACGAAACCGACCTCCACCGGCGGCGGCTCAACGTAGCGAATGCCAGAAGTAGGCGGCGGTGGTTTCAGCTGTAGAGTCCATCTGGTAGCCACACCGGCCGAACGGACCCTGCCGGTTAATGTAATATCCACCGTCTGTCGGCCGGCACGTACAGTCACCGGGACTCCGCCGACGTCAACCACGTCATTACATGGAACAAGTCCCAGCACCGTTTTCGGCGCTATCATACCATCGAGTTCGATATCAAGCTTCACCGGCACGGTGACCAGACCGGCGGTCAAGTCCGACCATTGCGGGGTGCCAATGCCGGATATGGCTTGTTTGATGCGGGTGCTCTGCAATGCGGGCAGCTTCATCCGGACCGCCAATAGGATCTCCATAGAAGAGAGGCTTACTGTCTTAGGGACGGAGATCGTTCTTACCTGAATTTGCACGGCGATAGGCTCGTTCCGCACGATCTGATCCAAAGAGACCTTTACGGCGACATCAACATTCACCTCGGCGTTCTGGCCCTGCATCAGGATGGGGCAATCGGTTGAGATCTGAGCCTCGCCTAATCCGCGAATATCCCATTTGATCTGTTCGGACCACGAGATCGGCGTCTTGCTCGCAGCCTCTACGTGGAGACGCATCGGCCAGACTGCGATGCGATTCTGCAGGTCTTGCCATCGCGGGCTATCCCGTTCCCGCAGTTCCGCCGAAACGGCCAGTTGAGGGCGCAACAGACCTGTGGGAAGGTCGCACCAAATCTGCTGTGGCGCTATCATAATGAATATGATGCCTCTGTCGGTTTTCACCTGACTCGGCCCACTGAATTGCAGAGGCAGGGCATATCGCTGTGTAGGACTGAATTTTTGGAGGTCGAGCTTTGCCAGCAGGGTTATTGTCTCCGTACTATTGACAGTTACACTCGATCTGCCCAACCATCGCGATTCTGCGATGGGGCAAGCCACCGCCACGTTTGCCTGAAAAGGCAGCATGCTTGTGCGGGGGCTCGCTACCGTCACATCCATCTGGATACCTGCAATGCATGATTCAGCATCGTGCCATCTGACATCTCGTATCTTCACGGACGGGACAAGGGTAATAGTCCGCAGTTCGAGTTGCCCGGCGTCAACTACTGCGACGTTCGGATTCTTCTGCAGGCGGGCGACTATGCTGCCGATAACGCCACCCCAGCGCTTGACGACCACCGTCTGCGACAGTCCTTTGCTGGCTCGCAGGCCGAAGAGCTTGTCCAGCTTGTCCTCTTGCTCCCGTACCATCTGCGGGCTGCCGATGTTGTTTTCTCCGTCGCTGTATAAAAAGGTCACTAAATGAGGTGCTGATGACAATCTGGTTGCCCACTCAATTGACCTGCTCAAGCCCGCTGCGATATTAGTATGTCCATCAGGTTGAAGCTTGGCGATTGCGTCATTCAATTCTTTAGGGTTTGTGTAGATGCGGTCAAAGCCGCTACATACTTGGTCGCTGAACGGAACCAGAATCACCGGGGTCTTGTCACTTGCCGGCAGTTGCATCAGGGCCTGTTGGATCTCTCTGCGCGCCGTCTCCAGGCGACTTATAGCCGTGCCGTCGGCTTGGCTCATCGAGCTCGACGCATCGACAACTACGATCCGCAGGATTTGGATCCCTTGACCCCCGGGAGATACAGAGGCCGGCTGGTTTGCCTCGGCCGGCAAGATTAAAACCACTGCCAAATATAATATGAGTCTTGATTGTTTGTGATAAACCATCGTATGCTCCTTTTTCTCTTAGATCCTTTCGTTTCATTATCGACGTGGTCTATCCCGGCGGATCTTTGCCGAGCAGCCGGCTCGTCACTAACACTTCAGTCAATGGTGGCTGCATACGGAGGATGAAATTCCTTGGGGATATCGTTCTCGGGGATGTCATCGCCGAGATAGCGGCTCGTATTCTTTGTGAAATCGAGTCCGTCCACGGCCCGGGCCTTGAAGCGGGCGTACCCGGCCATCCACTCCCAGCAGAGCTGGCCATTAATCTCGCAGGCCTGCTCAATAGTGGAGAAAATCGCCCCAGAATCATTGCCGAGCCCAATGTGAAACACGTACTCATAGCCGGCGCCGCGTTTTTCGTATTCTGCAAGCTCGACGCGCGTCGCGTACACATTTGCCAAAATCCAGTCCGGCGCCACATCGTTGGTCTGCGTCAACGCGTGTGGGTACGCATCGATGCAAAATAGTACAGGCCTAGCAACAAGATCGGGGGGCAGTCCGATCACTATCTGACTTTTCTTCAGAGGGTCCATGAAGATGTCCAGCAGGAGGACGGCTGCCGCCGAACCAGTTCCGCCCCCGAGACTGGCCAAAACAACCGGTATTATCCGGCGGCATTGGCCTTGACGGAGAAGGGAATGAATCGCCTCCCGCATTCCTTTCTTTATCAAGTCTTCATACACCTCAAACGACGACTGCGTAATAGGCCTGCTCGTTCGTGCGCCGTGCCCAAGCGTCTCGAAGTCCAGCAACTGTGGGTGATCTTCCACAATGGCTCTGCAGGCTCGGCCGTACCTCTGGGGATTGGCGACCATGGCGGCAACGGTATCTTGGGTCTGGGCGATATCGATCACAAAGTCAAATTCGTTGAAACTGGTCTTGTCGGTGTCAATCGCTAACTCCTTCAATGGAAAGGGAGAGCATGCAGCCTGGTGCTGCTTCTTCACCGCAATAACTGAACTTTTTCCGGCGCCGCCTGCTGCTATCAGGAGATAGGCAGAACTGAGTTCGATATTCGGACGGCTGCCGCTTGTTATTGTCTCTATAGTTTGCATTGCGTTTTCTCCTAAAATAATCAGAGTCTCATGATGGCCGCAGCGTGTTCGCCGGCTTTTGTGTCTGGCAAGATGCCTATGAGGTGCGGCAGGTGACCGGTTCGGGCAGACTTCTTATAGGCCTCGAGGAGTACCGGATTGCCGCCTTCGATCCCGATGCACCAACCCGCAAAAATCCTCAGAACCGAGATGCTGCGGGCCTGTCCATTATCCACGATGTCACCGAACCCTTCGGCTCGCAATAGCTGCTCAATAAGCTCCCGGATCTCGGCCTCTTTCTGAGTAATTGCCTTTGGGAGGCGGGCCATCTTAAAGTCGAACCGGATGATACCGAATCTTGTATCATCGCGGCCGTCGAACCATGAGGTTATCTTCGAACGGGTCGATAGGTCCCTTACCAAACGTTTCAGACCGTAGGCCTCGCAGGCTTGATAAAAGCTGCTCGATGCAGAAGTACCTTCTGTGAGTAATGCCATGAATGCATCCACGATATCCGTGGCAGGCAGGGCAAATACCAGTTCCCGAAACGCCATATCATGGGCGCTGCGCTGACCCATGCCCTTGCGTTCGGCCAACTCGCGCAGCCTCTGTTCAAGATCATGGCGCAGGCCGTCGATCAACTCCGTCTGGCCGCCGGCCTTCCGACTCGCCATCAGGGTCGCGAGGAACTCATCATCGCTGGTTTCTTCGAGAACTATCTCATTACTCATCTTGAAAGTAGTCAGGCGTTCGGTGGTTCTATCCAGTCTCGCAGTACATTCCTTTTCGCACATTCGCACTTTACCGCGATACGCATTCGAGTCGTGGATAAATTTCTCACATCGCTCCCTTATCAATTCGCATTGCGCCTTCCAGTGTTCCTCAAAGCGAACCATCACCCATCCCTCCAGGGCTTCAAAATACCCGTGCTGGCCCTTCTGAAGGAGATGGCTTCTGAGGGCGTCGAAGGCGGACTCCTTCAAGTTATTCCTAAGCTGCGGGAACATCCCGATTTGTTTGATCCTCTTGTCGAACTGTGCCAGGGCCTGATCGTTACGCTTTGTCGATTGGCCCATACGCTCAATGGTATCGACCACCTCCTTTACGATGCCATCAACCTTTGAAGGGGCCTTGGCAACAGCTAAATCGAACTGGCGGCAGACATTTCGGCCGGCCTCGCCGCATGCGGACTTGACCACGGCAGCCAATTCCTCGGCTATCTGTGGTTTCGTGCCGGCGGTCAGTCCCTTCAGTATCTGGGCCTTCTCGATGAGTTCATCGGCATCCGATCCCAAATCCAGCTTGGGATTCGAGCGAATGGCTATGCGAATCTGTTCCCAGAGCATTGTTTGTTCGATTTCGCCGAGTATGCCGGGATCAATCAAAACAGTCTTGTCGACATCAGCATCCATGACCTTAGGCAGCAATTTTATTGCCGCTGTTTCGATTGGGGCCGAACTCATGACCGTCTTGGCGTTCATGATGTTCCCATGGTTGCACAGCTGTCCAAACACACCCCACATCGCAATCCGTGAGCTTCTGCTGCAACCTTTGTCTACTTTATCTTTCATAAGTTTTCCTTTCTGTCGGGGGACCGAACGATTGAGTAACATTGCAATCAGGTACGCCATTAACATCTTGATTGGCATCTGTTGCCGGCCAACAGACGCCTGTGGCATTGGAGATATCAGCGCCCCCGCGGTAAGCAGCGGGGTAGCCGATGGTCTTGCTGCTGTCCCAGCTACTGTCGATATCCGCGGGCGCAGGAGCCGCCGCACCGGCGGAGTTACTCGCCGGCGCCGGCGCAACTGCCGTCGGCAGAACGGAGGGGCCCGCTGTGGGTATTGCCTGTACGGGCAGGTTCATCGACGCCGGCAGCTGGCCGGCGATGCCGCCAGCTATGCCGTTCTGCATGGCTGTTGGCGAGGTGGGTCTTGCGGTATTAAGCGTGATAGTTGTTACTACGGTTGCACCGATACCCACAGCGAGGATGGCGAAGACGCCCGCGAGAATCGTAGGTCTGGAGCGACTACTGCTCTGTTCGCGCTGTACTTGGTCCCGCCAAAGCTCAATATCCTGTCGCGTCCAACTCCAGGGCGGATCCGCTTGAGGGCACGAGAAGGCCTCGCCCAAAGCTCTTTGATACGCCCGAACCGCCTCGGTGGGATTGGCGAAATTCTCAAAGGACTCGAGCAGACGCCCTTCGGCGACGCTTTCGGCCTTGATGACCTTCTTGATGCGATTGTCGGTGTCATCAGCAACTTGCTGGGCGATGTCCGCCATGCGCTTTCGGCAAAAGGCGAAAACTGCGACATACAATGCCGCACAAACGGCCCAGGTCAACGTTAGCCATAAAGTCATAGTTGTGTTCTCCTTTCTTGTTGTTCTGATGCTCTCGTAGAGCGGAATCTGGTTAGAATGTTTTTGTCTGTTCCAGGCCCAGATAGTCGTAAGCCTGGGAAGTTGCAAAAAGCCGCCGAGATTCAAATGGCCTCTGCAACCTTGATTGGTGTTTTCCTATGCACGGCCGCCATGCCATCAGATGTAAGTGCCACAGCCTTGACATATCGGCCGTGACGTATAAGGTGGACGAGACCCTTGCTCTCGAGCCTCCTAAGGCATCTACTTACCACGGGCTGGGCACGCCGGTAGCGACGCTCATACTCCCGCTTCTCCCGCGGCGGCATGCAGGGATCTGAATAGTAGCCGCAGTACCGCCGTTCCAGTCCGAAGACGTATTGAACAAGCTCGCCTCGCTCAACACCGTCGGTGCCGTCCACGTAGTTCAGGATAGCCATCATCAGCTTGGATAAACGATTTCGGTTAACTTTCTGGCTGCTGCATTTCGTCTCTGAAGGCTGATATCCCATCGTCGTGGTAATTTCACCCGTTGAATCACCTGCATTAGCCGACTCGGTATCGCACAAATCGCTGGTCTCTGCATGGCTCGCGGCGCGGCGTGCAGGCAGGATATCGGATTCCTGGCGGCGTCCTTTGAAACGGGGCTCGGCGGCGCATGATCGATGGTCTAAGCGCCCTTCAAAGCGCCCGAACACTTCGCCCGCCGCCGGTGTAGATGTAATTTGGTTTGCCATTATCAAGCCAATCATCGTATGCTCTGCCGAACAAAAGGCTTCTTCTGACAGTTCACTCCGCCGGCCAATACTCGCACGTCTCACAGGAGCTTCTGCGCCACGGCGCCCTTCTGCGACCACGGCTCCTGAACCAAGAGAGCAGTGCGCCGCCCTCCAATTCGTATCGGCGCCGCATGGAAAGCTGGTGGGTCCTGGCAGCGGAGGTGATGAAATTGAGGATATCGTACCAGGAGGTGCTCGCTGTTATGCCCTCTAGGGCCAGCCTCGTTGCCTTCCCCTCCAGACGTCTGGCCAAGTAGTCCATAACGGCCTCCAGCTGGTTGCCTACCTGCTCCTCAGAGGCCCATTTCGCTGCGTCCTCAAGCCAACCGATCTGAGGCATGCGATCTAAAACAGCGGCGAGCTCTCGCAACGACTTGTGAACATCTTCCTTGCTCGTTGACGATCTGGTGAAAGTGGCCGTATCGTCAAAGCCAAGCAGCCCGTTGGAGCAGATGAGCCTCGTAACGTAACTCCTCGCTTCGATCGGCAACCAGCCGTGCTCATCGTTTCGTAACTCCCACCCGTAACCGAATACGTCACCCGGAAGCACTTGCCCCGATCTGTTGTTGATAGCCGTAATCCGAAGGTGCCCATCGCTGATTATGGCTTCCTCGATCGGCCTGTCACTACCAATGTGGTCGATGAGCACATCGTGTTCTATCGGCGACCGCTCGGCCGGCATCACCGCGGTCACACGGTTGTCAATGGTATGTATTCTCAGTACTTTGCACTCATCCCGACAGAGTCTCTCGACGTTGGTCGCCAGCAGGTCGGGCGGGCAAATGTCAGTGCCGTATCCCCACGGGATCTCAAGTACCCTCAGCAAGCTCTCCAGTCCTGGTTTGGTCAAGGGACCCTCAAACCGGCCGGTCCGAAATATCCCGTTTTCATCTAAGGACACTTGGTTCGCTGAAACGGTCAGAATTTGCTTCTGCCGACCGGCCAAAAAGGCCTCGAGGTCTTTGAGATTCCTGAAAGATGATTCAGGATTTCCTTCACAAAAGTTCATACGTAACTCCTTCAAAATCAGGTTCTATTTGAATGGTCCTATCACTGGCCAGTAGTGCCTGTGATACTGTTTAGGAATGACCCCACTACTCGTATAAGCCTTTCACAGAGCTTTCTCAGCACGATGAATTCAGTTGGATTGGATCCGGACATAGATGCCAAGTCGTGCTGGTGTATCTGGAATTTCTGCAAGAGGGATGTGATGTCCGACGTGATATCCTCAACAGCCGAGACTGATGAGTCGCCACCTTCTTTTTCTGTGGTGCGTGAGTCGGCAGCCTCCAGGAGTCTTCGCAGCCGTTTCTTGGTCTCTTGCTCCGGCAAGTTGTTGGATACCGCATCCTCGACGAACCTCTCGCGTCTGGCGCTATCCAACTGACTTGCACGCTTACGCAATACTTCACTTGCGGTGCTATCGCCTTCCACCCACTTTTCCGGATAGAGAAAGAGTTGGGCCATGGCCGAAGTCATGTGCCGACTCTTCAAAAGTAGCATCCGCAGTTTCTCGGGTAACCGGTCGTATTCTCCGCTCTTCAGGAGCTGGACAAGGCTTTTCAGCTCAGATGATGAAAGTGTATGCTCGATCGTCTTACCAAGTAGTTCGCGAACCTCCATTGCGCGATTAAAGCGGTTCGAGCGTGCCAGCTGAGACAGCCCGACGGCATGTGTCAGTCGGAACGGACTCTCCGGACGGCCGTCGATTCGCGCAAGTACATCTTCGGGAAGGTCCAGGATGCTCAACCGCTCCGTCACTCCGCTCTGAGGAAGTCCGACCTCCGCTGCCAGCTGTTCATCCGTCATCTTTGTGATATCCTTCATCTTCCGAAGAAACCGCGCCTCGTCGACTGGGTCTGGTTTGGTTCTGACGGCATTCTCGGAAAATGCGATGAAAGGTGCCTCCTTCTTATCCATTCTCCGTATGTTGCACGGCATTGTCTTGTAGCCCAAGGATTTGCAGGCGAGGAAGCGACGAGAACCAGCGATTAGCACGTAGCCACCTTTGCCATCATCGATTACCACCGGATTCTGGATCAGCCCCCTCTTGCGGATGGAATCCCTCAACAAATCCAGGTCCTTTCGGTAGTTGCTGCGCCGGCAACATTCGGCAACTCGAATCAAGTCTATTGGGAGAAATTGCACCTCACACTGGCCTGGCGGAGTAGACTCTTCCACCCTTGTTGCGTCTACGTTCGTATTCGTATGTTCTTTACTATTCATCGTTGACACTTATGATCTACCTCTGTGATTTGGCTTTATCAGGCCGTATCGGCCGCCGATGAGGACTGAGGGTTTTCTTATGTATTGAAGCTGTCTGACATTGACCCGTATCATTACTATATGCAATGTGCGTGCCAGCCGGCGTAAATGCATCCAGCCTTTTCTCTGCGCGGCGTTAGTCTATTTGCAACAATGGGTTACAGCAGGATTCTTTGGGCAGATGCGTGTGCGGTCTGTGCTATTATGCACGACAAAGCACCATGTCTGCGACACGGTGGCGTCGACGACATAGCAGACTGTCGCCAAATGGCACGCTGGTACTTGGAGACATCAAGCCTGAAACAAAGGATTTGGCGAATCAGATTGTGTGACCGGAAAGTATTTAAGCTCGTGACACCTAAATCTACATAGGAGATCGGTACAGTTCCATGCGCTGCCGACCGACAAAGTGAATTCATGACCAGGACTATCCTCAACTATGAACAAAGTCGTCTCATCGCCCTGAGGTGTTCATCAGAAGAAGATTTAGGGAATATCTCCAAGCGTTTCTACGAGGAGTTTTATACAACAAAGGGCAGATGTCTTTATGCCACTCCATACCAAACACCCAAAATGCAAATGCTCATGACAATGGAAAATTCCCACCATTTACCCAGACCTTGCAGAGTGCAGGGCATAAACGGGGGCGCACCTATACCAACCAGGCTACTGGTCGAAGATGCTAATTCCGATGACGCTGATAAACACGATGATTACCTCTTATCGCGCCTGCAAAGCAACCGACAGGCAGGTGAAAGCTACTGTTATGACTTCGCTATAATTGGAGAATGCGAAATATTGAGTACTTGTCTGGATGCTTTCCTCAAAAGGACGCAGTTGCGCGAAATGAAAGAATCTTCTACCTGCATGTCAAACGAAGAATTGATGTCGATTCTGCGACAATGGCGAGATGGTCCCAGGCGGTGCAAAAAAGAACTCTATTGCGGCTTTGTATAGTAGCGAATTATGCGTCCATCATCCTTATCTGGCTGGGATTTCACCAGCCCTTGTTCACACAGCTCACTAAACGATCGATTGACAGTGCGACCCGAGCAGCTGAACTCTCTTGCCAACTCTTTCGTCGTCTGGCCCGGCTTGCGCCGCAATAGTCCTACAATCTCGTTTCTGCGTTTGTCCACCTGCCTGTGCAGGCCGTTTCCAGAATTGGCAACGCACATTTGTCTTGGGGAGAAGTGACCTTGAACACATGGAATTTCTTCAAAGGAGATCTGGCTCGGTTCAAGGATCGGACCATCGCCCATGGCCAAAGCGCGTTCAATGCAATTTCTAAGTTCCCGCACGTTACGAGGCCAATTGTGCGCCTTGAGTTTCTCCAATGTTCCACGGGCAATCGTGTGCACTTTACGAGGTAGGCACGACCGATTCTTCAGAACGAAATATGCCGCCAGCAGATCGATATCCTCTTTTCGCTCGCACAGAGCAGGCACGTTTAATCTCAAAGTGCTGATGCGTTCGTACAAGTCCGGCATGAACTGCCCGGCCTCGATGAGTTGCAGAAGTTCTTTGTTTGACGCACTTACAATACGGACTTTGACCGACACCTCTTTGGATGAACCCAGGGGTCTTATATGTTGGGGGTATGATTCGACCGGTTTCAATAGTCTCGCCTGGAGAGACCAAGATAGGTTTTGAATGTTATCAATTAAAAGAGTGCCTCCGTTTGCCAGGTAGAATTTTCCGGCTTCGGCGGGGGCCCCGTTGAGTACCCTGGCTGTTCGGCCGAAGAACATGTCGTCGAAGGTCAGACCGTCCGCACAAACGCCACAATCCCCCGTCACAAAAGGCCCCCCTCTCCCGCTTGATAGGGCGGCAGCCAGCAATTCCTTGCCGGTGCCTGTTGCGCCGGTCAGAAGTACCGGGAAATAAAGAGGTGACATCTTCGCGACCGCCGCAAAGAGATCGAGCATTACCTTTGTTCGTCCAACAATAACACCTCGTCCGACTGTAGGTCCAAAGTAGCTCATTCCCCACCGCGGGTCCAAGAGGTCTTCGGTATTGCATTTTGCCGGCAGGATCAGATTGCCTCGTGTCTCAACTTTATAGAGGATCCCTTCAGGACTCTGCTCTCCAATGGTGATCTCCGGGAATGGCAGGCCCTCTTGGCCACGTTCCACTGGTTGTCTTGATCTACTTGGCATACGAGCCTGCGTTATGGATTCTGACTCGACAAATCGACGAGTCCAGAAGCGTTATTTACATGTAATCGCTGTACTGCAATGTCATTTTCGGCAACGTCGCCTATTAAACACAAGTCTTTAATTTGCAATAACTTACGGAAAAGTAGCCTCGTATTTTGTTGCCGTTTTGTTTCCCGCTTAAGTGATGAGTGCGCCGTTACCTGCGGAGCTTCAGGAAACAATTTGGAAACAAAAAATTTTCATACTTCTTGAAAAAAACATCCTGCGAATAGTCTTCAGAAGTCAAATTCGGTCTTCTTTGTGTCGCAGTCAGCACTGTGGGTGAACGCGCAATTTTCTCTCCGCTGGCAGACTATTTGAGTCTGCCGCAATATCCGGTAGAATTACCAATGCGATGAAAGTCATTCTAATTGATGTGTCTATCGTGAAATGTCGCCGAACAGTACCGGGTGTGTTGGAGCACAACCTGAATGCAAGAAAGTGATCAAGATCTCCTTGAACAGGGGCATAAGGCTATCGCAGAGTTTCTGCGCGAGAACCGCCAGCACTTGTTGGACTTTCCGATAAGACAGAAGGAGATGGAGCTGTTGGAGATTGCCATAAGGGTTCGTCCCGGACAACGCTTACATAAGGAGTTAGCTGCTACCCTCCCTGGCGGAAAAAAGGAGCTGAGCACCCGAAAAAAGGAACTTAATAAAGCTCTGGGCCGTTTCTGCCGACAATTCGGGATCGAGCCTCCCATCCAGGTTTACTTTAAGTCTTCAGTGGTTCACAAGGCCGGGACCCATCTTGCCTGCAGTCGGTCCCCCAACACCAACAGTTCGTCAGAATATGTCCCCTTGGACACACTGCAGAGTGTTCTGGACAAAGCGGCTGGTAGGCTTAAGGTTGAACACGGCGCAGCAGGCGCAAAAAAAGATCAAATCGAGGCTACACTACGGGAACGCCTAAGAGATGAGGCAAGCTCTCATCTTCGCGCCAAACTGAATGAACGGAAGGATTACCAATCGCTAGAAATGGAAGTCGGTTTGCCTCCCGACACACGCGAACAGAGCAGGGCCTACAGGTTTTGTGCCGACAATTTCCCTCTACCGGACCACAATCGGCAGTGGAAGCCTTTCGCTCGGAATCGTCTATTGAATATGGAAGGGGCCTATATTATCAGTTCGGACGCCGGAATGGGCAAAACCACTTTTTTGAGGTATTTGCAGCTGGAAATTCTTGATAGAAAGGCTCTCATTCCCATCTTCCTACACGCCTGCGAGATAGAGAATTGGGAACCTGATAGCACATCGGACCTCATTCAGCACATTGTCAAGAAGTTGGACCTCCGGACAGAAGAACATGGTGTAATCCAATTCCTAAAGGATGCATTCGACAATAGGCGTGTTGTCCTGTTGATTGATGGGCTGGACCAAATCCAAGGGGTCGGCACTGAATACCGCCACTTTATCGGAAGAATCACGCGACTCTCGTGCGGCCGTCTTATCATAGCTTCGCGTCCATCGGCGGTGACAAGCGAGGAGGAGAATGCAAGTATTGCATTTCTGCGATTGAGGCCTTTTGACATACGCGCTCGGAGGGCCTACTTCAGCAAACACTACGATCTGGCTCGCAGCCTCTCACGGACTTGCCCTGAACTGGCTGGAATCCCGATGCTTGCGTGCATGTTGCGAACGCTCATTGAAAATAAAGAGACTGAGGACGTAAGTAATCGCACAGCACTTTATAGGCGATTCATGAAGCATATCTTCATGGAGTACAAGCATGAAGAAGCCAAGCTGAGTAGAGAGTTCCGGAGCCGTGCCAGAGAAAGCCTCCGAGCCATCTCATACAGTGCTCTTGAACAAACGCAACCGCTGGTGCAGAAAATACCACTGGACTTCTGTTTAAGACAAGCCAGCGTCAATATTGATGACCTTCAAAGATATGGCATCGTTAATTTGCTGGAGCGAAGTAGTGGTCTCGATGATTACCTCTGTTTTATACACCAGTCGTTTCAGGAATATCTTGCCGCCGAATGGGCCGCCGACAAGGAGGAAAAGATGGCCCACATCCTGAGCGAGATGTGGAAGCCTAAGTGGAGACAGGTAATCAGATTCCTCGCAGGGCTTAAGGGGCAGGCATTTGTACGACGCATCTATGGACCTGATGTCAAGGACAACTGTATCCATTCACGATTGTTCCTGGCCGCTGAGTGTTACGGAGAAATCGGCAACACATGTGAATCCGAGAAGGTCGTCTTTGAGAGATTGCAGGAATTGGCCCTGCAGCAACCTTTTGAATCAGACTCTGCGGCTTCCCTGAGCTGTTTGAATGCCCCTGAGGCGGTTGACTTTGTCATAGAAAAGGCTATACGTGCCTGTGAACTTGACTCCGAGGGAAAGGTTACGAATCCGAATGAACCGAGCGGAGACACACTTATATCATTTGTGAAGCCGAGGCTTCTGCCTCGGCACATTGATGGTCTGCTGCGTAGGTTCGGCAGAATAGAGGCTGGTCATAATAGTCGTGACGCCATCGATTTGTTGGCCGAATTGGCCGAGTCTCTGACGACCCAGCACATTGACAGGATCATCGACCTGTACTCGTGTGGGAAACTATGGAGGCCAGCCGGTCCAATCCTGCGCCCGGCTCTGGCGGACAGAGTCCACAGCTTGCACATAGACAGAATACTCAATCTGATTGCTGGCGGTGACGAAAGGGCTAAGGAGCGACTTGTTCACCTGTTGTGCGGAATGATCGGATCGGCTGCGGACCGACTGATTCGCCACCGTGGCGAGGATGCCTCCGGCTATGCCAGTGACATAGACTCTGAACGCGTTCTATCGGCGCGCGAGATGGCGTTGCGGATCCTGCCTCATGTCGATAGGTTAATCGACTGGGCCGAAGGCTGTGACAAGTCGGGCAGTAAGTCTGTCTGCCACATCGTGGTGCACCTGGCGGAAATTGGTGTCGTGACGCCGCGTTGTATTGACTGGATCATTGACACAATTGACAGAGGGGGCAGTCTCTGTGAGACTATTATCTTCCCTCGGCTCGCCACTATTCTACAAGGATTAGCTGTGCCCGACGCAAGGAAGCTAGTCGACTATCTGATCAAGCATCCCGACCCAGAGGTGACCGAACTTCTTTTCAACGTCGACTATCCATGGGCCATGCTTTCAGCGGACGAGGCGGCAGAGATAGTCGATGCGTTTGTGGCTAAGCCTGCCATAAATGGCAGGACTCTCTGGTGGCTACTCGAACGCACGCTCTGTGTCCTGGCCCCTGCTCAAATGGAGAAAGCAGTAGATGCGCTCAATACAGAGGACGGACCTGTTCTCAAGGCTGCTTGGCGTGCTTTGCATCGTCTTGTGAGAGACGTGAGTCCCATAGAGATAAACAGGGCAATCACAACGGTCAAAAGAATAAAGGGTAGTATCATGCCTTTTAGAATCCGTCGCGAGTGGCCGGATAGGGCGCGTAGTAGCAAGTTGCTGTGCCCCTTTGCCAAATCGTTGACCGAGAATCAAGTCGAACTGATTGCCGGTTGGCTTATGGACCCGGATGTGTTCAGACTCAGGTGGGGAATTAGTCTCTTAGCAGAACGCGGAGGTTGCAGCGAGACTACTCCTCCCAGTTACCTGAGGCTGATTTCGATGGCCCGCAAGGCACTGAGAGATGCTGTGGATAGGGTGAAAGACTCGGATATTGATACGATGGTTACTTGGCTAAACAGCCGCCATTGGGACGTGAGAATGGCGGCTGGAGCTTGCATACGAATGGTCAAAGACCGCCTTGCTGAAAGTCACGTGGCGGACATCATGCGTGTTGTTTCAGACGCCGATGTGGATGTCTCCGACAATGCGTTGTGGGCTCTCGCAGCCGTGCCGGAGAGAGTACCGATGACGGCGTTGGGAATGATCCTCCGTAAACTGGAAGACAAGAAGCACAAAGACTATCATGTCAGCGATTGGGTGGCGGAGTTCTCGAACAGGTTCGGGCAGAAGGAAGTGGATGCACTCTTGAGCTATGCACGGTCAGAGAATTGTAAGTCAAGGGACACGGCCCTAATGGTGCTGAGACATATGAACTACGTGGTTCCTTCAGACCTTCTCAATGACATCCTGCAGCGCACTAAACCCGGCGGAGATAGCCCCTGCTTCCTCGAAATTGAATATCTTATTGATGTTGTTCATAAACTATCACAAGAAAACAGGCAAATCATTGTGGATAGCTACGTGGCTAATCCTGAGGGGAATGAGCTCCTGATGGTGATCAGGGAGATACCACCTGTGGTTTTGGCCGAACACGTGGACGCGTTGGTCGACCTTCAGATTCAGCAATGCAATCGCGATGCGCCCCCCGGTTGGGGGTTTTGGATTGATCGGGCAGCTAGTCTGATGCCCGAACACATTCGGCGTTTCCAAGAATTGCTTGGCACCCCAAATCGAAGCGATCGTTACGGCGTATACTACTGTTTGAAAGAAACGTACTCACTGTGCGGTCTGCCTTCTTGACGGAATGTTCGCACCGGCACATGGATGCTACAAACCGGGCCCTGGCCCCTCAGCCGCAAAGGAATACTGTTGAGTCTTCACTGTCTTCTCTCAACTGCTACGTGACGGTAAACCTGCATCAGTTGATCCGCCGCTAGGTGAATGTCACGTGCTGTGAGCCTTCCTTTGCGTATTATGACCCGGGAGGTACGACCGAGATCGTCGAGTTCGTCCACGTCTATGCGGAAGTATGGCTCGTTGTCATCGAAGTAAGTAAGGCCCCACTGGTCGCAGTCTACCAGAGTGTATCCTGAAGATTCCAATGCTACTCTGATTGGATCAATATTCCCAGGAATCTCTGCTTCCAGTTCCACTTCGTACGCGCCGTAGCAGGAAGGGTCCTGACCTATTTTGATACATTGGTTTTTTTCATATCCCTCCATAAGATACTATTTGGCAACGGATCTTTATAAATGCAATGGCTATAAGCTCTCATCATCGACTACCGATAGAAGGGATCTCCGTGAGCGATTCATCCACGAAAGACGCTCCTATTCTTACTCTCTCTTTCTTCAACCCCTAACCGGAACTATTCAATCCTAACTCTTTAATACAAAAGGAGTTGCACCACACAGTATCAACGCACTCCAACAGACCAAGATTAAACCGTTTTCAATCTCGAATCCCCACCCCACATCACAACGGCAAAGACCACCTACCTCCCCCCAGCCACATCCGAGATAGCATATCTCAATTACTTCGTTACCCTCTACCCAACACGACCGCAATCGTCGCGCTGTTAACCATCTGGGCAGTTACCTTAAGCGACGATAGCATCTCAATATGCATAGGGTCACGACATGCCGATCATACCGACCAATGCCGAGCGTGACCCATAATTACAATCACTGGCGGCATCTTCAAAATTCGCTCGGCAGACAGATTCTCCATGTTGACCTCCGCTGGCCTTCCCAGAAACGGCTGGGCTGCGTTTCCTTTGTGGAAGGACCACCGTTCGCCAGCGAAGCACACGAGGAGTCAACGCGAATTTATATACCCATCCACCCATACAATATAGCATGACATACTTGCGTCTGACCATTGACCCGATCCCGGCTGGCTCACGACGTGCCAGTCTAACTAACCTAATGCCTCGCGGCCAGTGGGATTATCTTCGGCGATCTGTGTACCGCAGGGCCCAGTATCGTTGCCAGATATGTGGGCAAGAAGGCAGGTTATACTGCCATGAAATCTGGCAATACAACAAAGAAACCAGCTATCAGTTCTTAAGAGGATTTGAGGCTTTGTGCGAGAACTGTCACAACGTTAGGCATCTGTTCTTTATCTGGGACACCCAACATCGGGCAAGGTTGTTCCGGCACTTCCTGACCGTTAATCGCCTAACCAAGGAACAGGGCATGCAGCACCTTGCCGATGCCTATCGGCAACAACAGCGGTTCAACAGGCAGAAATGGATTGTGAACTATGGCCAATATAATTTCTCCCTGCCGTCTGTTCCGAATGTAAATCACCGACCCAACTATGTTAAGCTTAACCGGCCCCGCTACCGTCTAGCCGTTAACCGACCGAACAGTTAATCATTTGCACAGAGAAAAGAACAATTATGAGCTGAGGCATGGCGTTTCTTGGCCGATGCTCTTTATGTTCTTTTCTGTATTGGGCGCGGTTAAGGGCCACGAGAGCCTCACATCTCTTAGCAAAGCTCCCACCATCTGCAGCGGTGGCCTTCGAGGGCCGCGATGCAACAGTCTTTGCAGACACCCGGCTGACGATCCCCGAATGGACTCGGTATTTCAGGCCTCCGCCGTTTGAGAGCTACAATGACCCGATCCCTGTCTTCGCACCCACACATAAAAGATCGCACCTTGCCACAGACGATGCAACGCCCCGCATCCTGCCTGTCCAATGCAACGTTCGAGCCAATCATGCCAAATCACCTCCACCCTGATTTGGCGCACACCCTTTATCTCGCTTGGCATGCTCGCCCAAGCGGTCGAAGACCGCAAGCGAGAATTATGGGTGGCGCCTCTTACAGGAGGTGATTTGGCGCGCTTCGATTCACCGATACCGTGGCAGGCACCGGACCGGCCTTGGCTCCTTCAAGTACCGTACAGATTTATAAGGCCGTCCCCCCATATAATTCAAACATGGCATACCTTCATCTGACGATTGATCCGATCCCTGCGGCCTCGCGCTCGGCCATCCTCGCCAAGCTGCTACCCCCCGGCAATTGGAATCGTATCCGACGTTCCATTTACTATAAGGCCAACTATCGCTGCCAGTCATGCGGCCGCACTGCATTGCCATGAGGTTTGGCAATACAATCACAGGACCTGCTGTCAGCACCTGCGAGGATTCCAGGCCTTGTGCCAGGATTGCCACCAGGCTAAACACATCTTCTTCGTCCGCAGCCCAAGGCGAAAGGCCAACCTGCTAAGACATCTGGCCCTTGTCAATAAACTCACGCCCGCAGAGGCTCGACAGCAACTGGCCGCCGCACAAAAACGCCAAATTGCCCTCGACCAATTACACTGGGTCGTAAACTACGGACCCTATAATTGGCGAGCCCCCCAGCAAGGACCCTCTGGCAACGACAGGCCTACGCAAGATTCAACGGACAATAACGCAGCCATGGCCGGGGGCTCTATCATCACGTCTCCACGTGAAGCGCATGATATCTGGAATCGAGGCTCATCTCCTTCTGCTCCAAGCACCTCCATAGCGTCCCCTCTCCAGGGGCAAATACAGCTACCGGGATCTTATCGGCCAGCTTGAGGACCTTCGCCCGCGAGAACACATCGGCGCTGCAGGCCTTCGGTGTCCCATCCTCGTCGAGGATCACTATGCTGTACCTTGTCTGACCATCTGTCCCTCGCCTGCCTATGATCTCCTTCCAACTCCTTTGGCCGACTGGTTCCCAGCCAGCATCCTTCTCCGGATTTCTTCGGCTCACAACCTCGGTCACGGCGCAGAGAGCGTACACCTTGATCCCTGTCCACCGCCTCATCAGGTCGGCAGCCTCTTCTGCGCGGGCCTGGCCTATCTCCAACGCCCTTTCGTACCTCATATAGTCACCTCCTCTTCTTTGCCATGGGATCTACCGGCAGCAGCGTTTGCTCTATCCATATATATCCTCCTCCTGCTCATCTACGTTTATGAGGACGTACATGCCTGCCTGAACAGAGCCAGTTTCGCGAAGCTCTTCTATCTGGTCAGTTGTCACGAATACCTGCCTCATGCTCTCACCTCCACGTCCTGTCTAACCATATGCCAGGCTATGGCCTTGCTGACACTCTCAAGGACATCCTTATCCCTCTGGGGCATAAAGTCCCTGCCGTCATTTGAAACGCAGTTGTATAACAGCAGCCCGATATCCTCGAATACCTGGACCATGTCCGCGTTAAGATTGATGCCTTCAGGCTCTTCCATCGGCTCTATCGTTACTACTTCACTGTATGTGCAAGCCAAGGCAGCCTTGTTGGCGATGTATGCGGACCGCAGGGCCAGCTTAATATCCTCCTCGCGTGCATCGATCAGCAGTCCGGATATCACAGCTCGGATATCGGCATATAGCTGCTTGATCTTTTCAAAGTTGTATTCGCTTACAGACATGCCCTCACCTCCTTGCCGAATTCAAGCCTTGTCGGAAGGCTGTTTGCCGTAAAGCGGTGCAGCCTTTCTTCGTGGCTCTTGGGCCTTGCAGCCCTGTCGAAAGCCGCAGCCTTGCGTTCAGCCTTCATTTCGTCAATCTTCTCTATCAGCCAAGCATCTCTTGGTTCCATAGCAATCACCTCTGATTCGGAGGTTGCAGAGCGAACCATCTGCCTTTTGAATCCACCGGACCAAGCGGCCGTAGGCCGAAAGGCAGAATGAGTGAGCTCTGCTGAGAAAAGAGGTGATTGCGGACCAGAGAGATGCGGATGGCTGCAAGAGACACCCAGATGAAGGCTGCACAGAAGGCGAAGGCTGGAGGTAGGTGAGCCAAGCAAGCACTCGTCTGCCAAATCGCCTCTTTCTTCATTGAAGCTGTGGTGCTTGTCCTGAGGCCTTCGCCCGCGTACGCGAAACCTTCTGTAATGAAGTAGACCTCATCAAACCCTTCGGCCTTCAGCCCTTTCATCGTAGGCTTGCTCTTTTGGAAGGCCCTCCACGTCCGTTCAACCTCCTGTACAGGAACCCGCCCATCCTTGATACATCTCTCGCGAACCGTTCGCAGAGGCAAGTCAAACACAACGCATATCTTCCTGTGTTTGGCGTTTGGGCCTTGCAGCCCGTGCCACCTCGCCCGCCTTGAGATATGACAGGCATCGAGGACAACATTACGGCCTTTGCTCAATGCCTTAACTTTCATAGATTCGTAGATATCCCATACTTTGCCTTCATGCTCAGGGTCGCCAAACCTGAGACGCAGCCGTTGACGTATATTGTCTGGGCTAATAACTGTGAAGCGCCGGCCAGACCTGCAGAGTCTGTTGGCGAAGGTAGTCTTTCCTGCATGGGAAGGGCCGCAAAGGACAAGGAGGAGCGGCACCCGGCCGACTCCCCTTGCGGAAAGGCTCATTCATCCTCACCCCCTCGACATTCATGCTCAGACTCTCCGAACAACTCGGGTGCTATTTCCTCCAGCGTCTTCGGCTGCCAGTGCAGATCACGCTCAATCGGCAGTCCCAGCGGGCCCCTGGCCTTTTCAAGCTCTCTAAGGCTGAAATAGCCCACCTCCTTGCAGTAGCCGTCTACAAGCCCGAAGAAGATGTCTTCGCCGTCGAACTCAGTTGCGTGCCAGGACCAGTCGCTGTCGGGCGTGAAGAACCTCACGTAGGCTACTGCTTTGCCGCATTTATCATCCTGGCTGCCCAGGGGTGGTAGCTTCTTTCGGATTTCCTTCGTAAGCAGCTTCATACCAAATCACCCCCCAACTCTTCAATGCTGCATTGGACACAGCTTTCTTCTTGCACTGCGATTTCTTGCATATCAATCACCTCGAGTAGCTTTAACGCCTGAGCGAGCCATCTGCCTTTTAGACCTATAGAGCCAAGCGGTCGAAGACCGCAAGGCAGAATGAGTGAGCTCAGGCATGAATGCACAGGTGATTGTGCATGAGAAATCGGCACAGGAAGAAAGTGGCCAGGGGGCAGCGATAGATGGCCCGACCATCCGGATCAGCCCCCGGCCTTGTTGTCCAATTGACTTTGGTTTCTTGACAACTGCATCACTTTTTGTTTTAACTGCTATTTGGAGCGGGAGCACCGGTCCAAATACTGGGTCAGAAAGATCATAGTCCCAGGGCGTCAGGACAAACGCTTAAAGGCGTAGTGAATCCTGTTCTCAGGAGCGCCGATCTTTATTGTGCCCCGCTCCATATTCTTGGTCTGGGTACGTCCGCTGTTATTTGAGCAGATCAGCGTTTCAGACTGACCTGCCGGAAAGATGGTATTGGCTATACATCACACAAACTATGCGTTCTTGTGTGACGTTTTTAAGAGAGTCAGAAGTGCCTGCATTTGACAGAGAAGAGTTTAAGAAATACTGGATCG
>CAYGZM010000042.1:0-27465 GCA_964354365.1 uncultured Pirellulales bacterium
AAACGATTTTTTCTTTTCTAAGTAGGCCTAACCTGCAATTTTGCAGAAGCCTTTTTTTTATAGCAGCATACGAAACACGAATGACGAGATATGTTCATAGACCAGGCGCAAATCTGGGTTAAGGCGGGCGATGGCGGCCACGGATGCCTAAGCTTCCGCCGGGAAAAGTTCATCCCCAAGGGCGGACCCGACGGCGGAGACGGCGGAAAAGGGGGCGACGTCTATTTCCGGGCCGTCGAAAATCTCGACACACTCCTTGATTTCGCCGGCAAACATCACTGGCAGGCCCAAAACGGCCAGCCCGGCTCAGGCAACAACAGACACGGCGGCAACGGCCAGGACCTCATAATCAAGGTCCCGCCGGGCACGCTAATATACGATACTGACCTGAATCTGCTGCTCAAAGACCTCAACGAAATCGGGCTGGAAGCCCGCGTGTGCCTCGGCGGAAAGGGCGGCAAAGGCAACAAGGCCTTTGCAACTTCGACCAACCAGACCCCGAGATACGCCGAAGCCAGCAAAGAGGGCCAGGAAAGAAACATCAGGCTCGAATTGAAGCTCATCGCCGACGTGGGCTTAGTCGGTATGCCCAACGCCGGCAAGAGCACGCTTATCTCTCGCTGCTCCGCCGCAAGGCCGAAAATCGCCGATTACCCTTTCACGACAGTCGAGCCGGTCCTCGGAATCGTCGAATTGAGCGGCTTTCGCCGCTTCGTCATGGCCGATATCCCCGGCCTTATCGAAGGCGCCCACGCCGGCACCGGACTGGGCCACGAATTCCTCAAACACATAGAGAGAACCACGATTCTCGTCCACATCCTTGATATAATGCCCGCCGACGGCTCCGACCCCGCCGAGAACTACAAGACCGTCCGCAGCGAGCTCGAAAGGCACAGCGAGGCCCTGGCCCGGAAACAAGAGGTCATCGTCGCCAACAAAATCGACCTCGACCCCCAGGGCAAGATTGTGGAGCACCTGAGAAGCAAGCTCGATAAGGACATTCATTCAGTCTCAGCCGTCACTGGTGAAGGAATAAGGGAACTGAGCGAATTGCTGTGGAAAAAGGTAAAGGAAACAAAGACCGAAAAGCAAATCCATGCGGGTGATTCGTTATTCCTCGAGGAAACTCAACCTGATGAGCGGTGAGCTATTTCGAGAACTCTCGGAAGTCGGGATGCAGATTAATCGCGGCCATAGGTAGTTTTCCGCATCAACTCAAGGGCTCCCAGACGTTCGTACGCGCTCTTGGAGATCTGATATGATTTATCATCCGGCGGGGCAAAAAGTGACGCCCCTGTGAACGCATCTCTCTGTACTTTCGGAAGCCTGTCGGTCGGACGACTATGATGGCCAAAGATGGCTGTGTAAACAATACTCTCAGCCCCTGGTTCTCCCTGGATTTGGTCACAACCGACAATTTGTTGACAAAGAAGCCAGCTACAGGCATTATACACGCATGAATTGAACTATGGTGCGGCATTCAAAAAATGGAGGATGGTATGTCGCATGAGGAGAAACAGAGCATCCTCAAAAGATGGCAGCTAACAGAAGCGGAGTTAAGCGAAATCATGGCCGCCAATCCGAGCATGCGGGGCTTGGTGCTGGGATATGTAGCCGAATACAAGCTCCGGAAGATGCACTTCGCGGATTCTTACTTTAGCAACGTACACAAGGCCGATGACCATGATCGAAAAAAAAGGGAGATCTGACGGTTACCTACAGATGAAGAGAGTTCAAAATCGAATGTAAGTCGCTCCAATCAAACAGCATAAAGACCACTCAGGAAGGTTACATAGGAAAATACCAATGCGACGCAAGCGATCGCAGAACGGTGAGCCTCCGAGCCGGGAGGAAAATCCAGACTACTTGCCTGCTTGTTGGCGAGTTCGACATCATCGCGGTCAACCTTTTTGCCTTCGAGGAAAGTTGGCGTTTCGCTTTCGCATTGAACGATGACCTGCCGCGGAGTAATTACAAGAAATATCCCCCTGCTGTTCGTCGCCAGCTTCTCGCCACCCTAATGCCTATTTCTTGGCCTCTGAAAAAACCGTATATTGAAAGCCCAATTCCGCTTTTCGAACATCTACTAAATCGTTCATGATGTTGATTGAATTCATCTTTGACCGGGTCGCACCCATTTGGAGCACCAAGAAGTAAGAGTGATTCTTCCGCGCATGAAGCTGCTTGAGCACCCTCGTTACCCCCGGCTTGTTGCGACGGACAAGGACGAAGATATCTTTTGCATAAAACCCTAACCGCGTTAGATTCATTATGATCTCAACGTGTGTCATTCGTTGAACGCCAGCGCTCACTTCATCCTGGCACTTCACTATCAGTATTCCATTCGGTTTCAGGACTCGTTTCGCCTCTATCGCCGCCCCAATATAGAACTCCAATACGGCGTCGTGCCACTTATTGACCAGTTTTCGCGGACGATCCCCATTGGAGTAATGATCTCGAAACGATGAGTGCGTTCCATTCCCTGCAAAGGAATCGTCGTCTCTATAGAAACCCTCCATGTACGGAGGGTCGAGAACAACACAGTCAATCTCAGCATCCCGATATGGCAAGTTCCGGCAATCGATGCCCGTCTTTATATCGGACGCAAGCAATTCGTATTCATCATCAGGAATCTTCTTCCAGAAAACGCCCTTGCCGTATGTAACATCAGCCACCTTTGCCCCACTGGGCACATGGAGCCTCAAGACATGGGGAAACACTTCGCTGTTATCCCCTGTGTAAGCAGAAAATACCAACTCTGTTGTTGCTCGCCCATTTGGAGATCTACGCTTTGTTTTCATGGTGCCAATATATCAAAATACTAACGCATACGCAATCTATTTATTTGGCTTTCTTCCGGGTTTTCGTTTGCCTTGCGTTAAATACTCCTGCAAAGCAGACTCCTGTATCAAATGGTCTCGTCCATGCTTCTCAGACTTCAGTCTGTGGCCCAAGATCAACTGGCGTATCCTTGAGGCTGTGACTCCCAGGTATTCAGCCGCAGACTCAGTTGTATGAAACTTGCTCATAGGTTCGCGAATAGCATACTCTCCTTTGGAAGGGAAAACAAGGTTCGCCGAAATAAGCTTCACGCTGCCTAACAAAAACGCTTCGGTCGCTTTTAGATTGACATCAGGTGAAAACCCAGGTAAAAAACGCGGATAAACTGGGACAGCAGATTGTGAACTGTTAATCGAGACGCGATCCACGAACAACAAGCCGCGAATTATGAACATAATCGCAATAGACATCGGCAATAGCAATATTCACATCGGGCTTTTTCTCGATGGCGAGGAGAAGTCCATTGAATCGATTGCGGGCAAGTCGCAGGCCAGGCTGGCGCAGTGCCTCAAATCCGCGTGGGAACAAATCCCCGTTCTCGAAAGCTCAAAAGAAAGCAAGCGCGACGGCGTAGTCGTTGTCAGCAGCGTAAAGCCGGCGTGGACAAGAATAGTCCGCGAAACTGCAGAAAAGAGCCTCGGCGAGAACATACTCGTCATAGGCGAGGATATACCGCTGCCGATGACTTGCTGGGTCGATGAACCGGATAAGGTCGGCACCGACCGCGTGGTATCGGCCGCCGCCGCCTACGACGTTGTGCAGGACGCCGTGGTCGTCGCCGATTTCGGCACCGCCGTCACCATCGACCTGGTGGACGCCAACGGCATCTTTAAGGGCGGCGTCATTTGCCCGGGCTTTGAAATCAGCGCAAAGGCCCTGAAAGAAAATACCGCCCAACTGCCGAATATCAAAGTCACCAAGCCCAAGGCCCCCTATGGCAAAAACACAGCCGACGCCATAAACTGCGGGCTGTATTACTCCATCGTCGGAGCACTACAGGAGGTCGTCAGGCGTTACGCCGAAGAAATCGGCAAATGGCCGCAGACCATCATCACCGGCGCAGGCGCCAAAGTCATAGCGAGCGACTGCGACTTTATCGATAACTACGTACCCAACCTCGTGCTAAAAGGCATCGTCTTAGCATACCAAAAATACATCGAAGAAAAGGACTAAGCTCACTGCGACCTATGGGCGTTTATGCTGCGGTAATGACGGGCAAGGGCACAGGGGCGATAGCCACGGTGCAGGTCTTCGGCGACGGTGCACAGCACATATTGGGGAGCATATTCAAATCCTCCGCCAAAAATCCGGCGGAACTCAAAACCGGCAAGATCCTCCTCGGCACAATCACAGACGGCGACAAGACCATCGACCAGGTCACAATCGGCTGTGAAGGTCCTCGGACCTTCGCCATAAATTGTCACGGCAATCCACTCATCGTTGAGATGATTATGCAACTGCTCGGCCGCCATGACGCTGAGCTGGTCGGCGCAGAAGAGCTCTTGACCAAGACGCTGGCCGCACGCAAATCACTCAATACAGTCGCAATTGAGGCAAAGCTTGCCCAGTTGAACGCCAGGACCCTCCAGGGCACAAAGATACTCGCCAACCAAATTGACGGCGGCCTGTCTAAGTGGCTGGAGAATGCAAAGACAGCCCCTCTCGACCAAATCGCAGCGCAAGCCGAGCGAGTACTTGCAGACAGCCAGCCGGCCAAGCTGATTATCTTTGGCTGTACGATAGTCCTGGCCGGGCCGCCAAATAGCGGCAAGAGCACGCTATTGAACTGTCTTGCGGGGCGGCAGAAGGCTATCGTAACAGATATTGCGGGCACGACACGCGACTGGGTGTCGGCGCAATGCGAAATTGGACCGCTTTCGGCGACTCTGATTGACACAGCCGGCCTGGACGAGAAGCTCGCAGCCGAGCCCAACGGCACTGTCGAAAGAGCCGCACAGGAGAAGACCTCTGAGGTTCTGGGCAACGCCGATCTAATCCTGCTCGTTCTGGACAACAGTCTGCCCGCCGACAGGCTTGACGCGGCCCTGCTTGAGAAAATCGCCGGCAAAGAAGTCCTCACAGTCCTGAACAAGTCCGATTTGCCCGCAAGATTCGACGCAGCCCTCCTGCCCGAGAATCGCGGCAAGCCGGTGAAGATTAGCGCAAAGCTCGGCACGGGCATCGAAACCCTCAAAGCAAAAATCCTCCAAATCACCAACACCGCCGAGTTCGACTTGCATACCCCCATCGTCTTCACCCCCAGACAGGGTACCCTCCTAAAGCAATTGACAACGGCAGAATCAAGACACCAGGCCCTCTCAATCATATCAGAGTTGTTTAACGGGCAAGCGCAGCGCGAGCTCCGCACACCAAAACTAAATGGCTAATATGATTCGCTGCACCAAAATCACCGTTTTGAGATAGTTCTTAAGAAGCCTTGATTCATTCACTAATTCTTCCAAATGTTGTGCAAAAAAAGCTTGACTTGCGCATAAACTGAAATTATCCTTACCAGTATAGGTATAGTATGTAGCAAAACCGATGGAGATTAGCTATGAATTGGCATGGCTATATAACGGTTGACCCAAATGTCTGTCACGGCAGTGCCTGCATAAAAGGGACCCGTATCATGGTGTCCGTTGTTCTTGACAATTTGGCTGCAGGTCTTTCTGTGGACGAGATTCTCCGTAGCTATCCGTCTCTTAAACGAGAATCGATTCTGGCGGCTATTTCCTACGCAGCCGAGCTTACTCATGAACGCATCGTACCAATGCCGGCACAGGGCTAGCCATGAATTTTAAAGTGGATGAAAACCTGCCGGTGGAAGTCGCAGAATTACTCAAGCAGGCAGGGTATGATGCCGTCACTGTTTCCGAGCAGAGTCTCATCGGAACTTCCGATTCAAACCTTGCCGCTCTCTGCCGGAAAGAAAAGCGTACAATAGTAATATTGGATACCGATTTTGCCGATATTAGAGCACATCCTCCCAATAATATGTTTGGGATTATCGTAATGCGACTGAACCGACAGGATAAACCTCATGTGCTTGACGTTCTCCGAGCGGTAATGCGTTTATTTCCCACGGAGCCAATAGAGGGCCGCCTTTGGCTCGTTGAAGAGGATAGGGTAAGGATAAGACCTTGAGACCGAAAGTATATAAAAACCCGGCCGAACAATATACCTCGAGAAAAATGAGAACGGTTTGTGATTTTGGTAACGGCGTCAGAGGCAAATACGCCAAGAAATATAAAGCGGGAACCAATATCGTTTTGCTTGATCCGGACGTGGCCGAGGTATTCAGAACGCCAAAATCGGTGAACGAGGCGTTACGGTCTTTGGCTGGAATCATCAAGGCTCAAAAGCAGAAAGCATAAGACCGGTACTTACACCGGCAGAATCAAGACATCAGGCTTTCTCAATCATATCAGAGTTGTTAAACGGCGCACCGGCTGTATAATCTGCGCCTATGACCGCGCCGACCGAAAAACTAACGCCTGCGATGAAGCAGTTCCACACGTTCAAGGCCAAGCACCCGGACTGCATACTGTTCTTCCGCATGGGCGATTTCTACGAGACCTTCTACGAGGACGCCAAGGTTTGTTCGAAGGTGCTCGGCCTTGCCCTGACCAGCAGGGACAAAGGCAAAAGCACCCCGCTTGCCGGTGTCCCATATCACGCTATTGACGGGTATCTCAAAAAAATGCTTCAGGCAGGCTACCGCGTGGCCGTCTGCGAGCAGGTCGAGGACCCCAAGACCGCAAAGGGCGTCGTGAAGCGCGACATCGTGCGAATCGTCACGCCGGGCACGCTTACCGACGATATGCTGCTTGAAGCAAAGAAGGACAATTTCCTCTGCGCCGTCAGCCTCGGCGTAAAGGGCCGGGCCGCGATAAGCTGGGTCGATATCTCGACCGGCCACTTCTTCGTCCAGCAGCTCGGCGAGGACAAGCTACTCGACGAATTGCTCCGCCTCTCCCCCGCTGAGTGCCTGCTGCCCGACCGCCGGGGCGAACTGTTCGAGGCAGAGACAAGAAAGCTAACCAAAGACGTCACGCAGCTTACCAGCGCCATAATAACCGAGCGCCCTTCGTGGTACTTCGACCCCTACCAAGCCAGGCAGCGACTCCTCAAGCACTTCGGCACGGCGACCCTCGAAGGCTTCGGCGTCGGCGACGGCGACGACTGCCTCATCCCACCCGCCGGCGCCATCATCGAGTACCTCAATGAAACGCAGAAGACGACGCTCGGCCACATCCGGAATCTAAGGAAGATAGACCGGCGGGACTTTCTGCAAATCGACCCGACCACACTGCGAAGTCTCGAAATCCTGCGGACTATCCGCACCGAGAGCAAAAAAGGCTCGCTGCTGGACTGTCTGGATGAAACGTTGACCGGTATGGGCGGGCGAATGTTCGCCGGCTGGCTCTGCATGCCGCTTTGCGACTTGCAGCCGATAGAGGAGCGTCAGGACGCCATTGAAGAATTGAGGCACGCCGGGACCGAAATCCCCGATATCCGCAAATTGCTCTCCAACATTTCCGACACCGAGCGAATAGCAGCCCGCATCAGCACGTTCCGGGCGACGCCGCGGGACTTAGTCGCCCTCGCCGCCACGCTGCGGCAGATGCCCCGGCTGCGAGAGACGTTGCAGCAATTCGCAGCCGAGCTGCTCAGGCAGTTAGCCGGGCGGTGCGACAGTATGGACGAATTGGCGGAACTGTTGGAATCGGGAATCGAGCCGGACTGCCCGACGCACCTTCGCGATGGCGGCGTCATAAAAACCGGCTTCAACGAGGAGCTCGACCGCCTGCGCTCGATTTCTAGAGACGGCCAGAGCTTCCTGCAGACTTACCAGAAAGAGCAGTCGCAGCGCACGGGCATCGCAAATCTAAGAATCGGCTATAACAAGGTCTTCGGCTACTACATCGAGGTCAGCCACTCCTCCGCCGACAAGGTCCCGCCCGACTACGTCCGCAAGCAGACAATCAAGAACGCCGAGCGATACATCACCGAGAAGCTCAAGGAATACGAAACGCAGGTCTTAGGCGCCGAGGAAAAGGCCCTCGACCTGGAGCTTCGAATCTTTGAGGACCTCCGCAGCAAGGCCGCCGAGTACGTCAGCCGGCTCCAGGCCCTCGCCGACACCCTCGCCCAGTGCGACTGCCTCGCAGCCCTCGCGTACGTGGCCATGCGCCGCAATTACGTCCGCCCAAAAATGACAACCGGCGGCGAGCTTATCATCCACGAAGGAAAGCACCCCGTTCTCGCAGAGGCCCTCGGCCCCGAATTCGTCCCCAACGACGTCCAACTCGGCGACGGGGCCGGTGACATCGTCGTCATCACAGGCCCGAATATGAGCGGCAAGAGCACCTATATCCGCCAGGCCGCACTTCTGGTCCTGATGGCGCAGACCGGCTCATTTATCCCCGCCAAAGACGCCGAGATCGGCCTGGTCGATAGAATCTTCACCCGCGTCGGCGCCTCCGACGAGCTGGTCCGCGGCCAATCGACCTTTATGGTCGAGATGACCGAGACCGCCAACATCATCAACAACGCAACCGAAAAATCGCTGGTAATACTCGACGAGGTCGGCAGAGGCACGAGCACCTACGACGGCCTGTCCTTAGCCTGGGCAATCACCGAGCACATCGCCAACAAGATAAAGTGCCGCACACTATTCGCCACACACTATCACGAGCTGACCGAGTTGGCCGAGTTGTTTGGGAACGTCAAGAACCTCAACGTCGCCGTCCGCGAATGGATGGACGAGGTGGTCTTCCTTCACCGAATCCTGCCCGGCGGGACCGACAAGAGCTACGGCATCCACGTCGCAAAACTCGCCGGCGTCCCCAAGCCCATCCTCGACCGCTCAAAAGAAATCCTCGAAGAATTGGAGGCCGCCTTTCAAAAAGAAGCCGCCAGCCAACACCTCGCAAAACACAAAACAAGACAGCCAGACAAAGACACCCTCTTTGTCCAAAAACACAAGACTGTCCTCGAAAAACTCGCCTCAACTGACACAAATAACCTTACACCCATCGAGGCCATCAATCTGCTCGAAGAAATAAGAAACCAAATCAATGACCAGTAATTGTAAGCCGTTGCCTCTTTCTGTATAATGATACAGGAAGATAAGGGAACCTATGATAAGTGATGAAACATTACTTGAGGTCAAGGAACGGCTGGTTGAAGGCTTTGCCCCGGAGCGGATCATTCTATTCGGCTCCCAGGCCAGAGGAACCGCCGATGCGCGCAGCGACGTTGATATTTTGGTCGTATGTTTGTTTACCGGTAAACGCCGGCACTTAATGCTCGAAATGGACAGGGCATTGGATGGTGTGGACTATGCCTTTGACATACTGATTCTGACCCCCGAAGAGTACGAGCGCGACCGCCACATACCCGGCACAATCGCCAGACCTGCATGGAAGGAAGGAACAGTCCTGTATGAAAACGCCCGATCAGCCGGTGTTGGATAAGGTCAGGCAATGGCTTATCCACGCAGACGAGGACCTGCGGCTGGCAATAGCCGCGATGGAGCATGTGGCCGATTGCCCGTATCGTTTGGTGGCCTATCATGCCCAGCAGTGTGCGGAGAAACACATAAAGGCCTTTCTCGTGTACTGCGGTGTGGATTTCCCCTATACACACAACATCAGACGCCTCTTGAAACTGTGCAGCCAACACGCTGACTGGGTAGAACAGCTCAGGCAAGCCGAAGAATTGACCCCCTATGCCATCACCGCCCGCTATCCCGGCGAAGCCGACGAAGTCACGAAGACCGAGGCAAGTGAAGCCATCGAAATCGCCGGACAAGTCCGGACCATTGTCCGAACGGCCCTGCAAAAGCTGGGTCTGGAATTACCCGAATGAAGCAAGCACGAGAGCCTTACCCGACCGGTATGAACAACGTACTGTAGAACTTCAGACACCATGTTGGGGATGAAATATATAGGTACCGTTTAGAAAAGGGGTAAACTGTGGCACCTTGCTTTCCTGATCTTCCTTGGACCAAATCCTTTTTCCTTGATGCGTCTGCCATCGTTAAGCTGCTCATAGAGGAAAAGCATTCTGACCTCGTAAGGAATTGCTTTGACGATCCGCTCTCTTTGTTCTTTACGACGAACTTCTGTTTCTTTGAATCCCTGTCCGTTTTGAAGCGAGAATGGTGCAAAAAAAAGATAAGCACAAACAAATACAGAGACTCTTGCAGACTCCTATTTGCTTATATTAAAGAACGCCGAATCAAAATTCATGAATATCCTATGGCAGATCTGTCTGATTTCGTAAAACTGGAAGACCTGACCCAAAGGTATAACATCGATATATCAGACAGCTTGCAACTCCTCAGCATTAAGGAGACGATACTATCAAAACTTGCGGGAGAAAGTGAAACGACCCTTCTCACGGCAGACGGAGACTTAGCAAAAGCTGCAAGAGAAGAGGGTGTCACAGTAGTTGATTTGTCGAAATAAGCTACAACGAAACGGCTCCACTATTGACCCAGAAAATAATTCGATCGACAACGTTTGGCAATAGCTCTAAGAGAAGGGATATCTTCGGCAACCGTGGATTCTATTCTTCAAGATTCACCAGATGTGGGGTTTAGCCAAAATTGAAAGTATCTAACTCTTTATTTACAAGGACTTAAGAAATAAACGCGACTCCTGCCAAAAAGGTCGAGTTGCATGAAATTCATTAAGAACCACTCAATAACGGCGGTCGTTTATGTCAAAATGGCTAAAGCTTACCAGATGTGTCTTCAGGAGTTTCTCAGTGGCCTTTACAGTTTCCTCTTTGACGGTTCTTCGGCTTTGGGCGACCCAGACGGTGAAGTTGTAAAGCTCCTGTGTATCGACTCTTATCCACTTTTTGTTGCGGTATAAGAACACAAGCAGCGTGGTCATTGCGATTCTCTTGTTGCCGTTTTGAAAGGGATGATTCTTGATTAGCAGATAAAAGAGCGTTGCTCCCTTTGTGAACTTTCGCACTTTTGATAATTAGGTTCATAACGGTTCAAAAAGTGCGGAAGTTCACCTACTCTCTTCGAGCAGATATTCTTTTGCCGCTTCCAGCACGGTGTCACGGCCTTTCGCAAGGTCGGCTGCACTTTGCTTGACCTCCACGTCCGGCTCAAGCCCTCGCCTTTCTATCGGCCTATCCAGAAAACCACCATACGCCTTCACCGGCAACTGTACCCTATATAGACGGTTCTTCAGCGTATAGATCTCCTTTCTGGATGAAGCGCCTGCAGTCGTTTCGCCAAACACTCGAGCCCGTTTGCTCGCGACAAACCAGGACGCCCATCCCTCCCCGGCGCTTATACAGCGGCCGTCTATCAGTAGCGCCATCCGCCCGGTGTATCGAGGCCGGTTCGGCTCATTCGCCTCACCGTCCGGATGGAAGTTCACGTGTGAAGTCTCCCGTTCAAATCCGCCGCCGGTATTCCCTCGGACATCTACTATCAGCCCGCCTGCACCCTTTAACTCGCTCACCGCCTTGTCCAGCGATGCCTCCAGCCCGTCTTGAATCCGCCGTACGTAAATATAGCCTATCTTCTCATCGAGCATCTTCCACGATACATCTGCCGAATCCGGAATATCCTCCTTGGTAACCGGAAGCCGCGGCAGATACCGCGCCCCAAGCGCGGACGCCAGCTCAAATTCGTGTGCCTTCCCCTCCGTGTCCAGCATCTCGAATTTCACAACCTTGCCCTTCTCCATCTGCCGCATAAAGAAATGGTGCGCGACATAACGCAGCTGACGCTCACTCGAAAAGCCGGAATACCGTTTTATCTCGGTCATAGTCCTTTCTATTACGTCCTTGACGTCGTTGCCGTCCACCCTGAGCACTACCATACCGACCTTAACGCCTGCCTTATCTGCCGGCCCGCCCTTGTCAACGTAGTACACCGCCGCTCTGCCGCGGTCGTCCTCAAGGCACGAAAAACCGGCATCCCATTCCGGCCCGGCTATCTGCGGCACTCTAACTGCCCCATCCATCAGGTATGCGTGGCTATCCTCCAATCTCGCCACCAACTCCGCGCACAACAGCCCAAACTCCCTGTCGTCCTTGACCTCTTCGGCCCGAGGAAGGTACTCTTTCCCCACGGCCTCCCAGTCAATCCCCTTTAGCTCAAAGCAGGGATAAGTGTTCGCCAGCGTCTCGTAAAGCTCAGCGAACGCCGTCTCGTAATCAACATTGGGATCCGCCACAAGCGTCTCTTGCTCTCTGCCCTGCTGGATTTGTTCCTGCCGGGCTTTTTGCTGCTGCTGCTGCTGCTGCTGCTGTTGTTCGGTCGCTTGTTCCTTGACCAGCTTCCCGATGCTTTCCGCCTGCTCGCGGACCTCGCTGCGTGGGCTGTTCTTATATGGTTCAAGGTGCGTCAGAAACACGTCTGCCTGGTTCGTAAACGCCACGCCCCAGACTATACGGTTGACGCTTTCGTTGCTCATCGCCAGCGTCGCAAGTCTGTCCAGGACCTGGGCGGACTTCTCCGGGACTGCCGATAAACCGTAATAAACGGCGAAGTGCCGCACGTACCCTTCCGGCGAGAAGCTCGCGTGGTGCAGCAGCTCAACTGCCCTATCCCGCACTATAGGCTCTGGCTGACGTGCATACCCGCCCCCGACCCATCCGACAATCATCGACCGGTTCACGCTTGTCCTGCGAAAGCCATCCTGGATTACATCGAGCGCCTCCAAAGCCTGGATAGGTTTGTCGTCCTTGCTCTTCCACCACTGGTCCAATTTCTCTCCGCCCGCGTTGCTGTCCGGAAAGTACGATTCGAATACTTTCCTCTCTTCTTCCGTGTCCCGCACGCTTCCACCCTGCGCAAAGCAGCACGCCGAGAACCCCGACACAAACGCCATTGCCAGCAGAGTTGTTTTTCTTTTGCGAATCACCATAATCTGATCCACCACGCTGCCGCCGCAGCAAATCCTCAACGCCAATGCCTGACTGGATATTTTACAGTCCTCCACCCGGCCGATACAGAGAAATATTGGCTCTTCTCGTTTGGGCCTGCCCCGGATTGCGTCCTGCCAGAATCCGATGGATGCTTTCTTCGGGTGAACCGGGGCATTAGTTACTTCGGTTTCCGTCCTGGGCCGAGCCGAAGGAGCGGCGTTCAATCACGCCGTGGCGCCGAAGCGAACAGACAAATTTACCTACCATGCGTAACCTTTCGGCGCGAGCCTCCACTATCCTGTCAAAAGGAACCACAAATGCAATGAAACAGAACCTGTAAAGTAAAGGAGCCAAAAACGAATAGTAAGGCGTGTAGAGAGGCTTTTCTGGCCGCTTTGACCCCACTGTTTACGGGGTGGCATAGGGCCTTTTGCAGTGCGCCGGCGGCCCCCGTAGGGAACAGTGCTGGCCGCTGGCTGGATACGTGGATCGTTGGGCCACCCCGGCACAGACCCTCTTTGAGTGGCTGTGCGGTTAGTCACATTGCGAGCGATGCGAAGACTAACGTGTTTCCAGCCGGCGCATCGTCTGCGATAATTCTCCGGTCTATGTCAAAAAACCTATTTTTTTGTAACAAAATCGAATTCTCAAGCGTCTGATATAGTAGCCATTAACCCTGGTCAAGGTGCAGTTATTGCAGGCCGAGCGCGGCGTCGGGCGTGGATTAGCGTAACCTGTTTTGCTTGCAGCGATTACAGTGATTTGTTGGAAAGGAGATTCACACTTTTACGCAGACTTTACTTCGTTTCGGCGGCCTAAAAACGGCATCGTGGAAAGTGCCTTTGTCAAGGTTATCGAGACAAGGTTGATTTGTGTTCGTCTTGTGTACCCTTGACATAAGTTGTGTAATCATTTATACTTAAAGGTTTATGCAGCCGTTGTTATTTTGAGGTAGTCGGATGAGAATGAGCTTCGAGACAGGCAGCAACGAGAAGAAAAAACTGGGCCAGTTACTCTGCGAGAAATCGTACCTGGATGATGCTGGCCTCCAGCTCGCCCTGGCCGAGCAGAAAGTGCAGCACAGGCAGTTGGGCCAGATACTGATCGACCTCGGCTACATAACACAAGCCCAGCTAATTGAAGCACTTGCTCTTCAGGTCGGAATTGAGAGGGTCGATCTGGACGGTCTGTCGGTTGGCAGCGACGTCATCGGTCTGGTGCCGGCTGAACTTGTGAGCAAGCACAATATCCTGCCGCTCAAGCGGGAAAACGGCAGATTGGCCGTGGCAATGACCGACCCCTTTCAGCCCCAGATTATGGAGGATCTGCGTTTTGTAACCGGCTGCTCCGTGGAACGCTACTACGCCGACCCCTCCGAGATGGAGCACGCCATAATGCGATTCTACGGCAGCAACGTCGCAAGAATGCTCGATAACCTCGTTCCCGCCGATCAGCGGGCCGCGGATAGTGAGCTTGGAAACGGGGAATACACCCCGGCCAAGCTCCACGAGCTCGCACGTGAGCCTTCTCTGATCAACCTCGTGAACTTGATCATCCTCGAAGCAATCGATGCCCGAGCGAGTGATATTCATATCGAGCCTTTTGAGCACGAAGTAAAGATCAAATACAGGATTGACGGCGTGCTCGTCGAGAAGACACCTTCGTCGAAGCGCCTCCAGGCCGCTATCGCGTCCCGAATCAAGATTATGGCCAACATGAACATTGCCGAGCGGTTTGTTCCCCAGGACGGCCACATCGAGTTTATGGGCAAGACCGGAAGGGTCGATATTCGTGTTTCCACTGTTCCAACCGTGTGGGGTGAGTCTGTCGAGCTGAGACTTCTCGACAAAACCGCCTCGTTGATAGAGCTCACCGACCTGGGGATGAACCCCGCCAGTCTCAAGGGTTTCAACAAATGCCTCCAGAAGACGCACGGCATTGTGCTTGTGACCGGGCCTACCGGCTGCGGCAAGACGACCACGCTGTATGCCGCTCTAAACAGCATATACTCGCCCGGCGTCAAAATGATAACAATCGAAGACCCTGTTGAATATCAGCTTGAGGGCATTAACCAGATGCCCGTCAATGCAAAGAGGGGGCTGACCTTTGCAACGGGGCTGCGCCATATCCTCCGCCACGACCCCGATATCATTATGGTCGGCGAAATCCGCGACCGAGATACCGCCGACATTGCAATCCGCGCTGCGTTGACGGGCCACCTTGTCTTTTCAACGCTCCATACGAACGACGCACCGGGCGCCGTTACAAGGTTGATTGATATGGGTGTCGAGCCTTTCTTGCTGGCCAGCTCCCTGGAGGCCATCGTTGGGCAGAGGCTCGTGCGCACGATCTGCCCGCACTGCAAGGTGCCGTATCAGCCTGACCAGACCCTTATCAAAAACCTCAACGGCGCCTCCGAGATTATGCGGGGCACAACGTTCTACCACGGTGCAGGCTGCAACGAGTGCGCCCAGACCGGCATGATGGGCAGAGTCGGCATATTTGAGCTGCTCAGAATCACCGGCAGGCTGCGGGAGCTGATTGCCACAAGGCCTACAACCGATGCGATCATAAAGGCCGCTCCTGCAGACCACATAAGCATGGTCCACGACGGCATCGGCAAGGTGCTGCAGGGCATCACGACTCCTGAGGAGGTCTTCAGGGTCGCGAAAACCATTACAGAAGACGAGTAGCAGCCGGATAATCGTATCCAAAAGTCGTGTAGCGAGGATGTGAAGCTCGGAAAGTGGGAATCGTGATTCACCGTTTTGAGCCTGGGGTGTAAAATTCTCGGGCTATTCTGTGAGATTGAATCTTGGGCGAGTTCAAATATAAAGCAGTTGACAGGGGCGGCGGTCAGGTTGCCGGTGTCATAGAGGCTGGCGACCGCAAAAGTGCGGTTGTGGCGCTCGCCGACAAGGGCCATTTCGTAACTGAATTGGTCGAGAGGGCAGGGATACCCGTAGTCCAGGAAGGCCGCAAGTCAACGCTGAAGCTGAACCTCGGTAGGTACCTCAAATTCCGCTCCGGCAAAGTCAGAGGCAAGGATATCCTCGCTATGACCACACAGCTGGGCACTGCTCTGCGTGCGGGGCTCCCCATGCTCAACGGTCTCGAGCTGATCCTTGAGCAGCAGCACAAGCCCGGAATGAAAGAAATGCTCGCTGATCTCGTTCAGGCCGTCAGTTCCGGCCAATCCCTGTCCGACGCGATGGCCAAACACGAGAGAATCTTCAGCCCCCTTTACATATCCATGATTAGAGTTGGAGAGACAGGAGGAATCCTTGACGATACTACCTCGCAGTTGGCCGGGATACTCGACAGGGATGAGAAGATCAAGACAAGTATGAAGAACGCCTCGGCATATCCCATCTTTGTCCTGTCGATCGGGCTTATTTCGGTAACAATCATAATAGGCTGGATATTGCCCAACATAATACAGACGATAGGAAGCGGCGTCGTATTGCCGTGGCCCACAAGGATACTGATGGCCCTGAGCGGCCTGGTAAGGGTCCTTTTTACGAAGGTTTATGGGTGGATTACCATTATCTTGATTATCGCCGGGCTGTACTACCTGACAACATGGGCAAAGACAAGGGGCAGAATCCAATGGGATACCTTCAAGCTTCGAATACCCGTCCTTGGTTCGGTTCTCCGCACCATAGCGGTCGGCAGATTCGCCAGAACGCTCGGAGCATTGACCAAAGGGGGCGTCACCATACTCGAAGCGCTTGGCGTCGTGCGCAATACCCTCGGCAATGAATTACTCGGCAGAGAAATTGACGTCGTGGCCGATAAGGTGAAGCGCGGCGAGTCGCTCGCTGCGCCTTTGGGCGAATCGGGGTATTTCCCGCCGCTGCTTGTGCAGATCGTATCCATCGGTGAGCAGACCGGAAGGCTCGATGAGCTGCTGCTCAACGCCGCCAACACCTTCGACACCGAGGCGGACTCGGCCATAACCAGGTTTATGTCGATCTTCCCCGCTATCCTGATATTGTTGCTCGCTGTCATAGTGGGGTTCATTATAGTTGCGACTCTGCTGCCGATACTCGTAATGCAGCTTGGCGCCGGTGGGCTTTAAGGAGTCTTACGGATCAAAAAGAAATAGCAGAACATTTCCGGCGTCGATCGGCCCTTGCCGTAGCGTGGCCGGCGCCGGATAGATGTCTTGAATTGAGTTCTTACACGGAAAGGTGGACAAATGAAGCGCAAGAAGCAAATCAGAAAGAAGGCATTTACGCTGGTCGAATTGCTCGTGGTGATCGTAATCATATCGATGCTTGCAGCATTTGCCGCGCCCAAGTTGTTCCAGTATGTTGGCAAGTCCAAACAGGACCTGGCAAGACCCAGGTTGGCGCTTGTTGAGGATGCGCTGGAGAGGTTTGCCATCGACTGCGGCCGGTATCCCGATGACTCCGAGGGGCTTGATGCCCTGCTTGTGGCCCCCGCGGACCTCGAAGAAAAATGGCGCGGGCCCTACCTGAAGGTGAAGCAGTTGAACGACCCGTGGGACAACCCGGTTGTGTATCGAGCCGAGGGCGAGATCAATGTCGGAAGCTACGATTTGATATGTACGGGGGCCGACGGTGAGGAGGGCGGCGAAGGCGCCAACGCAGACATATACAACGATTAGTGTGCTTAAAAAGCCGTGCAGAATATGCAGCAAAATAGAACAGTGAAAAAAGTTCATGCACCACCGCGCCGCCGATGCGCATTCACGCTCATCGAGCTGCTCGTCGTTGTCGCAATCATTGCGGCGGTTGGGAGCGTCGGCGTGGGCCTGTACGCAGGGACTCTCAAGAAGCAGCAGGTCGAAAGGACCGCACGGGACTTTCTGCTCACCGCCAGGTACGCGCGCATTATGGCCATTGAGAAGCAGCGCGAATACAAGATACTGATAAACAATGATGAACAGGGCGGCTTCTACCTGACCACGATGCAATTGAATGACTCAACCGGGCAGGCCGAACAAACCATCGTCAATGACTACTACTGCAAGCCGGTCCAGTTTGAAAACGCCGTGGAGTTTGAGGACGTGCAAATAGTGCCGACCGGCAGCGAACAGGCTGAAGAGGCGCAGGCCGAGCAGACTATCACCTTCTCTCCTAACGGCACCGCCCAGGCCGTTGTGGTTCAAATAGGTGATGGAAGAACACATTACACCGTCAGCATCGCCGAAGCGACCGGCAAGGCAAAAATAAATTACGGCGAGCTCGAAAACGCCGAAATCGCAACTATTGACCTGGATGCGCAATGATAACCCGGAAGATAACCAACAACAGAGGTTTTAGTCTCGTTGAGACGCTCGTCGCCGGCGCCATTCTCTCCGCCACCGTCCTGGTCGTAATAGCAACCAGCACGATCTCAATGAGCACCACAAGGCTGAACAGGCAGTACGAAACAGCCGCATCCTTAATCGACAAGCAGCTTAGTCTCATTGACTTTATCGGTATCGATGATTTCATTGATGCCGGAACGCTCCAGGGCGATTTCGAGGGGTATGAGCCGGCATATCACTGGATTGCCGAAACGGAATACCAGGATATAGACAGTTTGTACCTGCTGAGGCTAACAATGCTTTGGACGGATCGCAACCGTCCATACAGTCTTACGGTCGAGACGATGCTCGACGGCGTCAGTACGTATGTCGAGACCAGTACTGAAACCGGCACAGATACCGGCGGCGGCGGGTCCGGTGGCGGCGGCTCTGGCGGCGGGTCTGGTGGCGGCGGGTCTGGCGGTGGCGGGTCTGGCGGTGGCGGGTCTGGCGGCGGCGGTTCTGGCGGCGGCGGTTCTGGCGGCGGCGGTTCTAATTCAGGTTCTAATTCCGGGTCCGGTTCCGGAACGAGGTAGAAGTGTTTTGAAAAAGATGTATTTGAGAAAAACAGGATTCACGCTGGTCGAAGTGCTCGTGGCCACCACCATAGGCACGTTCATTGCCCTTGTGGCCATCGGCGCGCTCAGGGCCGTGACTGTCGGTGCGCAGGTCGTTGAGGCCAATATCAACACCGCCGCCGAGGTCAGATTCGCCGCAAAGACTATCAGGCACGACCTCGTCAATATGTACCGCACCGCCAACAAAAGGAACACGAAATTCATCGCAATGGCTGATAACTCTGGCGCCGTTCCAACCAGCTATCTCGTTTTCTACGCCGTCAACAGGACAAAAGCCAGGTCCCAGCAGCCCGAAGGCGATGTGTATGAAGTTGAATACTACGTTAAGGTCGATGAGGATAAGTCGATGCTGATGAGGCGCCTCTGGCCGAACCCCACCGATGACCTGGAGCCCGGCGGGATGCTCTCCGTCATTGCCGAAGGCATCGAGGTCTTCGAGGCCAGATACTTTGACGGCACGGAATGGACTTATGAGTGGCCCGAAGAGATGACTGCTCTGCCGCTCCTGGTCGAACTGAACATAGCCGCCACACAGGAAAGGACGGGCCGCCCGGTTACCGAGACGATTTATGTCAATTTCGCCAGGTCAACGGGAACCACGCTCGAAGAAGAAGAGCAGACCGAGAGTGCGGCCGAGGGCGGTTAAGTGTTCGGCTGTGCCGGCGGGATCGGCACGCCGGGCAACAAGAAAACAGGGTTGCAAACAATGGAAACATACGGCAGCAAAAACGGACTTGTTCTTGTAGCTGTTCTGTGGCTTAAGGTCGTTCTCATAGCCATCGTCGCAGTGGTTGCGCAGAACAGCCGCCTGGATCTGAAGGTCCGCGCCGTCGGCACTGAGGAGCTCCGCTGCAGGTGGGCCGGCCGCGCTGGAGTTGAGAAAGCTGCCGGAATTCTCTACGAGGACACAAAAGAAAGTGACAGCCTGACGGACCTCTGGAGCGATAACGACGCGGACTTGAATGACGTGCTGCTCGAAGGCTGCCACTTCAGCGTTCGCGTTATTGATGAGGCCTCCAAGCTCAATATCAACATCGCCACCAAGGAACAATTGCTCCAGTTGCCTGACATGCTCGAAGATATAGTCGATGCTATTATTGATTGGCGGGACACCGACGACACTGTCAGCGGCCTCGGCGTGGAAGGCGGATACTACGAGACTTTGGCATACCCCTACAAGATTCGTAACGGCCCCTTCAGGACACTGCGGGAGCTCTTGCTCGTCAAGGGCGTCACGGAACAGCTATACTATGGAGAGGATACAAACTTCAACGGTCAGTTGGACTACAACGAAAACGACGGCGACCTGAGCCCGCCCGCAGATGACGAGGACGGCGAGCTCGACCTCGGATGGATCGAGTATCTTTCCTGCTACTCCTACGACAACAATACGGATGCCGAAGGCAGCCAGAAAATCAACATCAACAGCGCCAGTCAAACGCAAATGCAGGACTCACTTGGAATATCCTCCTCTCAAGCTAAGTGGATAGTGGACAATAGGAATCACAGCAGTATCGCTAACTTGATTAACAACAACAGTCCCAAAGAGCCGAGTCAGGGCGGCAATCCCGATCAGGCCCAGCCGATAGACATCCAGACTTTCTGCAGCATTGCCGACAAAATAACCATTAGCAACAGCCAGAAAACCGACGGGAAAGTAAATATCAACACGGCCTCGGCGATTGTGCTCGCGGCTCTCCTGGGCGGCGGTGATGCGGGAATGCAGCTCGCCGAGCAGATTGTAGGCTACAGGGAGGAGCAGTTGTACGGCATGGAGAGCATTGCGGATATATTGCAGTTTGAGGGTGTGAGTGTGGATACGTTCAAGAAGATTGCTGATTCTATAACCGTTCGGTCGAACGTTTATACAATCCGTTCTTCTGCAACCGCCGACAGGGCGCGTGGCGACGGATTGACGCTCACGACCGAGGCCGTAGTGGACAGAACCCCAACGCCTTACGAGATTCTTTACTGGTATCAGGGAGCGAATGATTGATGAGAGATAAGCAAGCCGGTGCGCCGGAAAAGTCATCTGTGGTTGCGATAGCGCAAGCCGACAGCCGCCTCAAGGCGGTCGAGCTTCGAAGGCAGGCCGCAGCGTTTGAGGTTCTCTGGGCAAAGACCGGCAACGAAAAACAGACTGATTGGCAGCAGTTCGCCACAGAGTGCGGCCTGTCGAAGGGCCCCATCGAGCCGACCCAGGAAGGCGACGGCCACAAAAAGGTCATTGCCGGATTCAGCTCGGCCGGTGTGGTGTTCAATCGCATTGACGTGCCTGCCGCCGCCCAGGCCCAGACCGAGTCTATTATTCGGATGCAGGCTGAAAGCCGCCTGCCCCTGCCGGCCAACCAGATGGAGCTTGCCTGGCGGGTCGGCCCCGCAACCAACGGGCAGATGCCCGTAACTATGGCGGCCGCAAGAACCGATCTGCTCCGGGCATTTGTGCAAAACGTCCGAGGCATCGCCCCCGCAAGAATACTGTTGGATTGCGAGGGTATTGTAAAGGCCTGGAAAACCTTCTTTCAGGGCAACGACCGCCTTGCCGTGATTGTCAGCGCGGCATCGCATAACTCCCAGGTATGCCTCGCCCAGGACGGCCGATTGAGCAACGCCGTTGTCCTGGATTTGGGCGCGGACGATTTCGCTACCGCGCCGGGACTGCCTGCACAGACCGAGGCAACCGAGAGATTTGTCCAGGATATGAGGAGCGTGCTGGGGTTGTTTGGCTGCGCCAAGCCGACCGAAATACCGCTCGTTGCGCTCTCCGACGGAGGCAAGCCGATAGACGTTATGGTTGGCGCCCTCAAATCAGCCGGCTTCAACGCCGGTGCTGCTCTGCCCGACCTTACACAATTGGCAGCCGCCAGTCAGCTTGATGCCGGGATTCTTTACGAGTATCGTGTGCCGATTGGAATTGGGCTCGTTGCCATCGAAGAACGTGCCGATGACCTTGACATCTTCGAGCGACTGTACACACCGCTCGAAAAAAAGGATAAAAAGCCTTGGTTCTATTCTCCAAAGCTCACCGCTGCGCTTGCTGCGGCGATGCTTGTCGTGCTGGCTTTCGTTGCTTATGCTGTGGATATGGCCACACCCGGCGCTATTGACAAACACGTCAGGGCGGCGCTCTCCGACTCCGACATGATGCAGCTCAGGGATCGCCAGAACCTCCGAAAAGCGGTCGCCGGCGAAAGACCGGACGTCCTGGAGCTTATTAAATTCGTCAATGAGGCTGGGCAGGGCGGCATTAAGCTCGACGGTGTCAATTTCAAAAAGGGCCAACTTGTGAGCGTTAGTGGAGAAGCCGAGGGAAACGAGCAGCTTTACAAGTTCGAAGAGACCCTGAACAACAGCAAGTACATAAAAGAAGCTAAAATTCAAAACCCTTCCCTGGACCAGAAAACCAGGAAGATCAAATTCTCTGTAAACTTCAAATATAAAACATTCAGCGAAAAGACCGCAAAATGATCCTGTAAATTGGTGAGACCATAATGCAAAAACTAACTAAGAGAGACATGCGGATATTGAAGATTGGCGGCATCTTTGTCGCGGCCATCCTCGTATTTAGGTTTGGGACAACCTGGATCGAGCGCTGGTCCACAGTCAGAGCCGATATTCAGAAGAAAGAGGCCGAGCTGGACCTTATCGACAGGGTCAAGCAGGCGGGTGTGATGTCGATTGTCCCCGCATTCGAGATGCCCGAAAAGGAAGAAGACCAGAAAAACCGCTTCCGAACAAAGCTTGTTGACCAGTTGAATAAGGCCGGAATAAAAACTGAGCCCTTAAAGGTTGTGACCACAAAGAAGACCCTGCTGAAAAATTACAAGTTAATGCTTATTCAGTGCAAGGCCAAATGCTCATTTACCCAGGTGCTCGATTTCCTGGCCCGCCTCAATGAGAACCCCCACCTTGTCGGCGTGGAAGAGTTCAAAATAAAATGTGACCAGAACAAACCGCAGGAGGTCGAGTTCGATCTTACCGTCTCAACTGCGTATGCGTCGTAGAAAGAGGTCTGTTATGAAACTTGACAAACTAAAACAAAACGAGCACTTGATCCCGTATGTGCTGCTTGGCGTTGCAGCCCTTCTGGCAATCCTGGCCCTGGTTAAGGTGGGCGATTTCTTCGCTACGTCTGCCCGGGCGAGGAGCATAGTCCAGAAGGCCGGCGCCCAGGACAAGTCCGACCCCAATCTCCTGCAGGCAAATCTAGCCGGCTTGAAGGATATTGCAGACGCCCTGAAAAAGAGAAACCTGTTTGTGCCGCCTGAACCCAGACGCCACCCGGTGAACGAAGTCTTCGGCATACTGGGTAATGAGGCCTTCATAAACGACGGATGGCGTAAAGTCGGCGACAGGATAGGCGATGCCAGGGTCGTCGCCATTGAGCCTACTCAGGTCAAGATTGAGTGGGACGGCCAGACCAAGTATTTTGCCCCCCTTACCGCAGCAGGCTCCGGAGCTCCGTCCGGACCGGGCAGGCCGGGCAGAGGCGAGAGCGGCGGTCCAGGCCCGGGCGCCGTCGTAGCCGGCCCCGATGGAGGACCAGGACGCGGCGGATTCGGCGACCTCTCTGAGGAGCAAAAAGCCGAAATGAAGGCCCGATTTGAGGGCATGAGAGACAGATTTAGCAATATGTCTCCGGAGGAAAGGGAACGTTTTAGAGGCGAAATGCGCGACAGATTTGGAGATCGAGGACCAGGCGGACCCGGTGGTGGCGATCGAGGACCCGGTGGCGGAGGAGGACCCGGTGGCGAAGGACGACGAGGCGGCAGATAACAACAACTTAACGGAAAGGCAGGCAGACAATATGAGAAAGGCCAGCGCGATCATAAGCGTAATAATTGCAATTGTAATGCTTCTAACTGCTTTTGGCGTTGGTCACGGCATAAAGCAGGTCAGAATCCACCGCGCCAACAGCCAGGCCAGGCTTCAACCCCAACAAACCGGTGCAGCAGCGCTTCCCGGCGGCGAGAGGCCGAGAACCGAAGGCCCTCCATTCGGACAGAGACCCGATAGGCAAGACCAGCGACCTGGCATGAACGACCAACAGAGAAGGGACTCTATGGCCCAGAGGCCCGAAGGTTTCGATTCGGGACGCCAGCCCGGCGGCGGAAGGCAACAGGGAATGTCCGAAGAGGAAAGGCAGAAAATGAAAGAGAGATTCGAGAATATGTCCGAGGAAGAACGTGCAAAATTCAGAGAGGAGATGCGCCAAAGATCCGGCGGCGGACGACGTCCGGGAGGTAGAGGGGCGGGACCAGGAGGTCCTGGACCGTCGCCGGAAGAAGGGGCTGGACCCCCAGCCGAAGGCGAGAATAGGACGAGTGAGAACCAGCAGAGTGTGCCTGAGAATCAATAGCGAGCGTCAAGACCGCCCAAATCGGCTTTGGGCTTGATGCTCACAAAGCAAATGTCTGATTGAAATGAGGTGATTAAAGTGGAACGGTCAAAAGTAATATTCTGGGTTGTGGTTTCCCTGGCGTCGGTTTTCATAGTCTATTGGGTCGGCTTCCATCCGCCGGTTGACGGCTCGGCGCGCGCTGCGCCCAAGACAAACGCTGTCGCCGAGCCAAATGCTCCGGGCGATGCCAATCAGCCCCAGGGCCCGCCGGATGCGAACAAACCCGGCGAAGCTGCGGACGTCAACGAGCCGAACCGGCCTGCGGATGCCAATGCGCCCAAAGACGCCAATGCGCCTGCAGACGCCAACGCGCCTGCAGATGCTAATTCGCTTGCGGAGCCCAACAAGCCCGCGGCGTCCAAAGAGCCGATGGAAGCCGTCAATCTCAAAGAATTTGAGATGAAAAACATTATGGAGAAGCTCGCCGCCTGGACCGGAAAGACTATCATCCCAAGCGATGAGGCGATGAAGCTCAAAATCACCATTTACGCCAGCGAGAAGCTCCCCAGGAGCAAGGCCCTGGCGAATATCTATAGTGCCCTGAGGATGAAGGGCATTATCGCCGAGGCCGTTGACGACACGATCTTTCTCAAACCCGTAGCCGAGGCCAAGCTTGGGCAGGTTCCCACGATAGCGCCCAACGAGGCGCTTGCGTTGATTGAGAACAAAGAGCAGATTGTTCAGAAGTTCTTTGAGCTTAAGAACTACAGTCCTACAAAAATGCTTTCGGTGGTTCAGCCGTTAATCGGTGAGTACGGCCACGTCAGCGCCGATGAAAATGCCCGCAGCCTCCTCGTCATTGAGACCGTCTCAAACCTGATGCGCCTCGAGCACATTATCAATCAGTTTGATATCCCCGCAGCAGAGGGGACCATCACCGAAATCTTTGAAGTCCGCTATGGCGACCCTTCCGAGATTGTCCAGATGCTCAATATCCTCCTTGCCGGGGGTGGTAGCAGGACCTCCGGCAGGTCGTCGGACAGCAATCGAAGAGAATCTGACCGCGGCGGCGGCTATGGCGGGGGCTTCTTCGGCCCACGGCCCAACCCCGAGCCGTCCGCGTCGTCGTCTTCTCCTTCCAAGAAGGCCTCATCCACAGGCCCCGCCACTTCCGTTATCGTCAGCACTACTGAGGGGCCCGTAATTCTTATCCCGGAGCCGAGGAGAAAGTGGATAATCGCACGAGCCTCGCCTCAGGTGATGGAGCAAATCCGAACCTGGATTGACAAGCTTGACAAGGAAGAGCCCGTTGAGTCCGAATATGAGATTGTCAACCTTAGATACGCCGACCCCAGGGAAGTCGAGAGCAGTGTCGGCGACGGATTCAGGGACATGCCGGGCACCCAGTTCCTGCCGAGCATCCTTATCCAGCCGCTCACCCAGACAAAGCAGGTCATCGTCTTCGGCAAGAAGGACCTCCGCGAGATCGTCAAGAAGATGATTGCCGAAATCGACGTCCCGCCTGGAATGTTTGAGACGCGGCGCTTCCCGTTGAAGTATGCCGATCCCGACCAGGTAAAAACGATGATAGAAGAGCTCTTCGGTCAGTCGTCGGCATCCTCCGCCAGCAGGTACACCTACGTATATAACTACGGCGGCGGCAGCAGCAGAGGTGCAACCTCGGCTGATACCGTCAAGGCCATATCTTATGTCACCCTAAAGCAGGTCACCGTGATTGCATCGCCGGAGAAAATGGTGGAGATCGCAAAGCAGATAACCGAGTGGGATAAGCCTCTCGATGTCGATGCCGTCAAGCCCAGGATAATTGAGCTGAAGAATTCCGACCCCGTAGAAATGGCCGACCTGCTCAATACGCTCTTCAGCGAGAAGACAACATCCAGGGTGTCGATCTTCGACATTATGTTCGGCTCCGGCTCACAAGACAAGGAGAAGATCATCGGCCCGCTCTACGGACAGCTGACCTTTGAGAGCGTCTCGGGCACAAAGAAAATAATTGTAATAAGCAAAATCCCCGAGGCATACGACGTCGTCGAGCAGCTGGTCCTCGACCTTGACAGAGAAGAAATGGCCGAGATACCAAAGGTCATTACCGTCAAATACGCCGACCCCGAAGACCTCAGCGAACGCCTCAATGCAATGTTCGTCGAAGCCGGCCAGCAGGCCAGGATCCGACTCACTACGCAGGGACTCAGCGACACCTCATCGATGACCGATTCGACCGGCGGCAGCAGTGGCAGCAGCGGCGGCAGCAGCAGCAGCAGCAACACCTCCAACAGCGCCAATGCCTCAACCAGTACCTACACGCCGCCCTGGTCCGGCTCCGGCGCTCGAAGCACGGTTGACGAGCAGATGCCCATCAGTAACGTCATCGGCAGAATCCGTTTCGTCCCCGACCCGCATACCAAGTCCATCATGTGCCTCGCCCCGCCCGAGTTTATGGACGAGATAGAGCAGTTAATCGCCGACCTCGATAAACCAGGCAAGCAGGTGCTCATCCAGGCCATCATCATCGAGATCGAGCATACCAAGGTGACTTCGCTCGGCATCGAGCTCGCAACAAACCCCGATGCCTTCGGCACGCTCAACGAAAACGCCATCCGCGCCCTGGCTAATATCACCAATGTGGGAAGCTACGGTTCTGTCGGTAACTTGGGCGCTGGGAGTTCTGGCGGGAGAATAGCATCCGGTGTCGGAGTTGGAGCTACGGGATCAGGAACACTCCTCGGTGTGGGAACCGATGTCTATGGCTTGATCGACTTCCTCGTCAAGAAAACCAACGCCAGAATCCTCAACCAGCAGTCACTCTGGACAAAGGACAACGAGGAAGCCAGCTTCTTCAAGGGTAGCATGGTCCCGTTTCTCGCCGGCTCGACAATACTGACCTCGGGTACCAGCGGCTCGACTCAGAATTATACGTTTGAGCAGGTCGGTATGGAACTCCGTGCCAGGCCCAGCATTACGCCCGAGGATAAGGTGGATATGATTGTCAATGTCCAGATCTCTCAGCTTACTTCCGATCGCGAGAACGGCCAGCCGATCAGGAGCAAAATGAATACCACGACCAATATGATCGTTCAGGACGCCCAGACACTCCTGCTCGGCGGCATCCTCTTCCAGAAGGATAGTCTCGTACAGCGAAAGCTCCCCGGTTTCGGGGACCTGCCTGGTGTCGGAGGACTCTTCCGCCACGAACAGGTCATCAAGTCCAACACTGAGCTGCTTGTGTTTATAACCCCCCGCGTCATAGACGAAAAAATGGAGAATGTCTCTGAAGCAACAAGGGCGGTTATCGACCAGCCCAGGGAAAAGCTCAAGAAAATCCTGGGAGAATTGGACACGGCTTTGGAGGGATTGGACCAGTAGCTCGCTCTTCAAACCTTATTCTAATAAAAGAAAGGAGCCTTTCGGGGCTCCTTTCTTATGCGCCGACCGCAAACCACAGACCCCGCTGGAGTCCG
>CAYGZM010000043.1:0-27418 GCA_964354365.1 uncultured Pirellulales bacterium
CGCTCCACCCCACCCCCAAAAAACAAACCCAAACAAAGCCAATCCTCCAACGCAACACGCAATACGAAAACCAAACCCAAACAAAGCCAATTTCAAAATGGGCAATATAAACATAAGTACAGCAAAAACAAAGGCTTATGCCAAAGAACAACGAACAATGAACAACGAACGTTATCCAAAACAAACCCAATCAAACCCAATTCGGCCCCCCGCTGGGAGGAAATACGAGATACAAACCCACTCGCACACCGAGCGCACAGCAAATGCGCAGAATTACGGATTCTTCAGTCGGTACTCGTACATTCCGTAGCCGACGTCTATAGATGCACGGACTATCTCGGGGTAAGGCGTGTCGCACACGTCGATGAAGCCGATCTGGTAGTTTTCGCCGTCGCCTCGGCCGGTTGTCGCCTGGTCCTTGTACTGGAACCAGTGCGTGCCGACTATGCAGGGATTCCGCAGAGCGCCCCGGACGTAGCTTTTGTATTTTTCGGCGCGGTCGTTCTGGTCGGCGGTCACTTTCAGGCCTGTGTGGAACATTCCTCTATCGAGCGCGCCAAAATGGAACTCACCGATGATTATGGGCATATCGATACTGTCGGGCAGACGCTGGTCGGCGACGCTGTAGGTGTAGCGATTGTAGCTGACGACGTCGCAGTGCTTAGCGGCGGCGAGCGCGGCCCTGTCGTTCACCCAGGCGAATCGGCAGCCCAGGTAGAGCTTGTTCGGCGCGGCCTTTTTCAATTCGTCGCGAATAGTCTTGAAGTAGGTCTCAGCAGTCTTTGTATAGAAAGCGGCGAGGTCCTCACGGGCCTTGTCCTTGTCGGGGGGCTGTGCGCTTTCTAAGAGCTCCTGCCAGGATGCGTGGTTCGTCGCCCAGGCTGCATTGAGCTTTTCGATAGTGTTGTACTTTTGCTTTAGGTCGTCGATAAAGACGTTCTTTGCGGGCTGGTCGGCGGGAGAGGTCAGGGCGGCGACCGCGAGAGACATCTCGTCGCCCCAGGACAATTCGTTGTGGACGAAGTAGCCGATGCACCAGGGGTCGTCGGCGGTTTCATCCTTCTCGGAGGCGAGGCGGTCGCGAAGCCTGTCGCGGAAGCTGGGGTCGAAGACGTCGTAGAATTTGCCCCAGTAGCCTTCGGAGCCTTCGAGCGTTTTCGAGCCGTAGCTGATGGTGCAAACATAAGGGGTCTTTCGCATCAGGTAAATGTCGCTGTCGGACCAGTTGGCGATAGTATTGAGTCCCCAGTTTTTGAGCCGGCGGTGGGTAATTTGCGCGAAGTGGTCTTTCCAATCCCGGCCATACTTGCGAAGGAAGTTGGCCTGGCTGAAGTCGTAGGTCTTGTACGGGGAGTGGTCTTTGTAGTACCCGTGGGGCGCCCAGCTTCCTGTGCCGTAGAACCCGGCGAAGGGCGAATTGGCATTGGGCAGCTCGCGGAAGTAGTTTTCGCGGTCGGTAATGGGGGTGGCGTTGCCTGCTCCGACACAATCGATACCGTGCGACCAGAAGAGCCGGCCTTCGGGGTCAACAAGCCACCACTTGTCGTTGAACTTCTGGACTCGGAAAGCGCCTGTGGCTTCGAGCTTGGGGCCTGCGGTCCAGCCGCCATATTGGTTGCGGTCGGGCGGACCCGGGTGTGCGGCGAGCTCCTTTTCCTCGGCTTTGGCGCTGTCGATGAGCTCTTTTAGGGAGCGAGTCTTGCCGGGCCAGTCTGTGTGTATGAACTGGCCGAACTCGTCGATGAAGGGCAGGAGAGTCTTCGTATCGAGGGCGCCAACGCTGCCGGCGGCGCGGATATTATCGATCTCGAAGCGGTGGTCAACCGCTGGCTCGTTGACAAAGACGACCAACTGAGTGACATTGGACGTGTCGATTTTTCCGGCGTGCGTCGGGTAACCACGCATCCCGATCAATTCGAGCGGCTCGGACAGCTTCCAGTGACCGGGAAATATCTGCACGGTCAGCGTGCCCGACTTGCCGGGATCGAGAGAGAGGCTGTCGGTGACGCAGTTTTTGGCGCCGTCGGCGCCGGGATTGTCAACACGGCAGTTCAGCGTGAGCCGTTCGGCCCCCAGGTTAGCGACGTCGAGGGACAGATAATTGTACGCCCGGAGGTCCCACTTGCCCGCGGGCGGTTTGAGCGTGACGCCGGGCCACGGCTGAGTGCGCCCAGCCTGTATGCGGAGTGATCCGCCTTCGGTCAGAGAGATATTGGCGTCACTTACCGTCACGGAGCCGACATCGAAGCCCGGGGCAAAATCGAAGAGCACCATCGGCTCGACACCGGCCTGCGCGAGCGACTGCGCTTCCAGGCAAATTAGAACAACGACCACAATGCTCATAAGCGAAAACCTGCTCATTTTTTGTCCTTCCGAAGAATGTACGCGAATTCATTTTCTCGAGTCTGAAACTTTACCAGATTTTGCTTCACAGTGAAATCCACATCCCGAATCCTTTTGCCGTCGGCGTCAACAGCAACGACGGATTTCAACTCTGTGGGTGCTGCCCAGGGCAGTCCATCGGGCCGGAGCTTGACGGCGAAAGGCGAGGTATCAGGCAGGGGGGTGATTACAATAGCGTCATCTTTGGTCTGACAGCGCAGTGCGCCGTCCGTGAGGATAGGACCGAAGTCAATGGGTACGGAGGCGCGGGCGTTGACGTAGAAGCGCGACGGGGCGCGCGATTGCTCGACCGTAATGCCGTTAATGTCTTCGATGCTCGATTCTATCGAGCCATTCTTTGCGAAGTAACCATATTGGGGCAGGTGTTTGCCGGCCACATCCCAGTCGTCCTCGCCTCGATTGACGTAAACCTTCGCGCCGGATTTCCAGGTTATGATCTGGCGGTGGATGTCGCCGTCCACGAACTCAACATTCTCGATTGCGTCGAGGGCGATACTTCGGATGAAATCCTGCGCGAGCCAGTATTTTCGGACGGCGCCGCGGCCGAACGCGGGTCTGTCAATCATTAAGGCGTGGCCTTCGAGTATTTCTGCGGAGATGTAGTCGTCGCTTTCGATACCGTTGTCTCGTCGGGTTCGGCCGCCCTGGTAACGGCTGGAGTAGCCAACGCCGTGGAGGCTGAATTTATCGTGCAGGACGGCGTCGAACCAGGGGACGCGTTGCCAGTCTTTGCAGGCAATTCTAATACAAAAGTCACCGCCGACGGGCGTTATCTGAAGATGCTGGCAGTCGGCGCCGTCGAGGTATCCGATTAGCTGGTCGTGGCCGGCCTCGGAGGTCTGCGGGGCATTGTCGCCGAGATAATCGCGTATCCAGGCGAAGGACTCGCCCCAGCAGCGGCGGGTTTCGAGCATAGAATGAAAGCTGCCGTTCGCATCGTAATAGTCGAAGCACGGCAGGGATGTGAAGACGTCGATGAAGTAGTGCGTGGGTTTAAGATCAGGCTTTATGAGCTCCAGGTTGCGCTGAACAAAAGGCATAATATGGTCGGGGCGCCAGCGATAGCTCTGGGCGTCGCGGCCTTCGTTGAGCCAGGCTTTTATCGGTTCGCCCTGCTCGGTGAAGCAGATATGGTCGTAACTGTAATCGTCGGCGTCGGGGTAGAAATCGATGTAGTTATCGTGGAGGCCCCAGGGGATGTCGTGGTCGGCGCAGACTCGAGCGATTTGCTGCATATCCTCGATTGTGCCGAGTTGTGGCTGTGGCGGGTAGATGTCGGGCAGGCGGTAATCGTAGCCCCATCGCTGCCAGACGTGGACAGTCAGGAGGGAATCGGTCAGGCCGTATGCTATCATACGTTTCATCGTGTCGGCTATTTCGGCGTAGCGTCCGCCCCAGATATCGAAGACGAATCTGCCGGCCTTGCGTTTGAGGCCGGGGGCGGCGTTCTTGTCATACAGTGGCCGATACCTGCGGGCACAATCAAACGCCCCCATGCCGCTCGGGACGAAGGTCATTGTCGCGTCAAGGTGGGTGTGGAGCGCGTATGTTCTCGTGTCGGGATTGACTTCGAGAAAGTCCGGCGGATTGTCGGATGCGGTAAGTAGCGAGAGGCCGTTTTCAAAGTCGAATCCAACGTGGCTTGTTGATAAATTGTGTCCCCCAAAATCTGCGATAAACGCTTCCGGCTCGACGATGCAATAACCGTGGCCGTAATAGACGCGCGGGGCCTTTTGGTCGGCGGGGCCAAGGGCAACGTCGGTGATTCGTTTTGGGCATTTAAGGGCGATGCGCAGGCCGGCCCTATCCGCCCAAATCTCCGCGGTCAGATCGAATTCTTCGTCGGCCAGCAGCAGGCGATGCGTGATATTGAGCCTGCCTGATGAATCCGGTTTGGCAATGACGTTCCGGACCACAAGCCCGGACGGCTCGACGCCTACCTTCTGCCCCAGCACGGAGGCTTGCAGGCCGTCGAATACAACGCAAGAGCGTCCGTCGGCGAAGGCGATAGCGGAATCGGCCAGGCCGGTTGGGCCAAGGGCAAGCACAGCGGTACAATCGCCATCAAGTTTGAATGTAAATTCGTTTCGGCCGGGCTGCTTTTTCGATTGGACGAGGTCGGCGGCGCGCCGGCGCAGCTCCGCACGCTCGGCTTGGGTGAGGATTGGCGGCAGGGTTCCGGCGATAATGGTCGGCTCGGCCCAGTAGGATGAATCGCAGGTGGTATCGCGTTTCGGGCCGGGGTGGCTTTCGAGGCGCAGGAGTATTTGTTTGCCGGCGAAACGGCTAAGCTCAGCCTCGCCATCGAGCCAGTTCTTGCTGTCTGTGTGACGCTCGAAGAGCTTTGAATCATTTGCCCAGACGCGGAAAGTCACACCGTCGCTGGGAGGCTCGGATGCGGTGTGGTCTCGAATGGCGTTGGCGAAAGTGAGCTTGATGGGCATAACATCGGGGAGCTTGACGAGATATTCTGCGAAGATGGTTCCGCCGGCGGGCTTCCAGGGGGGGTGCATTATTATTGCGTTTCTTGTTGCGCCGCGGGTGATCTGACCACGCCCGAAATCTGCGGCGGAGTCCGGGGCCGAACCCTGCCAGCCTATCGGCATATAGACCAGAGGCTTGTCGTAATAGCACCACGCTACGCGGTGGTTGCTCAGGGACCAGAGCGGCAAGGCCCCATTGGCGGGAACAATGTTAACGGGCATTTCTGCTGGTTGGGAGGATGGAGGCGCTGCTGTTTGGAAATTGGATTTGAATATCTGGACGGCGTGGGCGGTTACGGCGCCGCCCTGATGCTGAAACGTTGCGTAAATATGGACCGGATAGAGCGCAGAAAATGCGCCTCTTGCGGCGGCCATTCGGAAGACGGCGTTGGCCTGGGCGAGAGGTTCAAGCTCAAGAGTTCTTTCCTTCTCGCCGACCGCATACCAATAGTCAACGAGGCCGGCCGTATGCAGCCTGACGTTGAGCGTGGAGTCTGAGCTATTGTTGAGGGTCACGCCGACTTCTACGGGCTTGTCATACTGGGTAACGTCTTCGATGCTGGCTATAGTCAATTTCAGAGGGCCTTGCGTGACAACGTGGCCGTTGAACGCAGTGGCTTTTGCGGCAGGGAAAAGCCACAGAATTGCGAATCCTGCTCGGACAACGTTTTTCACAAACGGCTGCGCACGCCTGGTTTTTTCCTTCATTTTTGGATACTCCTCATATCTAGCCCGTCATTCAAGGCGATGTCCGGCTGTATATCGCGGCATTGTCATAAGTTCTGCCCTTGCCATACTCAAGCACGTTGTCGGCGAAGGTCCTTACTGCGGTGACGTATTTGCTGTTTTCTGCGGCGTCGGCGGTTGTGACAGCGGGAACCAGTAGCAGGATAACGAACAAGAGTCTTCGGGTCTTCATTTTGATGTCCTCTTTAGGAGGTGCTTCGCCTTCGGCGAAATGTGTTTGGAATAGATTCCTCCGCTTCGGCACGACTGTGTCGTGCCTCCGGTCGGAATGACGGCGGTGTTTGGGAAACGCGTTGGTTTCATTTTTCACCGGCCTCGGATCGGGTCAGAAGATACCACATTGTCTTATACTTTGGCGAAAGCTCCACAGTGTTTTGCTCGCCCTCGATACGGACAGCGACTTGCTGACTTGGCATACCATCAGGGCCGAGCGCCTCGCATCTCCATTGGCCCGTCGGGACTGTTACGGTTCCTTCGACCGTTTCAATCTGCACAGGCGGCCCGCCCCAGTCTCGGCCGACAGTGCGGCGGTCATCGGAGAACTTCATACCGGTATTCTCGCATCGGCCGCAGGCGGTGACCAATATCTTTTTACTATTCCACCAGGGCACACCATCGAGCGGGGTGGCTGTGATTACGGCGTAGGCGGGGCTATCGATGCGGGCTTGTATGAATTTAGTTGTGTCTCCCGCCAGAACGCCTGCACCGGCCCCAACGAAATATAATCCCTTTCCGTTTTCAACCGACCAGGTGAGTTTTGTAGGAGACTGAGCGGTCGGCTCAACGGCGGACGACGGCCGAAGACTCACATACAACTGATTACTCAGCACCGCCTGGCGTGTCGCACCACAGGCCGCAGAAACCGCGTCAAACATGTCAAGGTCATACGTTAGATGTAGCCGCGCCAAGTGACGCACAATGCCCGATGACTGAGCCAAAACCGCAATGAGACGAGCTTCGACCGGTGCGACGACAGCCTCACGGAAAATGGCCGCCCCGGCCCGCATGAAGCCCCATTTGGCGGGGTTGGTGTCGATGTCGAAGTAGCTGTTCATATCCTGCCTGTCCCAAGTATCGGAGGCATGGGAGTAGGTGTAGAGCCAGACGCCGTCCCAGTCCTGGGCGGCGGCGAAGGAGGCGATCATCGGCACGCACTCGGCCTGCGAATCAAGGGGGGCGGGGTGGTTGTATTCGCTGACGGTGAAGGGCTTGCCGTGGAGGCGCTCGGCGGCGAGGCGAAAGATGGTGGCCTCGTCAGGATAATCGGTCATTGGCTTTTGGTCGATGAGCCAGTTGGCGGCGTCCCAGGGCCTGCCCGGGAAGCGCGGATGCTGCCAGTATGCGTGGGCGTCGATGAAGTCCATATCGCTCTGGGCGTAGAGTCCGAGCGGGCCGAAGACTATTGTGCCGGTGACGAGGGCCTTGGAGCCGAGGTCTTTTTGGACGAAGTTTCGCATATCGTCAAAGTATGCCTTTTCGGTCTCGGCGAGGAATATCGTTCGGTCGAGCGTGCGGGCCGGGCTTTCGGTCTCGGCGAAGAGGGTGACATTGCCCGTCTCGACGGATTCACCTTCTTTGAGGCCGACCCTGCCGCCGGGGCGAAGCTCGACGTTGGCCAGGTGGATGGGTATTTGACTGGCGCCAAAGGCAAAACTGAGGCGGGCATTGTCTTCGTCGGCTCCGGCGGTGAAGCCGAAGCGGTAAGCGGTGCGTTTTTCGGTGAGGTCGATGCGTTCCGAAAAGCCGAGGTTGGCCCACGGGCTGTCGGCCTGGCCAACGGAACAGGTGATGCTGCGCGGCTTGTCGGCGGCGGCTTCGAAGGCGACGGTGTAGTATTGACCCTTCTTGAGGGCGAGTCCCCGCTGATTGAATTGCAGATGCCATTCGATGTCGTCGGCTTCGGTGATATCTATTTGCAGCGCCCTTCTTGCTTCGAGCCGCTGGCGGGAGCACCAGGCCTTGCAGGAACCGTGCTGTTCGAGGCTCCAGTGGAGGGGGATGGCGCCGCCGACCTCGGCGAGCTCGAAGTCGCCGTTTTTGAGGAGATTTTCGCCGAGCAGCTCAGAACCTTCGGACCAGGTATTGCGGAGGTTTTCGTCCGAACCATACTGCTGCTTTAGCCAGGCGTTGAACCTGCCCTGCAATATCTTTGCATAGTAATCCGGCAGCGTCCGCAAGGTCTGCTCCGCGCCCCACATAAAGAAACTGTTTTCATTCGTGATTTCAACAATTGCGACGGCGGGGTCGTCGGCGTAGCGGGCCTTGCGGTAGGGATTGACGTGAGTGAGCAGGTCTCGGGCGTATTTCTTCTGGGCGTCAATCAGGGCGGGAGTAAAGATGTTGGCGATTTTGTCATAATCGGTATTTGTTTTGGGCAGGTTGAGGAATTGGCTGTGCTCTCTGCCGACGTGGAGGTTTATATTGATGCAGATTCCTCGGCGGGCAAGCTGGTCGATGAAGAAGTCCAGCCTGTCAAGGGCTTCGGGGGCGATGTCCTTGCCGTCGCCCTCATTCCAGATTCCGCGCGGCCAGCGAGCAGTGTCCATGTGGTGACATCGGATGGTGTTGACGCCGGCTGCGGCCAGACGAGCGGCTATGTGGGGGGCGTCCTCATGCCTGGGCAGATTTGCGCCAAACGAGAGATTGACGCCCCAGAGACGGACTCGCTCGTCGCCGCGATAGAAATGGCCCGAACGAGCAATCAGGCGGGCCGAATCGGCACCAATTGGCTCGGCAGGCGGCGCCACAATCGGGGAATCGGGATTCGGCCTGGACGGGATGACGAAGGGGACGAAGCTCTCTGCGACGGCCCTGCCGTCGCCGAATGCGGCCACAATCAGGATTCCGAGGCAAGCATAAGCACGAACTGAGACTGACCAATTCGGTCTTTGATTCGATCTGGTTAAGTCCATTCTAACCTCCACAGAAGATATCAAGTGCCGCCGCCTGCTTCTTCTGCATTATGAACGGCCGGGGCGACATTCTGAGTACGGCGAATATGGATTCCTGCTTTCGCAGGAATGACAGTACCAGAGGAGACATGACGTACCAATGAGGCTGTGCGTTTGGGTGGGGCGAGGTGGTTCAAGTATTCTTCGATGTTGGTATAGCCGTCACTATCGCGGTCTTTGGGAGCGTCGCTTGGGTCGTTCGGATCCAGGTCGTGCAGTTTTTCCCAATCATCGGACATTCCGTCGTGGTCCGCGTCAATGGGAGGCTCAGTGGACTTGAGAGGGGGCCAGCCGCCGACGTCCTGCTCATCGTCTATGATTTTTCCTGTTCCGTCGATCACCTCGGCGACAATGCGGGCGTCCACAGGGTCTCGCTTTGGAAGCACGGCGCCGGCCCAGGCCAAAACGCGCTCGCAGGCCCTATTCGGGTCGTCCGTGGCGACCGGCGGGGCCGGTATCGGCTCTGATTGCTTGTAGGTCTGCAATTGTTTATCGGAGAATTTGTTGAAAGTCACGAGAGACCAGGGGTCCTTGGGGCGGAGACCGTTCATAGAATTGTCGGCGAAAAAAGCATTTGCGGAGTGGGTGCTTTCCGAGAATGCGAAATTCCCCGTTGAGTTTGTGCCGCGTTTGTAGTAGTTGCCTATGAAGTTCATTTTGGTGATGCTGTCGGTTCCGTTTGAGCCGTCGGCGTTGTAGCCCGCGGCGGAGCCGCCCCAGTTGTAAATCACGTTGTTGCGGAAGTCGAGGACGAAGCCATCGGGGTCCTTGCTGCTCGGATTGTAATTGCCCGGACGGGGCAGGCGGCCATGATGATGAGCGTAGAGATTGTGATGGAATGTGTATCCGTTGCCCCATCCGCCGCGGATGAGTGAGCCGTAGCCGTGGGCGCCTTTGTGGTGCGCGGAGTTGTTGAGGCTTTCCGAGATGATGCACCACTGGACGGTGACATTTCCGAGCTGGCCGGAGGTGGAGGCGGAAAGCGTTTCATCGACCGACCAGCTTGCTGAGCAGTGGTCAACAATGATGTCGCGCCCGGCGGATATTGAGATGGCGTCGCTTTCGGATTTCGGGTTGTCGGCGGGCCGAACCCTAAGAAAGCGGACGACAACGTGGTCAGTGGAGATGCCGAGGGCATAGTTCTTCAGGCATATCCCGTCGCCCGGGGCGGTCTGCCCTGCGATTGTAATGTACGGGTTGCTGATGGACAGGCCCGACTTCAGCTCGATATTGCCGGAGACGCGAAAGACGACGATTTGAGGCCCTTTGGCGCGGACGGCTTCCCGCAGGCTGCCGGGGCCGCTATCGTCAAGATTGGTTACTTCATAAGTCCTGCCGCCGCGTCCGCCCTGCGAGTAGGCGCCGAAGCCCTCGGCGCCGGGAAAGGCAGGGAGCCTGGCAGTGGGATTCGGTTTGGGAGCGCTGCCAGGCCGTTCATTCTTACAACAGTCAAAACGCTTCTCGAAATCGCGCAGGTACTCTTCCCGCCACTTGTTTACAGTCTTTGCACCGGCTCGCCCGGCTTCGGCCAGAGTTGGGTCAGGGTCATCGACGTACCAGTTCAGTCGGCCCTCTTTCTTTACGAATCTTCCGCCCCAGCTTTCTTTGGTCGGGTCCTCCGGCGTCCCTCGCAGGAGGTAGGAGACTGTCGGGGTGTCGCCCATCTTTATGCTGCCGTCTTTCAGCGTGGCGAAGTAGTCGCCGAGGGCGCCGCGGCCTTTGACGTGGGTGTCAACGAAGGATTTGTTTCCCAGGTCGCCGCCCTGCTCGCCGCCGACGTACCAGCCGCGGAAGGTAGTGTCATCGTGAATGAGCCAGGTATCAGGATGTCGCTCGTCGATGTATCTGAAGGCGTTTTGATCCTGCTTTTGGTTCCAGGAGGCAGTGAAGTGGACTCGGATTTTTTCCTTTATGGCGGGGTCATCATGCAGGGCCTGAGCGACGTCCGTAATAGCGCCCCAGACCAGCACGTACAGAGGCCGCTCGTCTTTTCTGTGTGCGCAGTGAATGATCCATTTGGAGCCTTCGGTCGGCTCGCTGTAGCCCTTTTCGGGAGCCGGGTCTATCGCCCCCTGCTTCGATATTGAGCGAAGGTAGTCGGGGGCGGGGTATTTGTCCGACCAGGTTACCAGCTTGGCGAAGTCCCGCTCGTACACATCGATGACCTTGAGGATGTCCGCTTTTCGGCCTTTGCCCGGCGGCGAGGAAATAATGCCCTCGGTATCGAAGAGGTCGCAGTAGAGCAGATAGTGAATCATTGACTGAATATCGTCCTCGTCGCCGCCGCCGATGTCGCTCGAAATGAGAACTCTATATCGGCTGCCCGCCAGTGCGCCGCCATCGAGGGCATACGCGGATGCTTGTGGGAAGGTGAGGCTTGCTGCGAGAGACAATAGCAGAACACTGATGACGCCACAGCCGTTATGGTTTTTCATAATACGACCGCTAAGAAAGTCTGGATTACTTATGCCTACTCGATCACGTGGATGTTCTTCTTTTTGCACATATCCTTTAGTATCTTAGGCCAGACGGTGGCGCTTACCTCGCCGATGTGGGCCTTTTTGAGCAGGAGCATGAAGGTGCGTGACTGGCCGATGCCGCCGCCGATACTGAGGGGTATCTGGTTGTTCAAGATTGCCTTGTGGTACGGGAGCTTTAGGAAATCGAGCTGGCCGGAGATTTCGAGCTGTTTTTTGAGCGTTTCGGCGGTAACGCGGATGCCCATAGACGTCAGCTCGTGGCGTCGTTTTGTTACGGGATTCCAGACGAGAATATCGCCGTTGAGGCCGTGCATCGGCCTGCCGTCCTCGGAGGTGGTCTCTGTGACCCAGTCGTCGTAGTCGGCGGCCCTCATTTCGTGGGGGTAGCCGTCCTTTAGCACCCAGCCGATACCGTAAATGAAGACTGCGGGGTATTCCTGTACTATGGCCGTCTCTCGCTGCTTACGCGGCAGGTCGGGGAATTTGGCCAGGATGTCTTCGGCGTGGATAAATGTCAGCTCGTCCGGCATGTCGGGGTACTTGTCGGTTTTCAGGCGGGGGAACAATTTCTGGACGTGCATCTCGGCGCCCTTGAGGACCTTCCATATCTTCTGGACGACTTGCTTGAGGAGCTTTAAGTTGCGCTGGTCTTTGGTTATTGCGAGCTCCCAGTCCCACTGGTCCACATAAGCGCTGTGGTCGTGGTCGAGGAAGTAGTCCTTGCGAACGGCGTGCATGTCGGTGAGCAGGCCCTCGCCGATGCCCATCCCGAATTGCCGCAGGGCGATGCGTTTCCACTTGGTTGCGGCCTGGACAACCTGGGCATCGATTGGGTTCTTATTGCGGTCGTTTGAGATGTGAAACTGGATTGGGGTGCGCGAGCCGTCGCGGTCGAGCAGGTCGTTGACGCCGCTGTCGATATCGACAATCAAAGGCACGGTAACGCGGATTAGGTTGAGCTCTTTGCAGAGATTCTCCTCGATGTAATCCTTGGCTGCATAAATGGCGTTCTGGGTTTCCTTTGGTGAGAGCAGCGAGCTGTAATTCTGCGGGAGTATTTTCTCCAGCTCGGCATAATCGCCGATGCCCGGCCCGGCCAGGTCTGCTTTTTTATCTGCCATTGTGTTTGTCTCCTAAATAGCGGTTCAAAAATGGATTGCCGAGTTCCTATTATTGCTTTTGCTTAAACATATTCAAACTGACCGGTTTTTAAGAAAACGGCACGATAAATCCTTATGCGACAGCAATATAGCACAGTGTGTCATTCCCGCGAAACTTGTCCTCGACTCCGATCGGGGAGCGGGAATCCACTCACCCGCCACACTACTGGATACCTGCTTTCGCAGGTATGACAAGGCGAACCGGTCAGTATGAGTTAAACGTACTCTATTGTAGCGGGCGGCTTGGGAGTAAGATCATATAGGCAGCGGCTGACATCCTCGATCTCGGTAACGATGCGGCTGCAGATACGGTTGAGCTTGTCCCAGGGCAGCTCGGTGGCGGTCGCGGTTCGGGCGTCGGTGCTCTGGACGCAGCGAACGACAACTATCCGCCCGAACCGGCGCTTATTGCCCACAATGCCGGTTGCGCGGTCGTTCAGCAGGACGGCCATATACTGGAATGCGCCGCTGTCGGCGAGCTCTTCTTCGACGATAGCCGTGGCGGCGCGGACGGTCGCCAGACGCTCTCGAGTCACTTCGCCGACGATTCTGGTCGCGAGGGCAGGGCCGGGGAATGGAATGCGCTCGGCAATCTCTTTGGGCAGCTTCAGGAACCTGCAAACTTCGCGGACGCCATCCTTCCTGAGCGTCTTGAGCGGCTCGACAACGGCGTAGCCGTAAGCCTCCTGCGTATCGATGCCGATCTGGGCAAGGATATTGTGCTGACGCTTGATGCCGGCGACGGTCTCCTCGATGTCGGTCAAGATGGTTCCGTGGAACAAGAACTTTGCGCCTGATTCTTTTACAAGCCGGCCAAAGACCTTGGAGTAGAACGTGTCGGTGACTGCCTGCCGCTTTTCTTCGGGGTCGGTCACGCCGGCCAGTGCGGAGAGAAACTCCTCCTGGGCATCCACAAGCTCGACGGGGATTTTCATGCGTGCAAAGGTATCGACGACGCGCTTCGGCTCGCCCTGGCGCATCAGGGCGCTGTCAATAAAAACGGTTTTGAGGCGGTCGCCCAGGGCGCGGTGCCCGAGCATGGTCACGAGGGAGCTATCGACGCCGCCGCTGAGCGCATTGATGGCCTTTGCATCACCCACGGTCCGTTTGATTTGAGCGATTTGTTCTTCGACGAATTTCTTACAGTCCATTGCGGCCTCCATGCAAATTCTTATTGGTTGTCCTGTAACCAGGCTCGATAGACGGCGGGGAATGTACCAGTCGGACCGGGGGCTGTCAAGAATTATCGCAGATTTGCAGAGCTACATCTAATCGTAGGGCGGGCAAGCCTGGCATTTTGTATCTCGATGACCGAATCGAGGAGGTCTTTGTTTGTTCGACTCTTTTTTATGTTGAGGCTCCTGATTCCGGCCGGGACGTCTGCAGATTCGACCTTGCGGAGGAACTCAACGAGCCGGTCGAGCGTCAGACCTTCGATGTCAATCTGAACAATGGTCTGGGAGTATTCGGGGCCAAGCGGCAGGACTTGCGGTTTGATTGTCGCTGCGTTCTTTTCAAGATCGGACCGGCTGATTAACGATTCGAGGAAAGGCAGCAGCTCGAAGGTCTCGCCCTGCGAGGCGACTTTTGCGCGCAGATCGCGGAGGCTGTCGCGAAGATAGATATATTCTTCCGCCGCTGCGCGGAGTTTTCGCAGCTCCTCCTGCTTCTGGGGAATAACGCGTCTGAGCGTTTCGATTCTGCCCTTGGCCGGCTTGACCACAAGGGCGAAAAACGACCAGGCGACAGCAACAACCGCCAGGGCGGCGGCCAGGACTTTTTCTCTTCGTGTCAGGCGTATCATTTGTGCTCCTGCATCGCTAACGGTATCAGCATAGTAAATTGGACAAGGCCGGTCTGGGGGCGTTTCTGCGCATCGACGTCAACCTGTCCGAAGCCGGGGACCTGCTGCAAAAGCCGCTGCCATTCATAGACGGACTCGAACGAATCGCAGGCGCCGATGATGCGAACGGAATCAGCCGTGATCAACAGGTCGTCCACGTCGAGCGGCTTGCCCGCCGCGGCGGGCTGGCCCGGGGCATTGGCGGTTATGGTTCGCAGGATTTCAAGAGGGCGCATGCCGGTGGGATAGAAGGAATCGAAAAGCCGGCAATCCTTGCGAAAAGACTCGAGCTTCTGCTCCAGCTGGGCAAGCGGGCTTACGATATTCTGCTCCTCCGGCAAGGCGGCTCGGAAGGTTTCATGTATCCGGTCTTTCACATCCGCATAAGCGGCTTCGAGACGCCGGAGCTGTACGAATAGGCCAACCAACAGAAATACAACGATCGCTGCTGCGAGAAATGTATGAGTTAAGAGCTCTCTTTTGACGTTGATGGGCACTTTTTTATCATCGCTGTCAACATCAAGAAAATTGATGCCTTTGGTTTGGTCAGGCGCAATGAGACGCAAAGCAAGACCCTCGGCAACACAGGCTGACGGGGCGGTCTTCTGGTCGGGTGCAGCCTCCACTGCGGCGTAGGGATCGACAACGGTGACGCAGCAATCGAGGGCTTGTTCAACGAGCGATTTGAGATAGACGGGGTCCGCGTCCGTCGTAATCAGGAACACCCCCGTATTCGGCTCAATAGCGGACCCGAATACCCTGTGCCAGGTAATGCGGGCTTCGCGTGAGATAATTTCGGCAAGGGCATCACCAGTCGAATCAACGTGGCGCTGGCCATCCCTTGCGGGATTTTCGCCGCAAGCCAGGGCAATTGGGATATTCCTGACAATGAGGACGTCATTGTCGCAGATGACGGCAAGGGTGAGGCAGGATTCATCCACATCGACAATTACGGCCCGGCCGGTCTTAATTTCGGGGTGATTGATCGCAACGGTGGAATACGCTGCAAAAATGGGCGCGTCCACAAGCTGGGGGTGAATCTTCGCCTGGGCAAAGATGTTGAGTCTTTCGTTCAGCGATTCTCTGCTCACGGCGGCGGTAAGAACGGAATACTTGCCGTCGGAAGACGGGTGATAAGAACAGACTTGAGCAACAATCTGCTCCGGCGGTATCGGAAAGCTATTCTCCAACGCGGAAGAGCCTCCACGAAGGGGGCCTGCGGCCTGTCGGGGGAAGCTGTCGAGTCCGGCGGCGTCGGTCTGGATGATTCGAAAGAAGACGGCATCGTGCGGCATTGAGACGGCCACGGCTGCGCGCCTGTCAAAACCGAATTTGGCAAAGAGGCAGCGCAATATCTCGGGCAGAGAATCCGAGGCGCGGCGGGTCTGCGTGCTGAAGGCCTTCTCAATGCGGAAACCTCCCGACGCGCCGACGATTTGCACCGCACGCACATAGACCGGGCCAATATCAATGCCGATACATCGTTTAACCATTATGTTGTCTCCGAGTCTGCATCATACAAAGGTCGCTATCTTCTTAACTCTGCTCCTTAGAGCTCTTTGTAAAAAATGACATCAACGTTTTTGGCGGCCGTGTTGTTTCGAACCAGCGCGACCACAGTGGAGCTGATTTTGCCGACGGTTCCCCGTGCGGCGACCTGGTAGTATTGGTCTGTGGACCGGACGGCGGCAGTCTCCTTGATCGCGTTGTAGATGGCGTCGGTCATTCCGGGTACGTCGCGCAGCTCGGTAAGGCTGCCGAAGGGCTTGCCTTCGCGCCGGTCGATAATCATCCGCGCCAAGGCGGGGTCCATCTTCTCCGAGAGGCTTTCGATTACGAGCTTTGGGGCACAATTGATATTGACCTTGCCGTCGCCTTTCACCGTTACGCAGTCCCGGATACGGTCGAATATGTATGGCGTTATTCCTTTGACGAGCACAAGCTCCTCGGTCGTATCGAGCGGGCCGTTCTTGGAGTGATACGGGGGCGCGAGGTCGCTGTAATAATCCGACTCGGCGCCCAGGTTGTCGTGCTCTACAAAGGGCAGAAGCGTCGTTTCCTCGTCGCTATCGGTCCAGTCGATAATGGAAGGGACCAGGCCGTAGCCAATACGGGAATCGCTCAAGTCCCGCCGGTTGAGCAGATCGATAAGCCGAAGCAACTGGTCGATTCTGGTGCGGTCCGGCGCGCCCGTTTTGGTCTTGAGCAGATTGAGATTCAGCTTGCCGCTCTCTTCGGTAACGGTTATCGAGCAGACGCCTTCGGCGAGAGAGAGGGGCATTTGGCCGGCCAGCAGACCGGACAGTTTGCCGTTTGCACGAAAATCGCCGGTGCTCTTGAGCGCCGCAATTGCAACATTCAGGCCCGCTCTTGCGCAATTCAGCGCCTGCGCCGATCTTTTCATATCGTCAACTGCAAGCAGCTCGGCGCGCGACTCGCGGTTGAAGCCAAACAGCAGGACACCAAGCATTATTATCATGCAGAGGACCACTACAATCACAAATCCCTTTCGATTCATTCTTTCTCCGTTACTGATGAGTTTCATCACTCGTCGGCCAATCCTGCCATCTCAGACGCAGTTCTATTGTTTTGGCTATTGGAGCAGCATATATACGCCGCGGTACCGTAGCTGCATTGGCGGCGGTTCTCGTCGCGGCAGGCAATATCGATCCTCACAGCGGCGGGCAGATTCTTCCTCCGGGTGAAATCCCATTCGTCAATCCATTGGCGGCCGTCAAAAAATGTCAGCTCGATGTGATCGACGTTTTCAATGAGCGGCGACCAATCTCTTTCCTCCACGAGGCCCTTTGGCGTTTGGACAAATCTTGTGCAGCTTACAAAGAGTGTGCGCGTGCTTTTGTCGAATCTGTAAGCGGCGTCGAACAGGCCGCCGGCCAGGTCCGGCTCGCCCGAGAGCGCGGATGTGGTTACCAGATGCAGAATTTCGCCGTTAGGAGCATTCGGGCCGCCTTTGAAATAGTTGACGGGACTTTGAAGGAGAGCTGCTGTTTTCGGCAGGGCCGCCTTGGTCGGGTCGGCGGAATCTGTAGGCGCGCCGCCATAGCAGCAGCGAATCTGGCGGGCCATCTGCTGCAATACCGAGCGGGCCTGATCACAGAGGGTCATACGGGCCTTGTAGGCTTCGGCTGATTTCGACGTCGCCGAGTAGCTGCCATAGACCATAGAGACAATCGTGACGACCATCGCCACAGCTACGAGCATCTCAATCAAGGTGAATCCGGTTTTGTCGGCTTTGTGCGTCATTGCAGTTTCCTGTCGGCAACACAGGTTGACATTTGCAGATGTTTGCGACGGATGCCCTGCTTCCAGGTGACATCAACGGATATTTTTCTTAATCCGGCGACCTCGGCCTGCGCCAACTCGGGCAATTGCATGTCACTAACCTCGGTTCGCCAGCGGAAATCCGCCATGTCGTATTCGGCGGCGCCGGAATCGATCCCCACTTGGGGATAACCGAGGGCCATGGTCTCGGAGATTTTTTCCTGGGCGAGGAATACGGCCTGGGCAGTCATTTGAGCGGCGTCCGCCATGCCGATGCTGACCAGGTGGAGCTTAAGCAGGCCCAAGAGGGAAATTGAGACTATGGCAAGGGCGGCAAGGACCTCGATAAAGGTAAATGCGCCGATCCCGGTCGTCTGTTCGGTTACTTTATGTCCATTGGTCCGAGACATATTATCCCAGCTCATCGAGGTTCCAGCCTTCGACATCCGCATCATCCTTCGCGCCGCCATCCTCACCGTCCTTGCCGTAGGATTCCAAATCGTAGTCCCTGCTGTGCAGGCCCGGCGAGATGTAGATATACGGCTTGCCCCACGGGTCTATGGGGGCTTTATCGAGGTAGCCATCGCTGTTGTAGCCTTTTATACCCGGGTCCGAGACAAGGGCCTGCAGACCTTCGGAGGTTGTGGGGAACCGGCCGGTGTCGGTCTTGAACAGGGCCAGTGCGGATTCGATGTTGCGAATGTCAACCTTGGCCTTCATTCTTCGCGCCTGTTCGGGGCGGTTCAACATTCGCGGCATAATCACCGTCGCCAAAAGACCCAGGATCACGACCACGATCATAAGCTCAATCAGAGTGAAACCGTTACGCAGTTGACGGCGATATTTGTTTATGTGGTTCATCTTCTTAGATACTCCTCTAAATGACCTGATTTATATCGAATATGGGCAGCAAGACGGCCAACACTATGAAGCCAATGACGGCCCCCATAAACAGAAGGATTGCCGGCTCAAGCAGCGAGGTGAGCGTCCGTGAGGTCAGCTCAACCTCGTCATCGTACATATCAGCGATATCCATCAGACCTTCTTCTATGCTGCCGCTGATCTGGCCGGTCGCAATTATGTGAACGACGATGGGCGGAAAAAGCGATGTTCTCTTTATTGCCTCTGCGATGTTGTCTCCCTTGCCGACCCAATCCTTCACGGAATTCAGGGCGTCGGCAATGAAGCGATTCTGAACGACGCCCTTCACTATTTCGAGGGCTTGAAGTATCGGGATGCCGCTCGCAAGAAGCACGCCGAGGGTTCTCGCCAAACGGGCTATTTCCAATTTAAGGAAGAGCTTGCCGAATAGCGGCAGCTTCAGTTTGGAGCGGTCCCAGGTAATCCTGCCTTCTTTGGTTTTGAGCCAGGCGGCGATTGCAAAGAAAGTGACGCAGATTACCGCGGGAAACAGCAACCAATATGTTTTCATAAAAGAGCAGATCGAGATCAGCAGGCTTGTGGGCCAGGGAAGCCGGCGATCCATTTCAAGAAATATGCGGGTAATGCTCGGCACGACGAAAGACAAGAGGAATACTACCACGCCAACTGCCACAACCGCCATCATCAGGGGATAGGCGATGACGGATTGGATTTTGCCTGCGAGGCGGACCCGCTTTTCGAGCATTTCGGCCAATCTCAAGAGGACGTCTTCGAGGGCGCCGCTTGCCTGGCCGGCAGCTACCATATTGATAAATACACTGGAAAAAACATCCGGATACCTGGCAAGTGCGTCGGAAAGTGTGCTGCCGGCATTGACATCGTCGCGGACTTGCGCGATTACCTGCGCAAGGGGATTGGTCTGCGAACCAAGACGCAGCATTCTGAGCCTGGAACGCGGCTCGGTGGAAGACGGGCGAGCGTCGCCGCAAGGGGCCCCGGGGGCCTGCAACTGTTCGACCAGGGCCGAAAGGGCAGGCACAAGCGGCATACCGGCGCGCAGCAGCGTGGCCAACTGTCGCGTTGTTCTGCAGAGGTCCTTGGCGTCGATCCTTGCCAGAACGTCCCTCGCTGGCATCTTCTGCGGCTGGACAGAGCGACCGTCGCTCCCGGGCGTCGCAGATGCCGCAACCGGCTCTTCGACAAGCACGTTATATTCAGCTACCGGCATGTTCGGTCGCCTCTAAATCTGTGTGCACGCTGTCCTGTGTAACCCTGCAAACCTCTTCGAGGGTGGTTTCACCGGCCAGAGCCTTGCGCAAGCCATCGTCTCTTAGAGTTCCCATACCCTTTTCAACAGCGGCCTGCTTTATGGTATGTGCGGCGCAGCGTTTGGTTATCATTTCCTTTATATCGTCATCCACAATGAGAAGCTCAAATATCCCGGTTCTTCCGAGATAGCCGGTCTGGATGCAGTCTTCACAGCCCATTCCCTTATAGAGCTGGCCCCGGACCAGTGAGGCGCTTCGGCTTTGGCCGGCGATGGAAATCGTATGTTCCTGCGCTCCGACGGGCACTCTGCAATTCGGACAGATGACGCGTATCAGCCTCTGGGCCATAACCGCCACTACGGACGATGAGATCAAATATGGTTCGATGCCCATATCCACCAGGCGGGTAACGGCGGAGGCGGAATCGTTTGTGTGCAGAGTGCTCAGGACCAGATGGCCCGTGAGCGAGGCCTGGATTGCGATCTCGGCGGTTTCGAGGTCACGAATCTCTCCTATCATAATAACATCGGGGTCCTGGCGGAGAATGTGGCGCAGGCAATTTGCAAAGGTGAGATTTATCTTAGGCTTTACCTGCATTTGTCCGATGCCGGGAATCTGATACTCGATCGGGTCTTCGACGGTAAGTATGTTTCGCTCTTCGCAGTTGAGCTCATTGAGTGCGGCGTAGAGCGTTGTCGTCTTGCCGCTGCCTGTCGGGCCGGTGAGCAGGATTATGCCATGGGGCATAGCAATCAGGCGGAGAAAACTGTTGAGCACCTCGTCGCTGAAGCCAGCCTGTTTCAACGTGAGCCGGCCCCGGCTCTTATCGAGGAGCCTGAGCATTATCCTCTCGCCGCCGAGCGTGGGGATAACGGAGACTCGAATATCGACGAGGTCGTGTCCGATTTTGATCCTGCTCTGGCCGTCCTGGGGCAGTCTGCGCTCGGCAATGTTGAGGTTGGCCATAATTTTCAGCCTGGAGAGGAGAGCCGGGATTTGCTGCTTCGGCAGAGTGGCGACATCGTGCAGGACCCCATCGACTCTGAAGCGGACGCGCGCCTCATTTTCATAAGGCTCAATGTGGATATCGCTGGCCCGGCTGTGCACCGCCTGGAAGAAGATTCTATTGACGAGCTTTATTGCGGGCGCCTTGTCGGCAATGCTGAGCAGGTCCTCGGCGCGTGTCTGGATGGACGAACCGTCAATATCAGTTCCGGGAGCGGGTGGATTCGGTGCGTCGGGCCCCAGGTCCCGTGGGGGGCTGGCATTTTCGCCGCCGATGGCCGTAGTCTGGTAGTAACATCGGCTTATAGCTTTTTCTATCTCAGAGGCTGGACAAACGACCCGAATGCAAGGCCGGTTAAGAACACTCACAATTGCATCATAAGCTTCAACGTTGAGCGGCTCGGCCAGGGCAACGGCAAGCAGTCCGTCTTCCAGGACGATCGGGATAGCGCATTGGCTTTTGAGGAATTCGAGCGGGAGTCTCCTGACCAGGTCGGGATTCAACTGTTCGGCAGAGATAGACTCGATGCAGCGGTCGGGCTGGAGCAGGTCCCGCAGATCGGGAGCATCGTTCTGGAATTGCTCCGGCGGCGCCGTTTGCGAGGGCTCCGCAAGATGGGAGGCCCCCGCTATTTGTCCCTGCCCGTTCGTATCCACCGGTTAACCTCCTTTATGAGTTCTGCAAAATTGCAGGTAATCAACGAACGATTTTTTCTTTTCTAAGCAGGCCTAACCTGCAATTTTGCAGGAGCCTTTCGGTAAAGAGCCGATTAATCGTCATTTTCCCGGCCGGTGCTCTGGTCAAAACCTTCCAGCGCAGGCTCCATTTCTTTTCGTTTTTTCTCAGTGACCTGGTCCAGGTCCTGCTGACTGCCCAGTTTGTACGGAGTTATGAAGAGCAGCAGATTTGTCTTCTGCAATTTGTCCTTCCGGAACCTGAACAGCGCGCCGAGCACAGGCACGTCGCCAAGCAGCGGTATCTTCTTCTTGACGGTGACCACGTCATCGCGAATAAGCCCGCCAATAACAGCAGTCGAGCCGCTATCCATCGAAATCACGGTTTGAGCCTCGCGTTTGGCGGTTGCGGGCGTGTCGGATGAAGTTGTCGTGACATCCTCGATGAGCTTCGTGAACTCGGTGTTGACGTCAAGCCTGATTAGCCCGCCCTGGCTGATATGCGGCGTTATATCGAGGCTGATGCCCACGTCCTTGTATTCATACGTCTTTATGACGGTGGGGGTAATGAAATCCGTGGTCTCGGTGATCCTTGATTCCATAACGAAAGGTCTGTTTTCGCCGACAACAATCCTTGCTTTCTGATGGTTTGAGGTCAGAATGTGGGGAGTGGAAAGAATATTGACGCCGGAGACTTTCTCCAGGGCGTGCAGTATCGTGCCGACTCTGCGATCCGTGCCGGCCCCTCGCCAGGCGCCAAGGGCCAGCCCCTCGAGAGTGCCGCTGGCAAAACCCACTCTCGGCCCGAATCCTGTTGCCCCGAAGAATCGAACACTTTCATCGACAGACTTATCAAGTGTGGCCCAGTCAATGCCTATTTCCTTGAGGCTATCTTCGCTCACCTCTATAATCTGCATCTCAACGAGCACCTGCTCGCGCACGACATCGAGCTTGTCTATGATCTCGGCGATGACCTCGAAGTCTTGCGCGGCGGCGGCGACAATGATGGCGTTTGTGCCCTCATCGGCGGTCGCCTGCACGGGCTGGGCGGCATCGAGCGTGCCCGAGATTTTCAAATTGGTCAGAGCAGCGGTAAGCGATTGAGCAACTTCCTTTGCCTGGGCATTCTGGAGGTAAACGACGTGGACGTTGTTTGTGCCAATGGGCCTTTGGACATCAAGCTGCTCGGCCAAGGTGCGGATTGTCTCTGTGTCCTGCGCGTTGGCCACAACGATAAGAGAGTTCGTCCTCGTATCAGGGAGGACCTTCATATCCGTATCGGTTTGCGGGATGCTTCGAGTGCGTGCGGTCTGCGGGGGAGTTGTGGCGCTTTTCTGCATTATGCGGGTAATTTGCTCGCTCAGAACGTCGGCGGATGCGTACTTGAGTGGAATTACCGTGACATTTTCCTTCGAGCCGGTCACGTCGAGCCTCTGAATAATTGTGGCGAGATAATGTATGTTCGAAGATGTATCGGTAATGACAATCGAATTTGTTCTGGTGTATGTGGACATCTGCGAGTCACTGGCCAGGAAAGGCTGAATGATCCGGCTGACCTCATCAGCATTGGCATAAACAAGCGGCATAATCTGGGTGACGACAGAATCGGTTTTGGGGATCTGCGTGGGATCGCTGCCGATGCAGACCTGCAAGCTGCGTTTTGCGGCCTGAGCCTTTGAGACAACCTTCACGAGGTCCGCTGCCGGGACGGCGGCATATCCCTGGACATCGAGGATCGATTCCAAAACGGAATAGAGGTCGCCCAGGCGTATCTTGGTAGGCGACATAACGGTAACGGGGCCGGTGACGCTTTTGTCCACGACAAAATTGATGCCGGTTATGTCGCCGATGGTCTTGAGGACGGTGCGAATATCGACCTGGTCGAAATTTATGGATATAAGCTCATCGGCCATTCCAGGCTCATTCAGGACAGGTATATTAACCGGCGTATGCGAGGATACCGGCTCCGGCACACCACTGACTCTCTGCGACGCGCCCAGGGCCGGACCCGAAGAAATCGTAGCCCCGCCTGAAGGTGAAGAATTCGTCTTTTGAGCCATGCCGACATTTGGCTGATATGCGGTATTCGCCGATGTCCGGGACGCCGAAAAAGCCGAAGGAGAGACTTCCTCGATCTTAGCGGTCAGATTTGCACCGGCGATGCTTGGCCGCTCAATTTGACCCCGCGCAACATCCGTAGGATGCAGGCTTTCGGCCGATTGTGCGAGGGGCTTATTCAGCGAATGCCCCATCCGTGATTCGCGATTCGACTTGCAGCCCGCAGAAATTGCACAAGCAAGAGAGATAAGGCACAAGAGGCTTCCCGGCACACCGAGCACGCTTCTTTGACTTGTTATATGACTAATTAACAACATGTATTTTACCCGACTTCCTCTGAATGTTCAGTACCTCACTGCAAATCAAACGTAAGCTCCTTTGTTTCATCGCCCCGTGACAGCTCGAGATTTACAGCCGGCTGTGATTTTGCCTTCTGGAAGACCTGGAAGGCCTTCTGGAGACTGGTCAACTGCTGCCCGTTCACCAGACGAATTATGTCCCCATTCTTGAGGCCGAGAGCTTCTGCGACAGGGACATCCTCCAGGCCGGTGATCTTGAGCCCCTCAACCTTCCCGTTTACGGTATATGGCTCTATAACCGCCTTGCTCAATACATCCTCGATGTATCCGATTCTCGATGTGTTCACAGCGGCAGGCTGCTCAGATATCCGCGTTGCCGGCAGATATGGAGCGGGTTTGACGCCGCCGGGGGCATCGTTGGCGCTTTTTGCGGCATTCACAGGCGGGCCGGCCTCGGCGGTCTTGAGGCTCAACGTTTTTCTGCGCCCGTCGTGGATGAGAATAACTACATTATCCTCAACACTCTGGATATAGGCGCCTGCCACTGCCTGGCCGGGTCTGTACAGGTCAACTGCCTTTGTTTGTGTGTTTCTGATGATGGCGCGAGAGAACGGCGGACTTCCGGAGACCGTGCCGACCAATTCCAGGCCCAGCTCCTGGCCGGCTGATGGCAAAACGCCGGAGTCGGCCCGGCCCGGCTCGGATTGCATCTGGTTCGGTGGCTTCCCGGCGCCGCCGAATATGCTTCGGCCTACGATAACCGACCAGTCCTTAGCCGAGTCTTGTGCCGAATGCGGCATCTCAACCGCGCTGCCGTTCTCGGTGCCGACCGCAGAAGCCGGTGTGAAGACCTCTGTGGAATTACGCGACACCAGCAGCAAGGTGGTAACAATATAGCCCAGAATCAGCACGAGAGCTAACTTACTTATGGACAAGAGCTTACGAGCGTACAAGTTTTCACCTTTCTTTGTAGAGGCATAGTTTCTTCATACTAAAAATTATCGTCCGGTTACACTGGCCACTTAACCAGACGCCTGCGATTTGCCCAATGTATTGATACCGCCGTCAGCCTGTTGACTGTGCTTTGCCGGGCGACCGTGTTCTGTGGGGATTTTCTCGGACGGTCCCAGAAGAACAGGGCGTTGAAAGAGAAGCTCAACTTCTTTCGGAAATACTTTCAATTTCACTTGACAGCGTGTCCCAATATGTTGAATATGGGGGCACCGTGTGACTCCGAAAGGAGGAGGCCATCTTCGGTACACCGTGGGAGGGTGGCCAACGTGCTGCGTGCATAGCAACAAAGGAGTGCTCCATAAGGAGACGCTGAATGTTTGCAGGGGAAAAATGCGGACGCTTGGCGCTTGCACTGTCACTCGCTGTGGTGATTGTGGCAAACGGGACATCTGCCGTCTGAAAAGACTACTTTTTCCAAGATCGTTGGTTTTTGTGTTTCGTTATTGATTACAGCACAGGGCAAGTAGAAAGAGCATCGCACGGATGTGATCTCTTTCTGCCCCCTGGGCATTACCCGACGGAGCGGGAGTATGAAGAGAACGGACCCATCAATTTGGCTGATTGCGGCTGTTGTGTTGCTGTTTTGCCAGGCCGTAACGGGTGTACCCGCAACGTATAGTCTTACTCGGATCATCGAAGGTGGAGATGGTCCCAGTCAACTTGTGTACGGCGCTGTCGTGCTTGCCTGCATCTGAACAGGACTTGTGGACCGGCTGCGAAAACGAGAAGCCCTGTAGTAAGACACGGCAACCAGTTTTGCGAAAGCGTTTATCAAACGGGGCGAAGCACAACGGCTTCGCCCCATTCTATTCCATATTGCCGGGGAGCTTAGTTATTCTCGCTGAAATCGGCCCGTTGGCACAATCAAGGGTTTGCTGTTTTGTGCAGCGACGGATTTCGCCAGTTTCCGATGCCATCCCACCAAACCGAGATATAATCGACAAAGGCTCGCCCGCGCCCTCTCTGTTTGCAGATATCAATCGCCATCTCACGAAGCTGGCGCATACAACCGACCCCTCCAATTCGCCAGGCGTTAACACCTATATCCGCGGCCTGGCGTTCGGCTCGCTCAAAGTCAATAGTATCGGCAGTCAGCAGCTCGGCAAGCCGCTGGGCCTCCGGCTTTAACAATTCGGCCCATTGTTCTTTTTCCAGATGCTCCTTTTCGAGAATCTCGGCCAACAGGCGTTCTTGCTCTTTTTGCCTGCTCTCTCTGGCGGCCTTGACCTGGGCCAGCCTCTGGGCGCGGTGTTTTCTGCTCGCGGGCGACAGCACGACTTCCAGCACACCCGCCGCCGGATCGACTATTACCCAGACTAAAAAGGTTGCGCCCAAAGCCCCAAGTGCAACGCCCAGCAAGAACTGCTGAACGCCCGTGCATACGCCTATCATTCCGAGGCTGCCGGCAAGGCCGCCCAGGAACGGCGTTGTGACGTAGAAGGCAGTGTAGTAGCTCGTGCTGGTCAGAGGATGCTCAAGCTGGAGCGTCTGGCTACTGCTGACACCTCTGAAAATCGCGAACAGATAGAGACTAATCAGGATAAAGACTATCAGGGCGCCGTGCCCGGAAAGGGAGAATACGACCCACCATCGCACGCCTGCCTGGCGCAAGGCCAGAACCAGGACATAGCCGACGCACAGCATGAACCAGACTGTGCCGGCGAGGTGCATTGACTTTAGTGTGCCTCGTCTGAACATCAGCGCATTTGCCGAAGACTAAGAAACCCTGACAAAATGAGTTCACGTTTTCAATTGTCATCCCCGCCAGGGACCCATGGGGCCGCAGCGAAGCTCAAGGGATCAGGCCAGCGAATGAGAGAATTCTGCCTCAAAAGCCGGATGCTTCGCCTCTGGCTCAGCATGACAACCCATCAAATCACGCGTGGCAGGGCACGACTAATAGCCGCGATACCCGCCCCCGCCATACATACCACCGCCGCCGGTTCTGCTCTCGATGGGAGGATTCTGAATCATATATGCCCCTGAGAAGGCTCGGGCCAACGGCCTTATTGCCTCTTCGATCTTCATAGCTATAGCTGCCAGGATAGTCGGTGGGATATATATTATATCACCTTCCTGTAAAAGAACGTTCTTGGTGGTGTCGCCGCGAGCTATCATTCGTTTGTAATTGGCTTTGAATATCTTTGGCTTAACGTTCGGGTCATGCGACGGCCTTATTACACGGGTCCGCTGCTCCCAGGCCGTAACGCTAACGTGCGCCTCAGAAATAGCGGTCAGCACCGAATCACGCCCCGTATATATTTTCACCCCGGGCATATCGACCTCGCCCAGCACGTAAAACACTTTGCTGCGGAACCCAACGACCCGGACTTCTATGGGGTAGTCCCCGACCAGCTTGTAGAGTTCCGCCACCCTCTGCCGCAGCATCTCCACAACCTCCCCTATTGTCTTGCCCGCAACTTCCATCTCACCTAAGCCCTCAAAGGAGACTCTACCGTCAGGCCGAACTCGCTGGACCTGTAAATTAATCTCCGGGACCTTGGTGCAGTGTATTGCGATGTCATCCGGCGGCTGCAGAACGTAGTTTTCGGCAGTAACGTCAACTTCGTACGGCTTGGCAAATGCCTGAATGTCCGCGGGGTTGCACACGGAGCCGCAACCCGCCCCGGCAACAGCAATCAGCAACAAAGCCAGCACTGTAATTGTCTTGGCATAGTTCATTATCGTTCTCCTTTTCCTGGACAGTTAAATTCCATTTCTTATGTATATCGGCCTGCTCGACAGCAGACTGCAATTTGTACGCATTATACCCGCGATCGCCTCTTTGTCAAGCTGTTAGATTCATATCCAGGCTAGGCCTTATACAAGCGTGACTTTTTTGATTTTGTCACAGTTGGATTCATGAAA
>CAYGZM010000044.1:0-26573 GCA_964354365.1 uncultured Pirellulales bacterium
TACCTTGCGGTGTATATGGCCAGTTATATTGCCGTGCGGCTCAGGCAGGCCGAGCAGGCCTACAGACAGGCCAACGATATGCTCCGCGAAAAGGACCGCGTAAAGGATGAATATGTGCAGCGTGTCACGCATGACATAAAGGGCCACCTGGCGGCGATACAAAGCTGCCTCGGCGTGGTTGTGAACGGGACCGCGGGAAAAATCGACGCAGAGGCCGCCGAGATGGTCAACAGCGCACATGAGCGAACCAAAAAGCTCGTTACTTTCGTCAGAACGCTCCTGCGGCTGACAGAACTGAGGCTCAGAGGCAGACTCGAAATGGCGGCTTTCCCGGTAGAGGACACGATGCAAAGCGCCGTCAGCGCCGTACAAGGCAGGGCCCGCGAAAAGTCGATAACGCTGCGCTGGAATGTCGAAGCGTCAGCAGGCCAAATCGTCGGCAATCAATTCTCCATTGAGGAGACAGTCACGAATCTGTTGCTCAATGCAATAAAATACACCCCTGAAAAAGGGCAAGTCACGCTGAACGTGAAAGACGATGCAGACGCCATCCGGATCGAGATCGAGGATACCGGGATTGGAATACCGCAAAAGGAGCTCGGCTTGGTTTTCGAGGAGTTCTACAGGGCAAGCAATGCCCGGAAGGTCGAGAAGGACGGCACCGGTCTGGGGCTGTCGATAGCAAAACACATAGTCGAAAGACACGGCGGAAGAATAAGTGTCCAGAGTGAAGAAGGGCGCGGAACAAAGTTCACGCTTACACTGCCCAAACGAAGCAACTCAACCCAAACCGAAGCTGACGCACAGACATCGTGAGGCGGCGCACGGCCGTGGTCTATGCCTTGGAGCATACATCGCAGGCGCCGCCCCCCGCAGTACAAAACCAGTCGCGTCATCAACCGGCCCCGTAGCTGTGCAGGCCTGCGAAAAGCCGCGAGAGATTCACCCAGAGCAGAGTGATGACGATGACCAGTAAGCCTGCGATTGCCCAGAGGCTGTTGATGCAAGGATGCCGCTTTGCGAACATATAGCGGAAATGCAGGTATCCGACGTAAACCAGCCACGAGGCGAGCGACCAGAGCTCTTTCGGGTCCCAGCCCCAGTAATCGCCCCATGCGAGCTTGCCCCAGACGCTTCCGAGGACCAAGCCGAGCGTCAGCAGCGGAAAGCCGATACCGATGAGCCGGTAGGTCGCCTCTTCGGGCGGAAGAAGATTCTCCCGAGGCGCGGGGGTCTTGCCGGCCAACTGCAGAACCGCAGCGAAGGCGGCTTTGGCCATAAAGATATACGAGATCACATAGACGGCGACGTGCGGTGCGAACAGCCAGCTCTGCAGGGCGGGCGGAAGCCTCTGCGGCTCGGCGTTGAAGATAAAACCGGCGGGGACAAGCACGATCGCGCCTATGAGCATATCGGCCGACTGACCGCCTACGCGCAAAACGTGGCGGCAGAAAAGCGAGACCGGATAAATCATTCCCAGACACAGGAACACCTCGAACAGATTTTGCATGGGCACATGCCGGACATGATGCCAGCGATAACCAAAAGAGATAACCGCCACAACAAAGCCCAGCACATACAGCCCGTGCCCTATCCGCGGTCGCCGCAGCGCGCTCGCAAGAAGCGCAAGCAGGTAGGCCGCAATGGTTATGTAAATCAGCAAGCCCTGGATTGTGTGCTTGATTTCCATCTATTCGCTTTCCAACGCTTTCTCTGTACACCTGTCCGCCGGCATAGCCGGCCTCCTTAGCCAGAAACGCCAGAAGGCGCCGGCGCACAGCGCAATGTATCCGCCATAGACCAGACCAAGCCCCGTATCCGAGGCCACCATCAGGACGGTATATTGGCCGGCCTGGTCATCGTAGGAATGTTGATAGAAATGGTATCCGCCATAGTGCAGAGGATGATTGACCTCAACATCCTTCCGGGCGACGACGCGGCCGTCGCGAATCACCTGCAGCTCGCTTATGTAGTCGCTGATTACCCTTTCATAGCTCAGTAGAAGCTCGTCGTCCGGGTGAGTATGGCCCGGGAAACGCTCAAAGACGTACCTTGTGGCTGCCTGGCCGTTGGGTGATTCGATCCGGACCTCAAGCGCCGGGTTGGACACTGCGCCAGGATCGTCTATGACGGTTTTATTGTCGCCATCGATCGTTATCTTGAAATTCTCGAATACCCTTACTATTTCTAAGGCGCCAAACTCCGGGCCTAACGAAAATCTCTTGCCGATTTCAACGGGGAACGTCCGGTCCTCGCCTTGCCGGGTTTGAACGTGAAGCTCGCCCGGCTCGTAATATTCAATTCGGAAGTCTTTGAGCCTTACGTGAAAGGGCAGCTCCCTTATCTGATTGTCCTGCGATATGACGCGATTGTCGGAATAGCCCTCATAGATTTGCATTTGGCCGGTTGGAATTTTGTCGATTCCCAGAAGTCCGCTCTGCAGCTTGTGCCCGGTTTGCGAACCCCACATTGCCCCCGTCAGGATAAGGATACAGCCAGCGTGCACGAGCAGCAGTGCAGGCAGACGAAGCAGCCGCCGAAACAGCGCAATGCCGAGCGCTAGCAGCAGGATAAATACCACCCAATAGACCGCTAATGGGACGCCGTTAAAGAGCTGCTTTGCGCGCTCCGGGCCGAGAAATGCCCCGTAAATGGACAGCAGAATCAACAGCACAATGGCCGCCATTGCCGCCCACATCACGGCGCGTCCCCAGGGGACGGCGCGTCTTGGCTTGTTCTTAAATGCCCGGTCGGTGTTCATAAATCTCTACGATACGAGGCGATTATGCCACAAAGCAGACCGCTTGCAAGCATATTCAATAATGCGGGGCGCCCAAGAAATGCGGATGCCGACATCCAAAGATGGATTGCGGTACTAAGCGATGTGTGGTATTATCCCTTTTTGGCAGATTCAGCAGTATGATTGAGCCTTCTGAGCCGGAAGACTTCGGGGCGTATGCGGGCCGGATTATGACCTCCAAACGCGTGCTTGAATACAAGACCACAGTACCAGACGAACACTGGCGCAGCGAAGAATTCCAGTGGGCGCGCATCCTTTCATCGGGCAACGCGGCCAAGGGGATGGTTCTGCTGTACATACAGAAGGCCTGCACCGCATTTTACGAATAACCATACACTGCTGGATTCCCTGGAAAAAGGATAGCAGGCGATTCAAGGACAATGTTGAGGCAAACAACTTAGTCCGTGGCTTCTACCGCGAGCCGTACATCGTGCCGGACTTATCAAGCGGAGTCTGACGGCTCTTCAACAACGAGACGGCTGGAACAGACAGGCTCGGCTGAATGTGCAGAATATCCCATTGTGAATTTGGCCGCCTGCGCCTCGCCATTCGACAAGAGCAGTTTCTTTGCTACAACTTATAGACATCCGGCCGACGATCGACTATGTGCCCGCCTTTGTTTGCGGGCGCCCTGGAGAGATCAATCTCAGTAACGGTATAGGTTTCACCTGCATCTTCATTGTTGCAGACAACGGCCCCTCCCGGATCGGTAATAAGAGATTGTCCCGGATGGGTGAACACGATGAAGATTCCATTTTCGTACGACCGAGTCTTCATCATGCACAGATTCAAGTCATCGTGCATCCCGTATGTCGGATTGAAAATCACCCTCGCCCCCTGGAGGGTCAGCGTTCGAGCCGTCTCCGGCCAGCGACGGTCCGCGCAGATCATGACGCCAAATACCCCAAAATCAGACTTGTATGCATCAAGACGTTTGCCGGGCGTATATTTGAGGTCATGCGTCTGGAGATGCAGCTTGTCGTATGTCCCCACAAGGGAGCCGCCGCGGTTATATATCAAGGCGGTATTGAATATGCTATCTTTTGCCCCGACAAGGGGCCGAGGGGCCTTGCGGGTGCAGCCTAAGACAAACCACACTTTGTTTTCGCGGGCCCAGTCTGATACGGCTTGAGCATACTGCGACCTTCGCGGGTCGATTGCGTATTTCACCATGTCCTCTTTAGCTACCGACTTTTCAGTAGAGACGTACCCGTCAAGAAAACACTCCGGCGTCACAACCACATCGATATTCTCGTTCTTGGCAACATCGCCAAGAACGCTCATCAGCTTTTCGTGATTGGCGCTCAGCTGGCCCTTTTCCGGATATACCTTTATCTGCGCTACCCGAATTCTGGATACGGCCGAGGTATCTTTGGCGGTAGTCTTGCGATCCGGTCCCCCGGCCCCCTCACTGAGGGACCTTGCGGCCTTGCGGGGACGGCTGCCTGGCTCGGACTGAGCACGGGCGCGCCCGGCGCTGACACTTATCATACCAATGACTTTTATAAAACGCCGACGGCTGAGTTTCATAATGAATCTCCCGGATTCTTGTGCTTCAATTTTCTGGCGCCCGCATCAGGCAGGTCGTTGCCAAAACGGTATGTTATCGTATAAGCGGTAACTTGTAACCGGAAAAATCTACGCGACTCGGCTCCAAATAGCGCAGCCAAGCCAAACAATGGAATGTGTGGCCCCCCAAAGTGCTCCAAAGCCCCTGCACCCATTTCCAGAATCCGGGACGCGTATTTCCAGACTGTGGACGGAATCTCCGCTTCGGGCCTTGCCAAACACGGCGCATTAAAAATAGGTGCCGACTCAGTATTTGACTTCGCATTCGCAGGAGATAGGTCCCGCGCCGACAGGGCATGTGTGGCGGCTGTCATGAAACAGGACTTGTCCCACTTTGTCCGCAATCAGGGTGCTTTTGACGTAGTCGAACGACTGCGGCAGCTCGTTGATTACCTCAATTCGGCTCCACGGCACCACGCGCACCATCAGGCCCCCGATCTGGATATCCCCGGGCACGTTGACAACTGCGCCGAAGTGGTATGTTCGGCAGTGGAGGCGAACGTATGAATCGGTTATCTCCAGCACCTTGCCGACAAGCAAGTGATTGTGGGCCTCGGGGTAATTCTTGATAGTCCGGATCTTCCAGATTTTGGTTTCGTTGGTCTCATTCATGCTCTCAGCCAAACCTCCCGGTAACGTAGTCTTCAGTCTGTTTCTTGCCTGGATTGCTGAATATCTTGGATGTTGCGTCGTACTCTATAAGCTCTCCCAGGCAGAAGAATGCGGCCATATCGCTCACTCTGGCCGCCTGCTGCATATTGTGAGTTACAGTAACAATCGTATAGTCGCGCTTGAGCTGCTCGATGAGGTCTTCGATTCTGCCTGTCGCGATTGGGTCAAGCGCCGAACACGGCTCATCCATCAGAAGTACCTGTGGTTTTGTAGCCAGCGAGCGAGCTATGCAGAGCCGCTGCTGCTGCCCGCCCGAAAGGGCCAAGGCCGACTTTCTCAGGTCGTCCTTGACCTCATCCCACAGCGCTGCGGCTCGGAGGCTTTCTTCGACCGTTTGCTGTAAAGCGGCCCTACTATTCACGCCCTGAAGCCGTGGTCCGTATGCTATGTTGTCGAATATGCTCTTGGGGAATGGATTGGGCTTCTGAAAGACCATCCCAACCTGCTGACGCAGATTCACCAGATTGACTCTTTTGTCATAGACATCCTGGCCGGCAACAATCAGCTTGCCCTCAGCGCGGACGTTAGGTATCAGGTCATTCATACGATTGATACTTCGCAGAAATGTGCTCTTGCCGCAGCCGCTGGGCCCGATTATCGCAGCGACACTCCTCGGATATATATCCATCGTTACATCTTTGACACCCACTTTAGAGCCGTAATAGAAGCTAAAATGCTGGGCCTTTATAATCGCCGGAGCAGACGTTGAAAAGCTGGGGTCGACAGGCTTGTACCTTTTGCCTCGCACCTTAATAGCCCCAGCAGCAGGGGTGGTCATGCGATCTGCCAAAGCTGATGTTGGCATGTCATCTTCTCCTTTCGGCGAGCTTGTGGCAGGTGTTTCCTGCATATTAGAGAATATCCCCGGCGTTGTATCTTTATCATTGCCCCCTGAGCTTCTTGTAAACCCTCGATCGCAAGGTGATGGCCAAGGCGTTGAGACACAAGATTAGTACGACGAGGGTCACGACCATTCCATATTGATTATGTGGCACCATCATAGAGATCCTGTCGCCGACCGCCATATCGTAGCTGCCATACGAAAGTGCCCGCGTCGGGTCGAATATTGACTTAGGAACGGGTCCCATTGCAACGGCGCCGGTGAACAGTATCGGAGCTGTCTCGCCGGCGATCCTGCTCAGGCTCAGTATCACACCGGTCAAGATGCCCGGCAGCGCCGCCGGAAGAACGACAAAAACGAATGTCCGAAACCGGCTGGCGCCAAGGGACAGGGAAGCTTCTTTGTATGTCTGTGGCACTGAGCGAATCGCTTCTTCGCTGGCCCGAATCATCACCGGCAACGTCAGTATGGCCAGCGTCAAAGACGCAGCCAGGATACATCCCTTGGAGGGCGCTCCAAACAAGGGAAAGATATAAAGAACGAAAAAGGCAAGGCCGAAGAGTCCAAACACGATGCTCGGCACGCCGGCCAATGTATTTATGCACATCCGGATGACTCTGATGAGCGCGTTGTCAGAGGCGCATTCGACCAGGTATGCGGCCGATACAAGGCCGAGTGGTATCGCAAAGAGCATTCCGACCACTGTGATTAACAATGTGCCCAGTATCTCAGGGCCGACGCCGCCGAAGTAATGACTGTCGAAGTTGTCATCGATGAAAAATTGCCAGTAGAATGTAAGCTGAGGCTTGAGCATGCCTGGCAGATTCTCTTTGACATAGCCAAAGAGCGGCTCCAGGCTCGTGCCTGCAAATTGCCTCTCGCGGGGAATCCTTGCTTTTTCAAGGGGCTTTCCGGGCTCTTTTTCGGTCCATTGTTCGTCCTGCAGTAGCTGATCCAGGAGCTTCAGGGCCTGGTCCCAGCGAGTCGCACCGAATCGCTGGCTCGCGAGTGCCGGAGTCGGCTGCCCCGGGGCAGGGCCGAATAGACCTTCAACTGCCTGCTCAACTTCCTGGAGAGATTCAGCGTATTGCTGCTGGTGGGCAAGGTCAATGCCCGCTATGCCATCGCGAAACTCCGTCGCCACGCTGAAGAACTCGGCGGCGGTCGTTTCCTTCAGCCGCCCATCGTCCTGGAACTTCAAGACATATTCGATGTTCCGGGCTATTTCCTGCTCATCCTGGCTCTCAAAAGCAGCTTCGAGTCTCTCACGGATGTCGCGTGTAAGACCACGCAACTCCGTATAACGCTCACCGCTCACGCTTTCTTCACGGAGTTGCTGTCCAAAATCGCGGTGAATCCTCCTGACCTGTTCGCCGAGGGCCTCTCTGTCTATGCCTCTTTTGAATTTCTCAATTGCTTGATAGACATAAGCACGGGCCTTATCGGTTAGGTTTATTTCATTCTGCAGGCTCTCGGCATCTCCTCGTTCAAAAAGCGCCAACTGCATCTTGCGGAATTCGACCGTACCCCTGAATACGACTGCGCCGGAGCCTCGCCAGATCATCGGGCCGAGGACAATCAGCAGCACCAAAGACAGTACAACCACCGACAGACCTGTCAGGACTGTGAAGCTCTTGTCAAGCATTCCTCTAACTGCGACTCTCATCTTATTGTCTCCCTGATGCCTTTTTTGCGCGGGTCAGGAAATACTCACTCACGATGTTCAGAGAAAACGTCAGAACAAGCAGCACCACGCCCACGGCAAACAGCGCGCTGTAGTGATCCGAACCTTTTACCGTCTCGCCCATATCGCCGGCTATCGTAGCGGTCATCGTGCGAACGGACTGCGATAAATCCCACCAGGGGTGCGGTATCTGGCTGGCGTTGCCGGAGGCCATCCACACCACCATCGTCTCGCCGATGGCTCTCATCATCCCGAGCACTACCGCGGCAATTATTCCGCTGTGAGCAGCCGGGATTACCACGCGAAACACCGTCTCAAGGCGCGTCGCACCGAGGCTGTAGGATGCCTCTCGCAGGTCTCGGCCAAGAGCCGAGATAGAGTCTTCCGCCACGCTTATGATCGTGGGAAGGGCCATAGCCGCAAGAATCATCGAAGCATTCAGCGCGTTGGTGCCCGTCGAAAAACCGAACCTCCTCTGCATCAGCGGCGCCAACACCAGCACGGCGAAGAAGCCGTAGGCAACCGACGGAATAGCCGCAAGCAGCTCTATCATAGGCTTGACGATACCCCTGACACTAAAGGGGACGATGTCACTTAGGAAGACCGCAGCCATGATGCCTACAGGGAGTGCAAAGACCAGGGCGGCTACGGTTACATACAATGACCCGGCTATCAGTGCGAGCGCTCCGAATTTCGGCTGCTCGGCTTGCGGGTACCATCCCGTCCCGGTGAGAAACTCAGCCAGGCTGAACTGCGTCAGAAACGGAATGGCTTCGCGGATGACGAATGTGAATATGAGCAGCACCGCCAGAACAGAACTGCACGTAATCAGAAACAGTGCAGCTCTTCCTGCGTGGGCGGTGAGGTAACCCTTCAGGTCCTGCCCCGGTGTTAAAGCCAGCGGCCGGGAGAAGCCGACCGCCGGCTCTAAAGAAAGAGTTAGCTTCACTTCATTCATTTAACGCCTTCTGTTCTTTGTTGCTGTTTCAAAAGGAGGAGACATATTTTCCCATTCGTCAGTAGTTGGTCAGAGGAACGAATCCCTTTGCCTCGACGAGCTCCTGTCCTTTCTCAGTGAGATAGAAACTGACGAATCTGTGGGTCATCGAACCGAGCTTGGGGTAGCCATTGGTGAACATGAACAAGGGTCTGGACACCGGATAGCTGCCGCTGGCAATCGTCTTTCGGCTTGGCTTGACTTTGTCAATCGTCAGGGCTTTGACGGAAGAATCCACGAAACCCAACCCGACATAACCGATGGCGCCCTGGGTGCTTTTGACCCTGGCGTGCGCCTGAGGGTTGGCGTTCACGTACTCAACATTCTTGGCCATCTCTTGCTTGGCCATAACCAGTTCGTGAAACGACTCATACGTGCCGGAAGAGGTGTCCCTGCTAATAGGAACAATAGGCATGTCCGGGCCGCCCAGCTGCTTCCAGTTCGTTATCTTGCCCATGTACATATCACGCACCTGGTCTCTGGTGAGCTCCGTGACCGGGTTGGATGGATGCACGATTATACAGACTCCATCCATAGCTACAGCGTGAGCAACGGGGAAGACGCCCTTGGCGACCGCATCGGCAAATTCCTTGTCCTTCATGAAGCGGCTCATATTGGCAATATCGCACCGCTTATCGAGCAAGGCCGCTGCGCCGTCGCCGCTGCCCGTCTTCTTGACGGTAATCTGGAGGTCCGTGTAGATGCTCTTGAAATACTCGGCGAAGGCGTCTGCAATGGGACCGACCGTAGTTGAGCCTTCGAGCTGCAGGGTCTCGGCCACAGCCGCACTACCCGCCAGAAGCACTACGGCAAGCATGATATTTACGAGTTTCTTCATATTCGTTTCTCCTTTCATTAAATTCTACTCTACGTTTGTTAGAATCCAGTTAACACACGATTAGTATTCTGTTAGCAGATTACCGGAGGCTCTGCCCGTTAGAACTTGAACAGCAGATCCGCCTGCAGCCTGTGATAATCCAGCTCGCGGTCCTGACTGTTGGCCGTATCCTGATTCAGGAAGTAGGTCAGGGCGGCCTGGACGTTCTTGTGGACCTGATAGGCGGCGCTGAAGACGTGGCCCTTGCCGTCTGTGCCGCCGCCAATGAAGTCAGAGTCGTTCAGAGCACCTACAACCGCATCGGCCTCAAGGTCTCTATAGTTGTACCCAATCTCCCACGAGCCCGGATCTTTGCACTTGTTGAGCGTCGCGCCGATTAGCCATCCGGTGTCCTCACTCGTGGTAGCCGAGATGTTATTGACCCAGTTTCCATAGACTGAAACGGGCATCCCGCCTGCCTTTGTCTGATATTCGCCGAATAGCTCAACTATATCGTAATCGTTGACATAGGCTCCTCCGGAGGCAGTATTGCCCAGGAAGCTTGTCCCGCCGCCGGGCCAGGTGCTCAACAGGGTGGGGGATCCTTGTATGTTACCAAAATCCAGGTAGGTCGCACCGAGAATGAGGTTGTCTGATTTTGCAACTGCGTGCTTGATATACGCCTGTGCGCCCCAGAGACTGACGTCTGTGGCTGTACTGGCAATGTTCTCATCTACCCAGAAGCCGCCGCCGGCCAAGTACAGCGTATTCTTCTCGCCGAGGGCTTTCGAATATGTAGCTGCAATACCTTCCGGATTGAGGTCGCCATCCCAGATGAGCTGGTTCTTTCCGACTGCATAGAACGGGTTCTTCATCTTGCCACCGTAAACGTTCAGCCCGGGCACGGAAGCCGGATGCCAGTCAAAATACGCCAGGTCCAGCCAGATTTCTTTCTTTGAGAAACTGCCTTCGAGATTCTGGTTCGTCGAAACAGGGTCGGCTGAGCCTGTAGCGATCCTGAATCCCAAACCCCACTCGTCGTTGAGAAGCGCTTCGAGCATAAGTCGCGCTCTTACGCGGTGGCGGTCGACACCATCTTTCCATCTGACACTGCCTGTCTTCTCTTCGTCAATGTGCTCGTGACGGTATCTCAAGTCACCCGAAATCTTGACCTTCTCGGCCCACTTGAGGCTGTCCGGCAGAGCTGTCGGCTTCTGCTCGGCCTTTTGAGCCACTTCCTCTATCTTCTGTGTTAGTGACTTCTCCTTGATTTGCTGCCTGGCCTCAAGCTGAGCAAGTCTTTCCTGCAACTGCTGCATCATCTGCTGCTGGACCTTCAACTGCTCTTTGAGATCGCCGATCTCATCGGCCCGCAGACTTGCAGGCGGCAGCAGCAACAGCAGCCCGACAGCCACGACTGCGAGCACAGTCGTTTTTCCAATTTCCAGTGTCTTCATTCTTCCATCTCCAAAAAACTGCCAGCTTTTGCACGCCCTCAAGCCTGTCTTGAGGAACTCCAGAAACCTACCTGCCTTATCGGGTCAGGCCTATGGGAAGATTGACGCGGGGTCTGGATCGAAAACAGGAGGACGAGCAACACGAACGCGGGTCGTCCGTCCTCCATGGTAATCACCGGCGGGACTGGTATTGGCGTACTCTGGGGCCAGAGAGCACAGGGCCTCACTTAGCTACCTCCTTGCCCGTTGCTCCCTTGACAGTTGCGCCAAAGTCGCACAGAGGAGGATTTGGGTCCCCGGCGGCGTATGCCTTCTGACTGCCTGAGTTCTGCCGCCGTGCGAAAGCCTTGCCAACAAGACAAACAAATCGGCAGAAACGCAGAATAAAGTAGATCACGCCGATCCAGCACAGGATGTACAATAGTGTTTTCATCATCTTTTGCCCTTTCAAGAGCGTGATGCACGTCAGACCTTCAGCGTCGTGCTTCTATGATGAAACTACTCGACCGATGTTAGGGACTGATGAGCGGCGTGTTAGAAATGTGTTAATTTCGGTGTTGCCGCAGAATTGTTTAGGCGACGGGCAAGTGAATGGTAAAAGTGGAGCCTTTTCCCAGTGAGCTTTTCACCGTGACGGAGCCGCCGTGGACCTGGGCAATGTGCTTGACGATTGCCAGGCCGAGGCCTGTGCCGCCGAGCTTTCGGCTCCGCCCTTTATCCACAACGTAGAAACGCTCAAAAATGCGTGGGAGATGTTTTCTGTCTATGCCGCAGCCGTGGTCCTGCACGGAGACGGCAATCTCCGTGTCCGTTCGTTCGGCTGAGACGGTAACGGCATCTCCCGGCTCACTGTACTTGATGGCGTTGTCAACAAGGTTGAAGACGGCCTGTTCTATCAAAGCGGGATTCACCCTCGCCTCAATATCATCGGCGCATATCAGCTCAACGCTGATTTTCTTCTGCTCAGCTTTTGGGCCGAGCAGCTCTATGGCCGCTGCGAGAGCAGGTCTCAGCGAAGCATTCTCGAACAGGATTCGTCTTTGCTCCTGGTCTTCATCCAGCCGCGACAGACTCAACAGGTCCTCAATAATGCTGTTCAATCTGTCGGAGTGTTTGGCAATTATTCCTATGTACCGCTTTGTTTGCTCCGGGTCATCAACCCCCTTTTCCAATAGCGCCTCGACGAAGCCTTGAATGGAAGTTGTGGGAGTCTTGAGCTCGTGAGATACATTGGCCACGAAATCCCGCCGAACGTTCTCCAGCCGTCGCATTCGGGTAATATCGTGAAGGACAATGACTGCGCCGGCCCCCACAGAGGGGCCTTGCGGCCTGCCGCCCATGACATTGGGGACCCTGGCGCCGTGGAGCTGAAAGAATCTCTCGCCCTCAATTTGCAGCGACACCTCTGCCTCGGTCGGCTCCTTGCTTTCAAGAGTCGCGCGAACAAACTGGTGGATATCAGCCTGGCGAACCGCTTCCTCGATATTGCGCCCCTGCACTTGCACCGGATCGACACTTAGCAGCTCCGCGGCGGCCCTGTTTATGCTCACAATGTGCCCTCCGTGGTCCACCGCCACAACCCCTTCGATCATGCTCGAGAGCACCGCCTCCAGCTCATTACGCTGGCTGGTAATGGTGGTGATCTTGTCGTGAAGCTGCCTGGCCATCTCATTGAGGGCGTTGGCTAACGCGGCAAGCTCGAAAGGGCCGGCCATTGGAACGCGCAGATCGAGCTGGCCTTGTGCAAAGCGCTGCGCTATTTGCTCCATGTTGACTAAGGGCCTGCTGATCCTGCTGGATATTGCAAGACTCAAGGCCGCCGCACATCCAGCTACGGCAAGACCTACCCAAAGGATTTTCGTATGTATGTCCTCAAGTGTGCGGTCGATAGCAATCGCGGCAACGGATACTCTGACGACCGCGACCGCCTTGTCCTGCTTGCGGACGGGGACAGCCACATACATCATCTTGATCCCCAACGTGGGGCTTGGCCTGATTGACCATCCGAAACCTTTCTCCAAAGCATCAACGATTTCCGGCCGGTCTGAGTGACTTTTCATCACAACCGGGTCCTCATCCGAATCCGCTATGACCTTTCCCGACGGCAGCATAACCGTGACGCGAGTGCGCGTCAGGACGTCATTCGGGCCACCCAGACGCTTACACAACTGGTCGAGCTCATCCGTCTGGGCCGTATCCAGCATCTTGGAGACTTGCTCGGCGGCGAAGTGAGCCAGGGAACCCAGCTCACTGCGCGCTTGCTCGTAGTAGAAACTCCGCAAAGCGCTCGAGCAGTACCACGTCACCGCAACCAAGGCCGGAAACGTCACGGTGAGAAAAGCAGGATAAAGCTGCCAAATCAGTCGTCTCTTACCCATACACTAATCCTTGAACCGGTACCCGACGCCGCGGACCGTCTCAATATACTTGCCGAACGAGCCGAGTTTCTTTCGCAGAGAAACCATCTGCACATCGACAGCCCTTTCAGTGACGACGTACTCGCCGCCATGGAGCGCATCAACGATCTGGTAGCGCGTGAAGACCAGCCCCGGCCTTCTGGCAAGCGTGTTGAGGATATTGAACTCGCTCGCGGTCAGTTCAATACATTTTCGGCCCGCCAAAACTTCGCGACGCGCCGGGTCAATCACCAGCTCGTGAATCTTGATAGGGCCTTTCTCATCCGTTCGTTCGGCCACCCTCCGCAGAAGGCGGCGCACGCGCGCAACGAGGACTTTCCCGCTGAACGGCTTGGTTATGTAGTCATCGGCTCCTACCTCGAGACCCGTAACGATATCCGCCTCCTCGCCTTTGGCGGTAAGCACAACAACAGGAATGTGCTTGGTCTTGGTATCGGCCTTTAGAGTCTTGCAGACTTCCAATCCGTCGATACCGGGCAGCATCAGGTCCAGGATAATCAGGTCCGGCTGCTTCCGCCGGGCCGTGTCCAGCGCGCATTCTCCAGTGTCGCAAGCCAGAACATCGAACCCCTCCGGAGCCAAATTCAGCGCCACCAGCTCACGTATGTCTTCTTCGTCGTCAACAACAAGTATCTTAGCCTTGCTCATCTTTCGTGCTACGACCTTTTCGCCCACGTAGGGTGGGCTTTAGCCCACCAGATCGGCTTTAGGCTCGTAGGGTGGGCTTTAGCCCACCAACTCGACTTTAAGTAAGCCTTCACAGTCTGCCAGCCGCTGCCGGCTTCTTGCTCCCGTGGGCGGACAGGCGTAAGCACTCTATCCGCCACAAAATGCCCCGTCAAGGACGAAACCATATCAGGAAACCCCTGCCTCGACCCATCCTTGACCGCTCGATTTTTTGGATGCCCCTAACAATCTTTTAACGCAAAGCTAACACAATCCTAATGCAATTCTTGTACTGTACTCATTGTCAAGTAACGCTATTTCTATATTTATGAGAAATGCGGGCATAAAAGCCAGGTAGATTCCAAAGGAGACTGAGCATGAAAATCAGGGTTCATCAAGCACTCTTGGTGCTCGCGTGCGTATCGCTGGCGCTTGGAATTGGCGGCGGCTGCAGCAAGAGGACCGGTCAGCAGGAAGGCCGCATCCGGATAGTAGGGTCAACTTCCGTTTTCCCGTTTGCAGAGATGCTTGCGGAGGCTTATGAGGAGACGAAGCCGGGTGTACAGGTCGATGTCCAGGCCGGCGGGTCAACTGTTGGGATCGTCTCTGTGAGGGACGGAATCTGCGATATCGGCACTTCTTCGAGGGAGCTGCGGGACGCAGAGAAGAACAGCGTAACGATAATCGAGATAGCCCGCGACGGCATTGCCGTCATCGTGCATCCCTCCAACAAGCTTGATTCTCTCACGAAGAAACAAATACGCGATATCTATGCCGGCAGGATAACGAACTGGAAGGGACTGGGGGGCGACGACGCTTCGATCGCCTTTGTAACGCGAGAGGAAGGCTCCGGCACACGAGGTGCGTTTGACGAAATCGTAATGGGCGAAGGCACAAGAATCTCGCCGTCGGGGCTTGTCCAGGACTCGAACGGCTCGATTAGGGAAGCGGTGGCGACAAGCCCGCACGCAATCGGTTATATTTCGCTGGCGCTTGTCAACCAGAAGGTGCGGGCGATCAAGGTCGATGGGGCGGCTCCGACTCACGAGAACCTCGCCGAGGGCAAATATCCGGTTGTGAGGCCGTTTCTGTTCATCGTTAAAGGTGAGCCCAAAGCCCAGGTGAAGGAATTCATAGACTTCGTCCTCGGGCCCAAGGGCCAGGAAGTCCTGAACAAAGAGGGCCTGCTTTCTCCGATCGCAAAATGAGCCTAACCAAGGATCGCTTAGTCAGTCCTATACTGTTTGCAATAGCGTGTTTCTCGATAACGGCGCTTTTTGTAATAGGACTGTTCATATTCGTCGAGGGTCTGCCGATCATGATAAAGGTCGGCGTGTGGAAGTTCATTGGTTCCACGGACTGGTCACCGCTCGAAGGTAAATTCGGCATTCTCCCGATGATTGCAGGGTCGGTTTGCGTGGCGGCTGGGACATTAGTTGTTGCGGTGCCGTTTGGCGTTGGCTGCGCCATTTACCTTTCGGAATTCGCCTCAAAGCGCACCGTTACCATTATCAAACCCGCTATCGAGCTGCTTTTTGCGATCCCGTCCGTGGTGTATGGCTTTGTGGGCGTACTGTTCATCGTGCCGTTTGTCAGGGAACATCTTGGGGGCGCCGGCCACGGTTTCTGCATACTGACCGCCTCTTTTGTTCTGGGCATAAGAGTTCTTCCCGTGATCGTGGGAATATCGGTTGACGCACTACAGGCGGTGCCGAAAGTCTATCGCGACGGGTCGCTTGCCCTCGGAGCGACGAAGTGGCAGACGACAACGATGGTCACGCTGAAGGCGGCGCGCTCCGGCATCCTGGCGGGAGTCATCCTGGGAATGGCCAACGTAATAGGCGAGACGATGGCTGTGATTATGGTGATAGGCAACGCGGTGGTTATGCCCAATTCGCCGCTCGATTCGGTCCGCACCTTGACGAGCAACATCGCCCTTGAAATGGGTTACGCCGAGGGCGACCACCGGCAAGCGCTCTTCGCCACGGGAGTTGTGCTGTTCATAATTACGATGATTCTCAATACCTTGACCAGGTACGTTACGAGAAGCCGCGTCAGGAAGAATAAATGAGACGATTGAATCCCAAAAAAGCGGAATTGATTGCCAAAGGCGTTCTTCTGTTGTTCGCAGGGACAGCCGTAATAACGCTTGTGGCCATCGTGGGGTACGTGGTCGTCAAAGGCGTAGGGGTAATCAATCTGGAGTTTCTTTTCGGCCGTCCGCGATCAATGGGCAGGGAGGGAGGGATTCTGCCCTTCATAATAAGCTCGATATACCTGACGGCAATCAGCCTGCTCGTTTCCATCCCGCTGGGCCTGGGCTCAGCGATTTATCTGACGGAATATACAACCGAGGGCTGGGCCACAAAGGCGATTCGATTCGGGGTGGACTGCCTGGCCGGCGTCCCTTCGATAGTGCTCGGACTATTTGGATTTATGTTCTTCGTCAGGCTCTTGAACTTTGGCTGGTCGATACTCTCGGGGTCGCTGACGGTAAGCTTGATGATACTGCCGTTTATAATCAGGTCGAGCGAGGAGGCGATAAGAGCGGTTCCCCAGTCATATCGGGAGGTCGCGTTCGCCACGGGGGGGACGAAGTGGCAATCCGTGACGAGGGTTGTGCTGCCCTGTGCGCTTCCTGGAATTATGACGGGCATTGTATTGTCCATCGGCAAATGTGTGGGCGAGACGGCGTCGGTAATCTTCACCGCGGGCACGTCACTGAGGGTACCCGGCTCCATATTTGACTCCGGGCGGACCCTGGCGATACACTTCTATCTGCTGGTCCGCGAGACGGGGGCGAGCGACATGGCATACGGTTCCGCCGCGACGCTGCTTATCTCAATATTGATTGTCAATTTCTTCGCATACTGGCTGATGCGGAGGTTTATTGCACGGGTCTCGTAGGACGGGCTTATGGTGGAAACCGGGAATTCAGAGACGCAAAAGATTATTGCCAGGAACTTCAGTTTCTCGTATGGGAGCTCCCCTGCGCTGAAGGGGATCACATTGCACGTCTGCACCAATGAGATATTCACGGTAATCGGGCCGTCCCGGAGCGGAAAGACAACGTTTCTAAGATGCCTCAACAGGATGAACGACGCGATTGCGAATACCAGCAAGAGCGGCGAAGTCCTGCTGGACGGACGCTCTGTCTTTGACAAGGACGTGGACGTTGCAGAGCTGCGAAGACGCCTCGGGATGGTCTTTGCGGTGCCGGTCGCTCTTCCTAAGTCAATCTACAACAACCTTGCCCTTGGCCCGAGGATGCGGGGAATACTGGGCAAAAAACGCCTGGACGAGATTGTGGAAAGATCTCTCAAGGCCGCCTATCTCTGGGAAGAAGTCAAGGACCGGCTCCATACTTCGGCGAGGAATCTCTCCGGCGGCCAGCAACAGCGGCTGTGTCTGGCAAGGGCAATGGCGCTGGAGCCTGAAGTGCTGCTTCTGGATGAGCCGTGTTCAGGCCTCGACCCGGTTTCAACGAGGAAGATAGAGGAGGCTCTCCTGGAGCTGAAGAGCCGATATACGATTATTCTTGTCACCAACATCACCGCCCAGGCGGCAAGAGTCGGAGACAGAACGGCTTTCTTCCTGATGGGAGAGCTTATCGAGTGCGGCGCAACCGAGACAATATTCACGAATCCGAGCAACGAGCGCACGGCGGACTACCTGACGGGCAAGTTTGGATAGCCCGGACGGATGTCACAGACACGCCCGGAGGCGGCGGCAACAAATGGACAAAACGTATCCTCTTGAAACAAAGAAGCTAAACCTGTTTTATGGCGACTTCCACGCCCTGCTGGATGTCTCTATGGCCGTCGAAGAGAAGGCCATAACCGCCATCATAGGACCATCGGGATGCGGCAAGTCCACCCTTCTTCGTTGCTGTAACCGTATGAATGACACGATCATCGGCGCCCGCGTTGAGGGGCAGGTTCTCGTCGATGGCCGGGATATTTATGCCGAAGGCACAGACCTGACACAGCTTCGCAGGAAGGCCGGGATGGTCTTTCAGCACCCCACCCCGTTTCCGTTGTCGATTTATGACAATGTAGCTTATGGACAGCGCGTGCACGGCGAATGGAGGTCCGACAAGCTCGATTGGATCGTGGAAGAGAGTCTTGTGCACGTTCAGCTTTGGGACGAATTGAAGGACCGCCTGACCGGCCCGGCGCTTGATCTGTCGGCCGAACAGCAACAGCGGCTTTGCATCGCTCGGCTTGTCGCCATAAGGCCCCAGATCATATTGATGGATGAGCCGTGCTCGGCTTTGGATCCCATCGCAACCTCGCACATCGAGGAATTGATGCGCGAGCTCGAAGAGGAGTACACAATCCTCATCGTTACTCACAATATGCAGCAGGCCGCACGCGTCTCGAAGAATACGGCCTTCATGTTGTTGGGCGAATTGATAGAATACGGCGAGACTTCCCGCATCTTTCAGAACCCAAAGGACGAAAGGACAAGAGAGTACATAGCCGGCCGCTACGGTTGATGATGCGTTTGGAAAAAATCCCGACCGTTTCGAAAGGCCCTGAAATTTAAGGATCGAATTTATGCCGATACATTTGCAGAGAGAAATTGACAACTTGAAAAAAGAAATCCTGAACTTAAGCGCAATGGCCGAGATGAGCGTTCGTGAGGCCGTCACATCGATACAAGAGCGAGACGGGGCTTTGGCCAAGCACATAATCGAAAACGACGCAAGGATCGATCGAAAAGAGGTGGAGGTCGAGGAGACGTGCTTGAAGATACTGGCTCTCTACCAGCCTGTGGCGACAGACCTGAGATTCATTGTCGCCGTGCTGAAGATCAACACTGACCTCGAACGCATCGCCGACCTGGCCGTCAATATCGCCGAAAGAGCGGTGTATATTGCGACACAACCCGAGGTCGATCTCGCTTTCGACTTTCCGGGCATGTCATTGAAGGCCGAGACAATGTTGAAAGAGAGTCTCGATGCCCTGGTGAACCTCGACGCCGACCTTGCCTACAAAGTGTGTGCGGACGATGATGCGGTCGATGATATGAATCGGCAGGCGTATGCTCAGATTCAAGATGCGCTACACAAGCATCCGGACCAGACCGAGTGCCTGATACACCTGCTGTCTGTGTCCCGCCATCTGGAGCGCATCGCAGACGGCGCAACAAATATCGCCGAAGATGTGATCTACATGGTCCGGGGCGAAATCGTTCGGCACAAGGTTGAAGAGTACAAGTCCCGCAAAGACAACAATTGACGGCCGCGGCCCCTGCCGCCAGGAACTCCTCCGGCCACACGCTCAGGGCGGCAGCGCCGACACCGAGATGTCGGCGGCATACAGAAGCAAGCACGTCCCCGCCTTCTAACCCTTGACAAGCACACACGTTCTGAATAATTCCCGAAAATCCTGCTTGACAGACATCCATTGCCTGCTGTATGTTTTTAGAGTTCTACGTGAGACGTTGCAAATAAAGAAAGAACAATAGTTGCCGGAGGTTCCCTTATGTTGAAAAAAAGGTTTTTTACATTGTTCACTTCCTGCCTGGCCCTCGTGTTCGTCTTGCCCCTGACACCCCTGACCGGCGCCCCCAATCAGATTGAGAAGGGAGAGATGGCCGGGTACCTGCTCGTCCCTAACGAGAGGGTTGAACAAACCTATAACGCCGGGTTCTCTATGTATGTCGCAGCCTGGCCTTTGTTAAAGGAATATCCGGGGAATCGTTTTCAAACAGGTCTGTTCGGCACCTGGATGCACGCTCAGTATGACGGGCCAGACCCTGACAATCTGTATTCCGATATTGAGGGCGGCCTGGGCTGGTGGCGTGACACGCGGTTTCCCACGGAAACGCCGAAGTTCATTATGGGCGGGGTGGCCCTGAATTTCAGTGAATGGGCCAACGGACCCGGGGCCGGCAAAGGAAGGGACTGGGATAAACCGAACGGCAAGTACGGTGTGGCACAGCTCAGTCCGTGGTTGCTGTGGCCCCCCGATGGCCTGAATCTGAAACAAGGTGCCTGCGGTGAACTGTTCGGCTACGGGTACCTGCCGCTTCCGCTCACCACGGCCAAATCCACCACCGCCGGGAAAAACGTGCCTACCGGAAATAACTGTTGGACCTTGTTTCTGAACACGCGAAACTTCAAAGGCCCGGTGGCTTTCTTCACCCCCTATTTCTTTTCCCGCGCCACTGTGGACGACCCAAACCTGGCCGGCATGTTTCTGGATACCCGTCCCTCCCAGCCCAACAGGGCTTTGCAGATGGAAACCCAGTATGTCCCCAGCGTCCAGTCCATTGACGAGAAGGGCCGGACCTACGCCCGAATAGCCCCAACCTCGTTCCCCCGAGGGCCCCAGGGCGATTCGGTGGTCGTGCACCGCGTTACCTCCTACAGCAAGAAGGCGCTCTGGGATGCCGTAAAGGCCTGGTTTGAAGGCGGGGCCCCGGCCAGCGGCGCCATCGACCCCCTGGGGGCCAGTGTGCACAGCTTTCCAGGACGAGGCGGGGCAACCTGGAAGATCTATACGCCCCCTGTCCCCAGGGAAGAAAAGGTGCCTCTGGCCTGGAATTCTTTTGCGACTCCGGTGGCGCCTGATCCAAGCACCTTCGGGTTCCGCTGGAATTACGAATTGGTTACAAAAACAGATTCCAAGGACGGCCCACTGGTAACACTCCCCGAATACTTTCACCTGCTGAATGATAATAAAAAGGCCCAGTGGGTTGTGGTCCGCCCCGAAGACGTTCCGGTTGAAACAGGACTGGCCAAGGTTAGCTTTAGTCGGCCCATCGAGGATCCCCCCAAACCCTACGTCACTCCCGACGATGCGGAGAGCTGCTGGAAGAAGCCTGGCCCCGTGGCAGGACCTTTCCAGGCGCATCCGGGGGACGGCAGCGTGGTGACGTACTACTGGTATCGATTCGCCGACCAGCCTGCATTGCTCAACGCCGATTTAACGGATAAAGAGCGGGACAGCCTGCAGGCGCGGGTGGAAAAACTCCACCGGAACTGGAAAAAAGACCGCGACTACCTGGCGCCACCCACGATTGGAAAACTGGCGGATGTTGACCCGGCCTTGATTGTGACCCCGCCGCCGGGCTTGGAGGCAGGGTATGTACCCATCGCCACACGACAAGCAGCGCAAGAATAGGTTAGCTTCGGCCCAATGTCGTTCGCAGCCTCGGCTAAACAGGGTTGAAAGGAGATAAGACAACAGCATGCGAGTGAACCGCCAAAAAGCGGGCTGGAATTCCATGCTGTCGTCGTGCCGGGTTGCAACCTAAAGGGGTCATGCCGTAATTATTAACATTGTACCGTGTGACATTACAGTGACATGTGCTATCGGGATAGGGAGCCCCATCACTGGGGCCCCCGCCCACACCACCGAATAACTGGGGACGGTGTGCGAGAAGTTTTTCTGACGAATTATGCGGCAACACTTTTTATATTCCAGTATTTGTTCCACAAATGACTGGAATACAGGCTAAGCTGACGCCATTACCGCTTCGGCATTGTCTTTGTCCCATCTCGTTCTAGCGCCTTTGAGGCGTTTGGTCAGACAGCCGCAAGACGATTCCGTAGGTCCGGAGCCTATGTCATAGCCAAGCTTGAGGAAAGATGGATAAACACTTATTTTAGCACTTCCAAGCAATTAGCAGCACTGGTTCTCACAGGATTTCCACCTATGGTTGGTATCATAAACCCGATGAACTGGCCGAAATCGTGGCCGTAAAAGATGAGTAAATCCGGATTTCCCAAATGGTGGGTGACAAGTAGACTGCAATTTGATAGTACTTGGAAATTATTAGTTAAGTGTGTTTTTCGCACATGACAGCAGTGCGGCAGTCGCCTATAAGCCGCAGAAATAGACCGCAACAGTGCAGGCGAATAGATATTAGCAGAGTTTTACCTTTTACCTGCTGAGATGTTCAAGAGCTTTGACAAGCGGAGCACTGGAAACTCTCATCACCCCATGGAATGGGCGGCTCATGTCCTCAATCAAAAATATTGCGCAGGATACCGATATCGCGCATACCAGCAAAACTGCGATAATCGTTGAATTACACGGGGAGAACAGGCCGATGCTGATGAAAAGAATGGTAAGCCAGAATAAAAGTATCATAAGGAACATCGTAGGCAGTGTAAGCTGCGCCTCCTCGATTACCAGCCAGTGCGATTGCATCAGGTCGTTGCCTATTTGCATAGCCTGAGTGTGAAGTGACCACTGAGATTCGTTTTGCGGGGTCAGTCCCCGCAGCTTGTCCACAACAAGTTCCATCCCTCTAGGCCCCTCTGAGGGTGGCATTTTAATTCTTTCGGTCTTGTCTTTGGGCCATATCCTTTCGATCCTTGCTTGTACAACATCCCGCAATTGCTCACGGACTTCTTTTGCTTCAGGTCCGTAGAAGGTAAGGACGCGGTCAAGCATGATTATCTGGGCGCCGCTCTTCGCAAACGCGGTATTCATCGCGTCTAATGAATTCTTCGACGAACTAATCAGGAGACCAAGGACAAGGGCAGCCAGCGTGGCGACCAGCGCGGCCCCTGTCCTCACGGCATCCTTCGAATCCTCACGCAGATGATGGTCAGGTAAGATACTACGAAGGAATAAACCCAGCAGTGCCCCGCCGAAAACACACACAAAAGCTACCAAACCAAATATAATTGAACTCATTGTCCTTCTCTTCAAAAAGTGCAAAATGATAAAGTAACTTTTACCGAATGTAAATTACCTTCGCCTGCAATTTTATATAGAGACATCATTTACCCGCCCTTTTCAACTATATCTAATAGACATTTCCCATTTGATGTTATAAACAGTACTCTTGCACGTTTTGACACTTTCCCTCAGACACTCCTGTATGATTCAAATCCCATAATACCACAACTACATCGCAATATCAACGAATTTCCTAAAGATCCAGCACCCCATGTGGCATCAAACACAAGAAAAGCCACGTATTTGTGTGAAGAATCCACTTTTTCCCTCTGTATTGGCACTTGGGAAATCCGGGACCATAATGTTAAATCCCGACAGTCTTCTTGTATGTTTTCTTGTGGTAAAGCTTTCTTTGATTCTCATCAGTTGGCAGTGGTTGACACTGCATGTCATCGATGTGCACAACAAAAACGGAGAGGCCGGGATTCGAACCCGGGGTAAGGGTTTAAACCCCTACGACGGTTTAGCAAACCGTTGCCTTAAGCCGCTCGGCCACCTCTCCGAGCAATCTACAATAATCTACATCCCGCCGAGGCACATTGCAAGAAGATACGCCGCAAATTGGCCCTTTTTCACAATAATCCCGCGTGCCGCGTTCTGTCCGAGCGATGTACCGCCTTCCTAAACGCCCACAGCATCCCCCCAACACGGCTTCCCAATATCCCTCGCTACAATCTCTGTAATGATCTGGTCCCGTTCGGATAATTCCGCCCCTGCCCGTCCATCCGCATCGCTTACTGGCTGTGTTCGGCTCTCTAATGGTCAAGTGGTATGAATTTCAGGCATTTGTAGGGTTAGCCGAACCAGCTTCAACAGAGGTTTTCCGTCCAGAAAACACGACCGTTACGCAACCAGATGCTGGGTTGGTTTGCTAACCCACTTATCTCCAGTGGCTTAGGCAAGAACCAAAAGCGTGAGTTAAACCGTTGCAACGAAAAAAACTCTCCTCGAATTGGCAAGAGTCTTATTTTCTGATCAGCAACCGAACAAGCCACCGTAAACATTTAGGTACATTAACAAATATAACTTTGCCCAACGTGTCCCGATTGAATGGTCGTCTCATATTTTCTCCTTCTGTCTAAAAAGTTTCCTTCTCAACATCACCGCACCGAGACTGAGCAGTAGGAGCGTCGCTGAAAGTTTCGTGGGGGATATTCTTTGTACAGTTTATAATAATCTTTCAGTAATTCGGTCTCTGCTTGTTTTAGGGATTGCACAGGTAAATAAGCAATTCTGATATTGCCATAGTGAGTAATAATATAACTGTACAAAGGCGAATTTTCACCAGAACAAAAAGCCTCAGCATATTTCATATATCTGCTACTCAAATTCTGTTTGGTTTGGCCTATGTATATGACAACACTTTCAGATTTGACTCTTGGTATCTTTTTTTCACAGACAAAGGTATATAGGACATTGGAGGCGTTCTTTGCTTCTTGAGAACTAAATACCTGTCTGAATTGTTGCAGGCAATCGCTCTTAGGCGTATGACTTTTAATACTATTAGGTAAAACAGAACACGACTGAAAGAACTGCAATAGCGTTAACATATTTTATCTCTTTTCCAAAAGGTTTTATCGTCTTTTTCTCAACATCACCGCACCCAAGCCGAGCAGCAAGAGTGTAGACGGAGGCAACCCTAACGGTTTTGACCGGAAAAAACCCTTACCGAACGGTAAGGGTTTAATGCTCTGCTGCAATACCGTACTTCGGAAACAGAACTCCTGTAAAATAGCCTTCCAAAGCACCTCTGATTCTCATATCTTTTTCTTCAATCCAACTCACAATAGCGTGCTTCCGCAAAAATTGCTTTGCTGTCTGTTTGTTCGCACACTCACCAGATTCAATGAGATATTTTTTCAGCCGTGCAGTTGTTGTTGGTCCCATCAGGTGATTTGTATAAATTCGACGACGCAGATTGACGGTGCGTCCTACGTAGTATGATTTGTTCCTTGCTATGATTAAATAGACCCCAGCAGCTTTTGGCAGGTCTGTTGGTTTCATATTCTTAAAAGCAAGCCCTGAATTTTTTTGAATTGCTTTTAATGAACCTGCGAGAAATTTTTGCCAATCGGTTTTCACTTGAAAAGTCTCCTCAGTCCACGTCCCGGTATCTTGCCTGCTGCTCTGCGTGCGAACCGCCTATATCGCCACTATCTGGTAGAGTATGCCCTCTTGTAAATTTGCTCATTTTCTTTCAACAATCTTTTTGATTTCTTCCAATTTGTTAGCTTCTTTTGCTAAATCATAGAGTTCGTGTGTGCGCTTATCGAGAAGCTCAAAATCCTTTTGGGTAAGTATGTTTTGTTCTTTTAGTTGATTTAATCTCGTTGTAATACTTTGTTGAATCCTCTGGGCTTTTGGCATTGCCATAACAATATTTCCTTATTCCTTCCAATTTTAACCGAGTTAATCCAGACTATCAAGTACGCTTCTATTCGCTCCGGGACTTATGTGTCCATACAAATCGACAGTAGTTGCTATTGAGCTATGCCCCAATTGTTCTTTAACATAATGTATCGGTGCACCCGCTTGTAAGAGCAAACTTGCGTAAGTGTGTCGGCAATCGTGTATCCTTATACGAGGCAGCTTTGCTTTTGTCAGCAGTGGCGTAAAGACATTCTGTCGAAACTTGTCCGGATTCAATTGCTCGGCCACCTCTCCGAGCAATCTGCAATAATCTACATACCGCCGAGACACATTGCAAGAAGATACGCCGCAAATTGGCTCTTTTTCACAAGAACTCCGCGCGCCGCATTCCCTCCGAGTGTTGCACTACCTTCCTAAACGCCCGCGGCATCCCCTCGACACAGTCTTTCAATATCCCTCGCCACAATCTCCGCAATGATTCGGTCCCGTTCGGACAATTCCGCCTCTGGCCGCCCGTCCCTATTGCTCACTTGCTCGGCCCGCGGAACCCTAACGGGAGCAGCGCCCCTCATTCCAGGGCCTTTTCTTTTTACCGCAGCGACCTTTCGTTGCTCGGCCAGAATCTGTTGCCCCAGGTCAAACGTCGGTATTTCGCTGCCCTGCCGGGCCACACCCCGCGGTTTGGCCTCTCTGCCCTTGGCCGGAGCTCTCCCTGCGACCGGTGATTTTCCCGTTGAAACCTGTCTGCCCTTCTTTTGAGATGGCAACGCTTCATTCCCGCCGGGTTTGGCCTTCTGCGGGCTTTCATCACGGCCAGCATCTTCGCCGTATGGAGGCACTATGTCCTCTGCACGAAGCACACCACCATTACGTTTTTTTTTGCGGCCGGCCTTACCCATCACCACGTTCTCCTTCTTCCCACCTCCTTAAAGGCTTCTGCAAAATTGCAGGTTAGACCTATATTGTTGAAGAAAATCTCTTATGATTTTCTTCAATAATCACCTAAGCGATTACGAGACAATACGTCGCCATTGAAAAGAAAAATCAGTCCTGAGCAAAGTCGAAGGAACGATTTTTTCTTTTCTAAGTAGGCCTAACCTGCAATTTTGCAGAACTCATCCACCTCTTTAGTCTAACAAAACCGACTACGTTAGTCAAGGAGAATCGCCCTGTCGCCGTTGTGGGTCAGTTATGGGGAGCGAGCCCTGTGGCACGGCCATCTTGGCCGTGCGTCGCACGGGCTTCCAGCCCGTGTCTTGTTCAAAAACCACCCGAAACTGACCCCTTACCTGTCGCCACGTTGGTTGGTTGCCTATAAGCGTTTCACATAGACGTAGTACGCCCCGCGTGATTCGCCTTTATCATCGGTGAACCACGTTTGCAACCGGGTCTTACCCGCTTTGAGCCTCACTCGAAACCGCACCTCGACCGCATCGGCGGCAACCGGCTTAGTCTCATCCACATCCGCGATTTGGAGCCGTGCTTGGGTTGCACTGATAGCCTTGCCGCCCTCAATAGCGGCATTTATGGGCTTATCAACCTCGATTGGCCAGCGCCGCAGGGCGAATTCATACTCGCCGT
>CAYGZM010000045.1:0-26333 GCA_964354365.1 uncultured Pirellulales bacterium
TTCCCGGCGAGATAACCATAGTTTTTGACCCAGTGTTCGAGGAAGAAGACGAGCCGGCAGGCCAAAACCCGTTGTAGTGAAGACTTTCCTTGTTTTTGTGCTGAAATCAACGATTTTGACCCCTAACTGCGGAAGCTGGGTTAGTGCCGCTTCTGTGTGCCACACCGACACTCTTCTGCTGAATATAGAGTAAAATTCCTGATTGCTTCAAAGCTCTGTAGATATTTATCTACACCGACTATTGTGAATCTTTAGCTTCAGAGAGTCCCGTGGAATACCTCCGGCGTTCTGCGGTGCTGCGTGTGAGAAAAGAAGGCCTCTATGCTTGGAATGCGACGCATGCTTGGGGGCCCCTCGCAACGTGGCGGCGGCATCGCACGGCTCGCCTCAAAGGCTACGTGTTTATCTTCTTCAGGAGCCAGGCCATGTTTTGCCCGAGCTGTTGCATAGTCTGCAGGCCCTCTTCGTCGTTCTCGGCGTCGCCTTTTTTCAGGCCGAAGCCCACATTCCAATAGGATGAGCCGGGGATTATCATCTCGCCGATCAGGAAGAAATGATTGATCGTGTCAAAGGCGTGAATTGCCCCCGCCCGGCGAACGGCGACGATGGCGGCCCCGACCTTGCGCCTGAACATATTGTCGTTGGCCCTGGCGACCAGCCCTGCCCGGTCGATCAGGGCCTTTAGCTCGGCGCTGACGTCGGCGAAATAGGTCGGGCTGGCCAAGATGATTCCGTCGGCATCGAACATTCTGGCGATATATTCATTCATTGCATCTTCGGTAACTGCGCATTTTCTGTCTTTGTTGTCGAAGCATTTGTAGCAGGCGGTGCAGCCCCGGATTCGCTGGCCGGAAAGCTGAATCATCTCCGTTTCGATTTCCTGCCTTTGAAGCTCTTCGAGCGCCTGGTTGATTAAGATGGCGGTATTGCCGTCCTTTCGAGCGCTGCCGTTAAAGGCCACAACCTTCATATTCGCCTCCAATTCTATGTGTCTGGTGGTTCTATTTGCGTATGCGGTGATTCTAATGCGTCATGGCAGTTTTTGCAAGATATCGGCCTGATTTTGGGCCTATTGGGGACTTGTAGGCACAGTTGCGGCAGGAGCGGCGAGGCGTCTCGAATACTGGGGGGAGATTTTTGCTTTGGCATTTACCGCCGGGGTGTTAGAGTCATTGGAAATGAGTCAATGAGTCGAACCGGGCCCACGGGGCAAGTCTTTGGATATACGTGAAAGGTGCTACGAAATGAAAACTGCAGGCAAGATACTCCTTTTCATTATCTTTGGCTGCGGTGCTTGTGTTGCTGTCGAGGAGCAGCAGGAACGCAAGGTCCTCGTCTATCACGGCGCCAGCGACGCATCGGCTGCGGTTGCCGTGGGCGATGATATGTTTTTGATGGCTGACGACGAGAACAACATACTGCGGGTCTATAAGACGGACGGCGGATCGCCTGTCTATTCTTATGATGTCAGCGAGTTCCTGCAGATTGAGCAGGACCATCCGGAGGCGGATATCGAGGGCGTTACGAAGATCGGCGGCAGGATATACTGGATTACGTCCCACGGCAGAAATAAGGATGGCAAGCCTCGCCCGAGCCGCTACCGATTCTTCGCCACCGACGTTGAGGTTAAGGATGGTAAGATAGCGATTCAGCCGGTGGGCAAGCCCTGCAAAACTCTTGTGCGCACGATGCTCGCAGTCAAGGCGCTGCGCGATTTGGGGTTGCACAAGGCGGCGGGACTTGGTTTGGCGGACCTCTCGAGGAAAGAGCTTGAGAAACTCGCCCCCAAGGATGAGGGCCTTAATATCGAGGGGCTTTGCGCCTCGTCCGATGGAAAAACGCTCTATATCGGGTTTCGAAATCCTCGGCCTGTTGATAAATCGACTCGCCGCGTCTGCGCCCTTGTTGTGCCGTTGAATAATCCAGCGCAGGTGATTGAGAATGGCGACACGCCTATCCTGGGTGAGCCAATGCTGTGGGACTTGAATGGTTTGGGTATTAGGTCTATGGAGTACTCGGCCTTCCACAGGGTGTATTTCGTTGTTGCGGGCAGCCCCGATGAAAGCCCGGAATTCGTGTTGTACCGATGGTCGGGCAAGGGCCAGGAGCAGCCGAAGCAGGTCAAGCAGTTGAGTCTGAGCAACTTCGGCCCGGAGGCGTTGATACCGTTTGGCAGTTCCGAGAGACTACTGCTGCTCAGCGACGATGGGACTTTGCCTGTCAGCGTGGCCGACAAATCTCAGTGTGCCGAGGGTGAGCTTAACGACGACGGCGCCTGCCCGAACAAATCCCTGCTGGATCCAAATAGGAAAACCTTCCGAGCGATCTGGCTCAAGCCCTGACGGCTTGTCAGTGGGGGGCAGGGGCGGCTTTGTCGTGTCCGCGGGGTGTCGATTGACTTCAATTCGTGGCAGCGCAGATGCGGATATGCGCAAATCACTCCGTGTTCCGGCTTGGGAATCGCCTCGCTTCGGTGCGAAATTCACAGCCCTGCGTTAAGAAAAACAATCCAACTGCAGCCGTGGCTGAATTTGCGTAAGCACTTTTGATTGCGTAGATTAGGACAGTGTCGGTGACAGTCCCATAACAAAATCTTTAAGAATCTTGGGAAAAAGTGGGTTCGGCTGTTGACGCAGTGGTAGAAAATGGTAGAATTGCCCACATATAGTTAGCTAAGTGGGACAGATGCCATGTTGTTACTAACAGGCGAATATCAGCACGTTGTCGATGATAAGGGCAGAGTCCTCGTCTCGAACAAGCTCAGAAGCCAGATAGACGCCGATGAGCACGGCAGCAACTTTTACCTCATCCTCGGCGCCAACGGCATACTGTGCTTGTATCCTGAGAAGTACTTTGAGCACATCGCCCTTGCCGTGGCGCCTGGAGCGGCTGCGCCGGATGAGGCGGTGGCGTTCGAGCGTATGAGTTTTGCTCTTGCCAGCAAGATTGAGCTGGATGCCCAGGGCCGATTGCTTCTGAATGAGAAACTGCGAAAGAGAGCCGGGCTGAAGGACCAAATCACGCTCATCGGCGTCAGAGACCACATTGAGTTGTGGAACAGTGAGAGCTGGGAGCAGTATCTCTCGGACCACATGCCCCAGTATCAAAAGCAGATGTCCCAGGCAAGGCAGATTGTCTTGCAGAACCAGAACGAAGACCTTTAACACTTGGAGTGGGAGGCAGAATGATTGAAGCTGATTCGAACCATTGTCGAATTGTAGCCGAAAGTCTGGCCGGCAAAAGGGAGGTTGACGAGCGGACCTTTGCCTCGCTGGCGGTTCTTGGTGAACGATTGGAGCGGCTGAAGGCACGTAACGAGATGTTCTCCGGCATAGCTTTCTCGCGGCCCGTGGAAAAACTCCAGATTTCCAGATGCGCCATAACCGTCGGCTGAGAGGTTGGCCGCCATGTGTTGAATATTGCGGCAAATTCCGGCAGCCGGGTTTTTGACCCGATATACGCGATACGATAAACGTGAATGGTTCGACAGTAGAGCATATTCCGGTCCTTGCGAGGACCTTGGCCGAACAGATAAACTTACCGCCGGATGGGGTGATGGTCGATGCGACCATTGGACACGGAGGTCATAGTTTTCTGTTCGGCAGAACGTTGGGCCCCGATGGAGTCATTGTCGGGCTGGACGTGGATGAGGACGCCATCCTAAGGGCCCAATCGAAATTGGTCGACCTTGAATGTAAGGTAGTCATAGTCCGTTCGAACTTTGCCCAAATCTCCCGTCAGCTCCACGACCAAGGCATAGAACAGGCCGATTTCATTCTGGCGGATCTGGGCCTCTGCTCGGCACAGTTGATGGATGCGGACACCGGGCTCAGTTTCCAGGCAAATATGGCTCTGGATATGAGAATTGACAAAAGATTAAAGACCACTGCTGCCGATATAGTCAATGAAGCGGACGAAAAGTTTTTGGCCGATTTGATTTATGGATTTGGCCAGGACAGGGCCTCGCGACGTATTGCACGTTTCATCGTCCGGCACCGTGTGAATGAGCCTATTACCACGACCGGACAACTGGCCGCAATAGTCTGCAAGGCGCTGGCCCGGCCTGAGCGCAAGCAGAGAAGCAGGATACATCCGGCCACAAGAACTTTTCAGGCGCTGAGAATTGCAGTCAACAATGAGCTGGAAAACCTCAAAGAGCTGCTCGCTTCGGCGCCAAGTCTGCTGAAGAGAAACGGCTGGATAGCCATAATCAGCTACCACAGCCTCGAAGATGGATTGGTCAAGCGCAGCTTCAAGCAGTGCGAAAAAGACAATATCTACAGGATCATCACGAAGAAGCCGATTGTGCCCACAAGGGCCGAAATTGCCGAGAATCGGCGGGCAAGGAGTGCAAAACTGAGGATCGCTCGAAAAGCGTAGTATCCTCGTTGGTGGATTGGAATCGATAAATCAAGGGACATTTGTGTAAGGGAGTTCTGCCATGACTTCAGACGCCAAGATTGGATTGCTGTTAGGTTTGGTTTTCATATTTATCATCGCGTTCATTATCAACGGCCTGCCGAAACTCCGCGGCCAGACGGACAGCAATGAGCTGACCACGAATATGGTAAGAAACGACCCTCCGGGGCTTGGCGCCTGGGAACGCAGGGCCGACGAGGTTCTCAATCCTCCACCGCAGATGCCGCAGCGCTCCGCTGAGCAGCAGCGCCTTTTGTTTGACCCGGCTCACACCTTTGCTGCAGATGATGCCAATATTCGCTATACAGCCCCACTTATGAATGGCATTATCGGGCGGCAAAACACTGCTGAAAATGCGATCGGGCCGATTGGCCCGGTATTGGTTGGCGGTGAAAAGCAGTCTGTCAGCCCGCCTTTGGCGCCAAATGATAGACAAACAGAACCGAAGACTACCGAGTTGAAAACCACAGATTCTCTGCGGCCCACCGATCCCGTTAAGCCCATAACGCCTTCCGGACTCAAGACTTACGTTGTAAGCACTGGTGATACCCTGGCGACCATAGCGAAAAAGTTCTATGGTCCCGAAGAGGGCAATAGAAGGGCGAATGTTACCAGGATATTCGAGGCTAATCGCAGGCTGCTCAAGTCCGCCGACGCGATTTTTGTGGGGCAGGAGATTGTTATTCCGGCCCTGCCAGCCGTGGCTTCCGGCAAGGCCCCGAGCAGCGGTCCGTTGTCGGGTCCATTGTTTGAGCCGGTCAAGTCCATAAGCCAAAAAAATCTTTCGGCCGGCGCAGAAAGTAAGGAGTCGGGGCGGTTCTACGTCGTGAAAGAGGGCGATAGCCTGTGGAAAATCTCCGCTGAACAGCTCGGAAACGGCATTCGCTACAAGGAAATCAGCACGCTCAACGCCGGCGCCATGACCAGCGCGGATGACCTGAGCGTCGGGCTGCGTTTGAAGATACCGCCCAAGTGAAAGAATCGCGGCTTGTTTGAGTGGTGAATCACGCCCGGCCGCAACTGGCAGGGCGGGCGGGTGGAATGTGATGTCCCGGTTTCGTTTTGTTTTCGTCGTTTTCTATTTCACGGGCATTTTGATTCTCGCCGTCTATCTGCGCAGTCTCAATAACCGCATTTTCTACGAGCTTTCGCTGGAAACCGACGAACAGGAACGCCTCAACGAGGAACTTGGGGATAAACAATTGCGGCTGGAAAGGCTCATTAACCCGACTGCTGTCTCGGAGAGGCTTGAAGAGTAGCCGTTGGCGGAGGCGAAATGCGACAGGCTGTACACTAATCATTGGATATAACGGTCAAAGAATTGAGAATTGTCCGAATTACCACCTGTTTCCTGCTGCTCTTGATTGTGGCGTTTGTGGCCCTGGCGGCACGGTGTTTCTACCTTCAGCATTTCAAAAGCGACTATTACATCGCCCGCTGCATCAGGCAGCAGCGGGCGAATTGCCCCGAAAAGCCGCGACGCGGCACAGTTTTCGACAGTCGGGGCAGGGTGCTTGCCGCCAGTAACGGAATCCAGGTCGTTACAGTTGAGCCTCGAATCGTAAAAAACCCCGACGACGCAGCGACCAGGCTGGCGCCGATTGTCGAGATGGACCCGCATGAAATCCGCACGCTGATCACGGAAAGCGGCAATCCGGGCTACGCCAAGATCAAGTCCGGCGTCGATCCCAATCAGTGCAGGGAAGCAAGAAGAATTAACGGCGTCGGCATCGAGTCTGATTGGCTCAGACACTATCCGCTGGGACGCCTCACGGCCACTATCGTCGGTTTCACAAGCGCCGACGATCGCGGTCTTGAGGGTCTTGAGCTGCAGTACGACAAGCAGTTGAAAGGTTCAGCCGCACGGAATATATTCTTTGCCGACGTGGCCCGCAGACCCATTCGACTAAAGCAGGAAGAGGGGGTTTTGCGGGACGGCGTAGGGATCATTCTGACGCTCGATGCCACCATCCAGAAGTTTGTCCGAGATGAGCTTGTAAAGCAGTACGAGAAGTATCAGGCCGAGGCGGCTGTAGCGGTTGTGGCCGATCCAAAGACCGGGGCCATTCTGGCAATGGTCTCTCTGCCTGATTTCGACCCGCTCGAAGCCGGCACGACCGACCCGAACTATTTTCGCAGCCGAGTGATAACCGACTGGTTCGAGCCGGGCAGCGTTATAAAGCCCGTCGTTATGGCCATCGCGCTCGACGCCGGCGCTGTCAAAAAGGATGAGCAGATATTCTGCGAGAACGGCAGCTATGGCGGCAAGGGCTTTGGGCGGATTAGCGAATATCGCGGGGGGTTCGGTGATTTGACGCCCCGCGAAATTCTGGTTAAGTCAAGCAATATAGGGATGGCCAAGGTTGGGCAGAGGCTCGGCAAAGAGAAACTGCACAACGGTCTTAGGCTCTTCGGTTTCGGTGAAAAGACAGGGATTGAATTGCCCGGCGAGGTTGACGGACTCTTACGGCCCCTGCAAAAGTGGGACGGATTCAGCGAGACCCGCGTCCCCTTTGGCCAGGAAATCTGTGTAACCGCGCTGCAGCTCGTTCGCGCCTTCTGCATACTGGCCAACGGCGGACGGGTGATTCGCCCGTATATAGTCAAGGCAATTGTCGAAGATGACGGCCGGATCACCAGCCTGAAACGTCCGCAGCCGCCTGTAGGCTACATCGTCAAGCCCGAAATTGCCAGATGGGTCGTATCCGACGCGATGGTCGGCGTCATAAATGAGGGCACCGGAAAGAGAGCCAAGCTGGAGAAATGGCAGGTATTTGGCAAAACAGGGACCGCCAATATCGCCAAGCAGGGCGAGCGCGGCTATTCCGACAGCGATTACATTGCCTCTTTTGTATGCGGCGCCCCAGCCGACGACCCGGCCATAGTTGTCCTTGTTTCGATCCGCAAGCCCAAAAAGAGCCTGGGAATAGGCTACACCGGCGGCGTTGTTGCATCGCCCGTCGCCGCCAATATAATTGACAAGACGCTTGCCTACATCGAGAAACTAAAAGGCTAAGCGTCCTGCGTTCGGGGAGGTCCGCTACAGCAAAGTGGGATACCGGAAAGATGGCCAGGATAATTTACGGCGTTGCGGGCGAGGGATTCGGACACAGCAGCCGATCACACCTGATAGGGCAGAGACTTATTGACGCCGGACACGATGTGATGTTCGTCGGGTCGCAGAAGTCGCTTCTCTATCTCAAGCAGTATTTCGGCCGGCGAGTGAAGGAGATATTCGGCCTTTCCTTTGCGTTTGAGGGCGGACGCATAGATAAATCAGAGACCCTAAAGAAAAACCTGCTGAGACTGCCCGATGCAAACAGGCGGAACGACGAGCTTTTCAAGCAGCATTTTGAGCCTTTTGACCCGGAGCTGATAATATCCGATTTCGAGCCTTTCAGCGCCTGGTGGGCCTGGCGAAACGGCATACCCTTCATCAGCATCGACCACGAACATATACTCACGCTATGCAAGCTGGAGCACTCGGCCAAGGACTGGGTTTCGTGGCTGACCGCCAAGGTCGTAACCGAGTTCCACTATGTCGGCGCGGTTGCCTACGTCATCATAAACTTCTTCAAGACGCCGCTGAAGGTTGGCTCGGCCGTCCTGGCGCCTCCTGTCGTCAGGCCTGTCGTCACGGAGCTAAAACCTGCGCAGGGCGAGCATGTCCTGTTGTACTCGACTACCGCAGAAGACCCCCAGCAGCTCTGCAAGGTCCTCGGCAAATTCAGCGGCCGGGAATTCTACATTTACGGATTCGACAAGACCCTCGGCAGTCCCGTTGATTACAAGAACTGCGTTTTCAAGAAACGCTCTACCGAGGGATTTCTCAACGACCTGGCGGGCGCGCGGGGCGTGATTGCATCGGCGGGCTTTTCCCTGATTAGCGAGTGCCTGTATCTCAAGAAGAAGATGCTGCTCCAGCCCGTGGCCGGCCAGTATGAGCAGGTGATCAACGCCCATTACATAGAGAAGCTCGGCCTGGGGCTGTCAACGAATGAACTAAACGAAGAGGTTCTGGCCCGATTTCTCGACCAGCTCGATAAACCCATGCCCGCCGACGAAAGAATCCTCTGGCCGGACAACGAAGAATTCTTCGCAATCCTGCAACAGGAGCTAAACAAGCTCCACACTCCGGTTGACATAGCTCTACCGTGAACCGGGTTAGTTTCCTGCCTCTTCTCGGTTTGCCTCAGAGATAAGCCTGCCGAGGTATCCTGCTTCCACTGCGAACTGGATGATGTCGCAGGCTAAAGGCGCGGCGTCGGATGAGCCGTGCTGGCCGCCTTCCACGACGATGGCGATGGCGATTTTGCGATCTTTACTGTCGGCGGCGAAGCCTGCGAACCAGGCGTTGGCCGGCTGCGTCGAGCCGGTCTTGCCATAGATTTTCACATCCCGCTCTGCGAAGCTGCCAAGAACGGGCTGGAATTGGGTGTTGGCGGTTCCGCCGGCCTCGTTCACCACGGCGCTCATTCCATCATACACCACCGCTAAGGTCTCGGCTGATATGCCGAGATTGACCTGGTTCGCGTCTGCTCGCAGTCTCAACTCCGGGTCGTTAGGGTCATCGAGAAAAAGCTGGGGCGCCTTATATACCCCGCCTCGCGCAATGGCGGCCATTGCGTTTGCCACCTGCAGCGGGATCGCCTGGAGTTTGCCCTGGCCTATGCCGAACCAGCGTCTTTCCTTGGTGCTCAGTGGCGGCGTCTGGTCGAAACTCAAAACAGTCCCCTTTGGGATGCTGCTTGAGATCATCCCGCAGAGGTGGCGGAAGTCTCTGCTGAGCCCCGTTTCTGCGATGTTGGCGGGGGCAGGGACTATGCTTCGGCCATAGCCAAACCTGAAAAGCCACTTTTGGAGGGCAGGGGGGTCAATTCGGTCGGCCAGGCGGGAGAAATAGATATTGCAGCTTCCCTTAATCGCGTTGCGGGCGTTGTTGTCCGGCCACTGGTTGTCGTGGCCCATCCAGGGGTACCTGTTGTATATCCAGCAGTTGGGCCAGCCTTCCGGGGCCGCCTGGGCGGGGCAGTTGATAACTTCGCCCGGAGTAACCACGCCCGTTTCCATCGCTGCGATCAAAATCAGCGGCTTGACAACGGAGCCCGGCGGATACCACTGGTTTAACGCCCGGTTTATCAAAGGCTTGTTGATATTGTCGCCGGCAAGATTAGCGTAGTCGTACCTGGCCCGGTTCAGGTCAAAAACGGGCAGCGAGACCAATGCGAGAATATCGCCCGTTGCAACTTCAATCACGACCGCCGCCATTCCCGGCCCGCAATTCGGATCGTGCTGGTAGCCGCTCAGGTGCTCCTCTATTCTCTTCTGAAACTCGATATCCAGCGTAAGGCGGACTTCCTTGCCGAACTGCGTCTCGGTTTGACTGACAATCTGGCGGTCTATGTCGTAAACGAGCTCGCCCCGTCTGCCGCGCAGAATGCTCTCACAGACGTACTCAACCCCGTCCTCTCTCCCGCAGACTTCTCCGCCTATGTAACTTGACAGCCTGTCGTTTGCGAAGAGCTCCAAATCTTCCGGCTGTTCGGCCGGGCCGACCCACCCTATCGTTTGCGCTGCGACGCTGCCATAAGGGTAGAACCTGTGCCCTTTGGGCAGGATTCGGATTCCTTCGACCTTCATGAATTCCACCTGGGCTGTGAAGACGTCGTCATCCGTCTCCAGCTCGAGCAGCGGCCTGGGTCTGGTCATTTCAGGCACATCGTTGACCTGGGCGATAAGCTCAAGGCGGCGGTCTTCGTCCGGAAATCTCTTCTGGAAATCTTCAACGGCTGTGGATAACGGAACGTGGCTGACTTTGCCGTCGTATTTGTCTATTATCTCCGTATCGGGGTCGTTTCGCCTCCACGCCAAAAAGGTCCGCAGATTCCATATCTCTTCGTTCGTGACGCGGATCTTGGCCTCGATAGTCTCGCGGTCGCTGCCGAAGCGCGTGCATTTGTCTATTATCTGCTGTAAATCATCGAGCCTGGCTTCGAGCTCTTTACGGGCATCGGGCAGTGCCGTGCCGGTCGGGTCCTGTTCGGACTGTCTTCGGGCTTTAAGGAGCGCCGCTTTTCGGACGTTCTCGTCCAGGATCGAGCACAGCTTGTAGTCTATAGAAAGCTCGAATCGCGCTTCGTCCGTGGCCAGCACGTTGCCGTTTCTGTCGAGTATTCTGCCTCTTACAGTCTTGAGCTGTTGGGATGAGTTACGCTGGCTTTTGAGCCGGTCTATCTCGTCCTGGACGGATGAGCCGGGCAGCAACTGCATCTGCGTCAGTCGAAGGATGCAGACCAGTAGAAGTGCCGTGACCAAGATTACAAAGATTCTGACTCGCTTCTCGTACATCGTCTATCGTGCGCCGCATCTCTACATCATATCCCCGGCCCTATCCAAGAGAGATTCTTGACGCTTCACAAGATAGGAATCTACTGCCGGGCGAAGCGATTAGTCTTTATACGCATCCACCAGGCGGATGGCAAGAACAAAAACGGCCCCACGATGCCTGAGTATATGGATACCCCCAGCAGGACGGTCCAGATATTCGCGGCGACGACCTGGCCTTTGAACAACATCAGCAGTTGCGACAGCGCACTGGCCAGAAGTGCGATAGTGAATATGGCGACGGCCTGAAACGGCATGTTCCTGATATTGATGACCCGGTGCACGTATGCCAGCAGCGTGCCAAAGACCCCGAAGCTGATTGCATGCGCGCCCATCGGCATCGGTGAGCCGATCAAATCGGCGGCGAAGCCTATCACGAATGATGTTATTATCGCCTCGGTCGTGTTGCAGTAGATGCAGAAGAATACGACAAGGATCAGCAGCAAATCGGGCCCGATGTTCAGATTGGCCAGGATGCTGGCCTGGACCACCGTAACAAAAAGAATCAATGCTGCAAAGCGAAACCACCGCATTTATACGCCCTTAATGTCCTGCAATAACGCCAAAACCGCAAAATCCTAATTTGGCTGCTTGTCTGCATTCATCACAATTACCACTACGTCGTTAAGACGCTCTATGTCACAAACGGGTCCAACAATTACATCCCAAAGCACGGCGCTTTCGGCGTTTCTTTCGCACCGTAGCACTCTTCCAATAATAATGGGCGCGTTGAGCAGGCCCGGCGCTTTCGCGGCCATCACTTCGCTGCCGATTTTGGGCTTGTTCTTCATCATAGGTATTTTCGCCACATTGTTCCCCTCGCCGCGCATGAAGCGCTTCGTCCCGGCTATCTCCACCGCGATGTTGGATGTCGGGCTCGTGAAGAGATTCACGCGAGCTCCACCCGTGGAGACGTCGCTGACTGTGCCGATGATGCTGTTGTCGGCCAGAACGTACTGCCCCTTGGCCAATTGGCTCTCCTTGCCTTTATCGACAGAGATTTCGCTGTGTGTTCTGTCGATTGAACCCGGATATACGAGTGCTTCAACCAGCGTAGCATCGCCAAACGGGAATTTCTCGCGCAGTCCGGTGAGCTTATTGAGTCTTTCGCGTTCCTCTCTTAACTGCGCTTCAAGGCTGGTGCAGTAATTGAGCAGCGCTCTGTACTTTTCGCCGGGCGCCGCACTTGTGTCGTCCACGTGCTCACGCGCACGCACCGAGAGCGAAATGTTCTCGCCTATGCTCAAGGGCCAGTTGAAGATGCGCAGAAAAGCCAGCTGGAAACTGCTCGTCCATTCTGTGGGGGCGATGATCAGGATAGACCCGGCCAACGTGAGCCAGGTGAATAACATTCGTCTGGAGACTTTGATTTGCTTTGCTGCCATAATACAAGCACACAAACACACCGCAGCGCGAGATTAAGAGCGGCCTGTAAAATCACGATGCGTGCGCTTGTGCACTTTCCACTCATTCCCACCCGCGTTCACTATGATCCATCGTTTCCTTCAACAGCTCCAGATTCTCCAGATAGACGCTTGTCCCGCGTGCTACACAGCTTAACGGGTCCTCGACTGAATGAACCTTCAGACCGGTTGCATTTGCCAGGACAGTGTCCATTCCACGAAGCAGCGACCCGCCGCCGCAGATGTGTATGCCGTTATCGATCAGATCGGCGGCCAGTTCGGGTTCGGCTTTCTCGAGCGTTGCTGTGACGGCATCTATGATCGCAGCGATGGGGTCGCGGAGGGATTCGCGGATTTCCTCGCTTGTTATGACGATTTTTCTCGGCAGGCCGGAGATGGTGTCTCTGCCGGCTATTTCCATTGTCAGCTCCTCTTCGAGCGGGGCTGCCGAGCCGATTTGTATTTTGACTTTCTCCGCTCTCGGCTCGCCGATGAGCAGGTTGTAAGTCTTTTTCAGGTGGTTGATTACCGCCTCATCCATGTCGTCGCCGGCTACCCGAATGGATTGGGCGGTCGCAATGTCGGCCAGGCTCATGATAGCGACTTCCGTTGTCCCGCCGCCAATATCCACAATCATCGAGGCCGTTGGGTCCATTATTGGCAGACCCGCCCCGATCCCTGCGGCCATAGGCTCATCAACCAAGTACACTTTGCGGGCGCCTGCTCGCTCGGCGCTATCTATGACGGCGCGGCGTTCAACCGCCGTAATACCGCTTGGAACCGCAATTACGACCCGAGGGTTGACGAGGTGGCCTCTGCCGTGCACCTTTCGGATAAAATAGCCGAGCATCGCTTCGGTGATTTCAAAGTCGCTGATGACCCCGTCTTTGAGAGGCCGTATCGCGCTGATGGACCCGGGTGTTTTGCCGAGCATTTCCCGCGCCACCAGACCGACGGCCTCGCCGTTTTTCAAAACGATATTGGTGCCTTTGCGGACTGCAACGACGGACGGCTCATTGAGGACGATACCTTTGTTGCGGACACAGACGAGCGTACTACAAGTGCCCAGGTCGATACCCATATCCATACTGAACCAACCTAACACCCTGTCAAACAGCACTTTCGACTCCTTTCGCAACAATTGGCTTTTTATGTGATAAAGAGCGGTATCGTCGATGGTGAATTGCTTAAGGCATGGTGAAAATCACGCCGTACTGCCTGTAGCACTCGATTAGCACAAACACTGCAACGGCCACTACTGCGCCGCACGCCACGGCAAGAATCACCGTGTAGATGTTGTCCGGTATATTCACCTGTTTGACCTGAATCTGTCCGTCGGGACTCATATACCAACCTCACATTGTATGAACAAATCATTTTTCACGGCGTAGCCCTGGGGCTTGCCCCACCGAACTGGTCGGCTCAAGAACTGGTGGGCTGAAGCCCACCCTACGTTTCACCTCTCTGTTTTGCCGGAATCGTCTCCGGTCTCGCCGGGACGTTGGAGCAACTCGTCTGTCTTACGGACCTATATTTGTACTGACCTTGTCGCCCAGTTTCGGCGGGCTCTGAACAAGCTCGATGAAGCCGACAGCCCTCTCGGCATCAACGTCCAGAATCAGAATATTACAAATGAAGCTGTCGCCGCGAGTGACATGGAATTTCATCTTCTCCTTAACGCCGTCCGCTGCGCCAATGGATATCTCAGCCAGAGAGTTTTTCAAATCCACCTGAGTTATCACTCCCTTAAGCCCTATCTCCTTGACGGTTGTGCCCACAGGGGCCGGGGCCGGCGGCGCAGGCGCGGTCGCCTGGGCCTTATCTGGTATGGCGTCCCCAACGGGTGGCGGCGACGTGGAGACGGTCTTGCCGTATTGCCGCAGCACCTGCTCTAACCTGGCCTGCAACAGCGACTTCTCCTTGGTCAACTGCTTGCTCTGCTCCTCCAACTGGGCTATAATCGCCATCTTTTCCAGGACCGCGGTTGTGATTTCTTTGTTCTGGCTCTTTTCCTTGGTCAACTCAGCCTGGACACTGTGCAGCTCGTCAAGGGTGTTATTCAGCAGCACCTGCTGCTTGTCATTGGTCTGCTGGAAGTCCTGAACCACGCTCGTCCAGCCGTTGACCTTGGTCAGCAGCTCCGACTTCTCTCTTTCGCTCTGATTCAGCTTGGCTTCCAGATCGGACAGCTTGCTCTGGAGATCCGCAACTGTCGCATTCAACTGCGTTTTCAGTCTGTCCGTATCCTCTTTTAGTTTGTTGTAATCATCATTGGCTCTTGTCGCGTTCGCCTTAGCGGTTTGCACCTCGTTGTTACGCTTGTCATATTTGTCTTTCCAGTCCTCGGCATTTGCGACGTAAGTTGCAACTATCCCGCACAAGAAGATCGATGCTATAGTCAGCACAACGATCAAGACCTTTGTAAGAGTGCTCACAGCAGGCTCCTTTCAGTCAATTCTTCTCTCTTTTGCAATACACCACAGCCCCACAAAACAACATCCAGATCGCAAAAAAAATGCCATCCGAACAGGTCCGATATTACGCACAGCAGCAAAACGGGAACCAAAGGACCCCAGCAACACACCTGTACATTATGATTTTACGTTTTGAGCAGTGAAAGGTCAAGCTATTTCTGGCCCACCATTCTGCAAAAAGTCCCAAAAATGACTATTATCACAAGCTGGGCGAATCGAGATTCCCGGCAAAAAGCCCGCAAATAACGCTTTTTGCTGACGTCAATTCTTCATTCTGCTCTCCAAAACGGCTCTGGCGGCGGCAATTCTTACGGCTTTTGACTCGTCATCGAGGAGCTTTGGCAGGTGTTTTATCAGAGAAGGCGTGGCAATCCGTCCTATTGCCAGCGCCGTCATCACGTTCACTCGCTCACGGGATACTTCCTCCAACCCGGCTGTCAGCTTGCTCGTGAACACGTCGAGAACTTCGGGTTCTCCGGTCGTGTCTCGAAACCTGCCGAGCTGCTCGGCGGCCGCGAGCCGAACCTCCAGAACTTTGTCATCGAGCATCGAAAGCAAAGCGTTTCTGGCCTCCCGCGTTCCAAGCGCGCCCATCGATCTTGCACCGCTGACTCTAACATCTGCGTAAACGCTCAGCAGCATTGTCCAGAGCTTCGGATATATTCGGTCATCACCGAGCATCGCTATGGATTCCGCCGCCTGGTATATGACTTTGTCCGCGGAATCCTTGTCCTGCATTGCCCAGTACAGCAGCTTAAGAGCCTCCTTATCCCTGCACTTGCCCAGTAAAAACGCGACATTGGCTCGAACCGTCTGATCGCTGCTGCCAACGGCCCTGCGCAGAACCTCGAGGTATTTTGTAGAGCCGAGCTTCACCATCGCATAGCAGGCCGCTAACTTGACGTTCGAGTCCTCATCCTTGAATAGCTCCTTGACGCCGCTCGCTCCAAAGGAATACTCCAGGTCGCCGATAGCCAGCGCCGCCGCGAACCTGACCGGCGCAAATTCGTCTGCCAACAGTCGCTGCACTTTGGGCACCAGCTTGATCTGTCCGGTCTCGGCCACGACTTCGATGGCGTTGGTGCGTATCCCAGGGTCCTGGTCGCCAAGGCTGTCCAGAATGACCCTGTAGGCCTGCATCGTAAGGTCGTTGATATCGACAGCTTTGGCTGCTCCCAAGCCTGTCCCGGTCTTCTGCACCTCTTCACATCCGAACGCCAATATCGCTGCACAGGCAAGCGACAGCCCGTAAACCAAAAACCTGACTTGTGCGTTTCTAAGAGCCTTGGATTCTTCAAGTTTATTTTTCATTTAACCTCCCTGACAAACCGATTCGCAATCTGCCGGCCCCCCTTTAGGGCCTTGGGCCCAACAGTCTTCTCAAAATCGAGGCTATTATGAACAAAATAACGCAGCCTTCACAACAAAAATCCAGCCATTGGCCGTATTTGCTGAAAAAAGTTACCCTTTTATCTATCGGCATTTTGTCGGTAAACCATCCAGCCATGCCTGTCCGCGCCATAGCATTTATTGGCAGCGTCCCGGCCAGATACCCGTTGCGCATGTTGCCGAGGCTGTCGATCAGGCAGCTTATGCCTGTGTTGACGCTTCGGATGATGCAAAGGCGGTTCTCAACGGCCCGGAAAACGCAGGTGGCGGCATGCTGGGCAAGCTCCGTGCTCGGGCGGACTGCTCCTGAGTCATCATCGAATCTTACAAACCATCCGTCGTTGCTTATGTTGACAAGCCAGTCGAGACGCTTGTTGCCCCGCTCATCAAGGGCGAATTTGCGGGCGATATAGGGAACGACGTCCTCGTAGCAGATTATAACACTAAACTTGTAAGATTCCGGCCGCTCGCCGGTCCCCCCGGTCATTTCAAAAACCGTATATTCGCTGCCGTAATCAAGGGAATAATCGTAGTTCAGCTCTTTGGGGGTGAACTTCATCAGCAGCTTGTACACTCTCGGAAGTGTCTTTCTAAAGGGCAAAACCTCCCCGAACGGCACTAAATGAATCTTGTCATAGCGTTTTTCGTATTGCTGCCCGTCCGGTTTGTATAGAAACGCTGAATTGAACTGTTCGACCAACGCCGTACCGGCATCGTTCGGTATGCCTCCGTAAGCGCCGACGAGAACGTAGGCCGTATTCTTCGAGTGCTCTCGAAGGGCCTCGTCAAGGAACCTCCACGCGTGGTTTGGGTCGAGAATAGCCTGGACCTCCCTGTTCAGCGTTGCCTGGACCATCGTCTCCGGCCAGACGATAAGCTCCGCGCCCGCCTCAACGCTCATCTTGCTCTGCTCCATCAGGTCATCGAATATCTCCTTGCTCGCCATAAACGACCTCTTGAGCGATTGGGGGATGTTTGACTGCAGTGAGGCGACGACGGGGCCGTCCTTGATGAACTCCTCCGATTGAGCTATTCGCCATCGCCCGTATAAAATCGCCGCAGCGATTGCGACGCCGACCGTTGCGACCTTGGCCGCCACACGACTGGCCCGAGGGGCCTGGGCCATTTTGAGGCCGTTTCTCTTGCGCAAGGCGATTATCAGTTCAGCCAACAGGCCGTTGACCATCGCAACCAGGAAAGATACTCCCCCGGCCCCGAATATGTCCGCTATCTGAATGATTGTGACGTTGTCGTACTGGCTGTGCCCCAGTAGCCGCCACGGAAAGCCCCCTAAGAAAAGCCCCTGCATCCGCTCGACCCCGACTATCAGTACTGCTGTGGCCAGAAAGAGCGGAATCTTCCTGGCCCTGCAGTACCGCAGGGCCAGCGCCAGAATCGGCCAGAGCAGCGCCGTGTACACACAGAAAACGATCCAGCCGACGATAGTTATCGGAGCCATCCAGTACAGGCTGACCAGCCAGTAAACCAGCCCAACCAGATACGCCGCAAGGGCCAGTGGACCCCCGTTTCTGTCTTTGCCGGAAGACGCGGGGGGCGAACAACCCAAAAGAAAGGGCGTCATCGCCGCCCACGCCAGAAATCCCCAGCCCAAAGGCGGCTGAATCAACGTTAAAATCACCGCACTGACTACAAAAGGCGGGCTAAGCGGCAATGCAGCCCTTATTGCCGACCAAACCGAAAACCCCGCTGATTTAAGCCGGCTTAGGCTCAGCAGTCGATTACGTTTTCTCATTCGACGTTTCAATCAGCCAAATCCCCCAAAGCCGACGCCACGGCCTCTGTGCTGTAGCGCTTCTTACGGTTCATCCGCACTGTAAGCTGATTTGCGAATAACCGCAGAAGGTTTCTATCCGCCGCGATTTCCCCAATAGGCGTTTTCATATCCGACGAAAGACGCTTCAATTCTTCTATCTCCCCGGCAGTGAGGAGGACTTTCCCTGTTGTCTGTCCCTGTTTGTTCTTCAATTCCTCCAGCCGCTCATTCGCGTTCCTGACATATTCTTCCGACACATCTATCCCCACGTAATCTCTGCCGAGCTGATATGCCACCGCCGCAGTGGTGCCCGACCCGCTGAAGGGATCGAGCACGCAGTCACCGGGATTCGAGCTCGCCACGATGATCCTTGTCAGCAGACTTTCCGGCATCTGGCAGGGGTGCCAGCCCTGACGCTCTTTGAACGTCCCGCACACACGCGAGAATTCGTCCCAGACATCGTTGGGCATCTTGCCTTTCGGATTGGCGCGCCTGTCATTATAGATAAGCTGGCGGTCGGACGGGACTCGAACGGCATGGTCGTTGAAGGTGAAGCTCTTTGCGTCCTTGACTAAGTAAAAAATGTGCGTGTGGGACCGCGCAAATTTGTTCTTCGTCTGCTGGCCAAACGTGTAGTGCCAGATTATCCAGTTCCGCATGAAAAGTCCGAGCTCATCGGCTATCACCTTGACGTTCGCAGCGAAATCATCGCCTATGGCAATGTAGAATGAACCATTCGGCTTTAGAACCTTTTTGCAGACGCTCATCCAGTTTCGCGTCCAATCGACGTATTCTTCGTCGTCCATGTTATCCTGGTGCTGGTCGTACTGGTAACCAATATTGAAGGGGGGGTCGGCAAACACGAGGTCGGCAAAGGGCTCGCTGATTTCCCCTAAAACCTCTATACAGTCACCGCATATTATCCTGTTGGACAGTTCAAGCATACGCGTATTCTACAAAGCGCGCCCGGCTCTGCAAGAGGTAATTCGATTACAGGGACTGATAACTGGCTGAAGGCGACCTGGAGTCTTAGAGCCTATCCCAATAACACAGGCTATTCCGGCTGCGGCTTGATTTCCTTTTGTTTGTTGAAAATTCCGCCGGTCGGGCAATCGGTGAAGATTGCTCTATTCGCCGCTAACTTTCCGCCAGTATCTTCTCCAATTGAGCCGCCAAGCGGGGCAGGTCGTCCGAAACGATTCTCCAGACGATATTGAGATCAACGTCAAAATACCCGTGAATCAACCGGTCTCTTGTCCCGGCAATTTGCCGCCATTGAATAGACGGATGTTTCTGTCTGCACTGCTCGGATACGTTTTTCGCTGCTTCACCCAAGATTTCCAGAAGTCGCACAAGTGAAAGCGTAAGCTTTTCGTCGTTGTCGAGATCGAGCCGGCTGCAATTCACAGTAAACTCAATGGCCTTCTGGGCGGCGTCAAGCATGTGCCGTAGCCGAACGATATCTTCAGTTTCGCACATACTGGACCTCGGCTTCCTCGATGACCTTGTCACGGAAATAACGGCTTAGGAAACCTGGCGTGTGCAGGTCCACTTTTCGCCCCAACAGTTGCGAAAGCTCATCCTGCAGACCAAAGAAGGCAAATCCCGGCTCGTGCCCTTTGTCAAACTCGACCAGCACATCGACATCGCTATCGGCGGCAAAATCGTCCCCAAGTGCCGAGCCAAAGACACTCAGCCGGCTAATATGATGACGCCGGCAGAAATCGGCTATCTTGTCTTTTGGTATGACCAGCTTCTCGTTCATTCTTCAAGGGGCTTGATTTCTCTTTGTTCTTTGAAGACCTTGCCGGTGAGGTAATCGGTGAAGGCGACTTTGACCGTCAACGGCTCGGTGTAGTCTTTGAGTTTGTCCCCAACGTCGAAGACCAGTCTGTAGTTCACCGCCATCATTGCGGCGAACCAGAGCTTCTTCAGCTCGTCAGGCCCCACCTTCCACACGCCCAGCTTCGCCTGCCCGTCCTCGTTGTTGAGGTTCCAAAGCTCCAGCTCCACGCTGCCCGCCGCCTTTATAATATCGCCGTCGCGGTCGATGGGCTGGATATAGACAACCAGCTTCTCCTTCTTTCCATCGTGGTCCCCGTCGTAGAGGTTGGTGAGCCTGCCGATCCTGACGGCTTCCAGACTGTAGAGCTTCTCGCCCTTGACCTCTGCGGGCAGACCCGACAGGACCTTATTTTGCTTTTCGAGATGTTCCTTCTCGGCCTCGGTCTGTTCGATTCGCTTCTCTAATTGCGCCTTTTCATCCTTCAACCGGTTGACTTCGTCGAACAGCGGCAGCCCTTTGTCCGGCCCTGAGCAGCCCGTAACATAAGCCGCAAGGCAAAGAAAAGAAATAAGGAGATACGCCTCTGTCCTCAGCCCTTTACCCCCTCGTCTGCGACAACCCCTGCACAGGGCCAGGAACTGTTTTGGATTTGGGTCATTCGGATTTGAAATTTGTTTCGGATTTCGATATTCGGATTTCGAATTTATCATCATAACATAACGCCTCGGCTACTGCTCCGCGCCTTCTTCGGCCTGCTGTTTGCCCTCATGGCCGTTTGCGTGGACGATTTCGGGCGCCTTCTGCAGTATTCTGTCGGCCAACCCGTACTCGATCGCCTCTTCCGCGCTTAGCCATAGATTCCGGTCGCAGTCTTTTTCGACTTTCTCGTTCGTCTGGCCGGTGTGTTTGGCCAGTATATCGTACAGCCGGCTGCGCAGACGCAGTATCTCCTGAGCTTCGATGTCTATGTCCGTAGCAGGGCCGATCAATTGCCCCGTGATCATCGGCTGATGCAGCAGAATCCGGTTGTTCGCCAGTAGAAACCGTTTGCCTGTCTTGCCGCCGGCAAGCAATACCGCGCCCATGCTCGCCGCCTGACCGATGCAATACGTTGCCACGTCGCACCGCAAAAACTGCATCGTGTCATAGACCGCCAGCCCGGACGTGATTGACCCGCCCGGTGAGTTTATGTAAAAGTGAATGTCGGTCTTTGTGTCCTCGTTGCTCAGAAACAGCATCTGCGCGATGATAAGGTTCGCCGCCTCATCGTCTATCGCCCCGCCTAAGAAAATTATCCTGTCCTTGAGCAGTCTTGAGTAAATATCGTACGCACGCTCGGTTCGTCCGCTTTTTTCAATCACTATCGGTACTAAGTTTTGGTTAAAGCTCATATTCCCTGGTCCCCACTGCTGGAGTCTTTGTATCGAGTGTGTGCTTTCGCCCTGTTATTTGTTCTGGTCCTTCTTCTTGTCGTCGGCCTTTTCTTTGTTTTTCTTGTCTTGTTCGTGCAGCACTTCGTCAATAAGCCCGTACTCTTTTGCCTCGTCGGCCGTCATATACCTGTCTCTCTCGGTCTCGGCCTGTATCTTCTCGACCGGCTGGCCCGTATGCTTCGAGAGGATTTCGTTTATCATAGTCTTTGCCTTGAGGATCTCCTCGGCCTGTATCTTGATGTCCGATGCCTGTCCGCTGACCCCGCCCCACGGCTGGTGCAGCATCACCTTTGCGTGCGGAAGGGCGTATCGGCTGCCCTTCTTGCCGGCCGCCAGCACTACCGCCGCCCCGGACTGTGCCCTGCCGATGCAGTACGTCGCCACCGGGGAGCCGACAAAGCGTATCGTGTCGTAAATGGCCATTGTATCGTCCACGCTGCCCCCGGGCGAGTTGATGTACAGGCTGATTTCGCTGTTGCGCTTGAGATTGTCCAGATAGAGCATCTTCATAATCACCTCGGCCGCTCTGCCGTAAGATATTTCACCGATGAGAAAGACGATGCGATTGTCCAACAGCATGTCGTCAAGACTCATCTGGCGGTAGCGCTGATATGCTCCGCCGGGCGGGCCGTATTGACTGTATGTTTCAAGATGGGCGGTGACTGTGGGATGATTTTTTGAAGAGTTGAAAAACTCGGGCCCCACTATCTTCCTTCCGGGATGTTCAATGGACATCAATCACTTCCTTTACCAAATCCGTATTTCGCAACCGGCATTCCACCTCTGGCCTTACGCCGGGCAATGTACGCTTTTATTATCGGGTATTTTTACTCCTCGGTTTCCTTTTTGACGGTTGTTTTGGATTTTTTGGACTCTTTTTCTTCGGTCGTGTCGGTCTTTTTTGCGGTCTTTTTCGCAGGTTTCTTTGCCGCTTTCTTGCTCTTTTTCGCATCCTTGGGCGGCTCAACTTCCGTTATTTCTGCTGATTCGAGCAGTTTGGCGATGCACTTGCTCTGCCGGACCTCCAGTCTGAACTGGGCCAGCGAGCCGTCACGCGCCATCTCCTCTCTCATTCTCTCTGGTCGCTGCCCCTGGTGCAGGGCCAACTGCGCTATCCGACCGTTGATTTCCTCCTCCGTCACCTCGATTTCGAGCTTATCGGCCACTTTATCCATAATGAAGAACGTCTTGAGCTGTCCTTTGGCCTGATCCTCACTGCTGGCCCGCAACTGCTCCATCTGCTCCTCGATTTGTTCGCGGCTCAGGCCGCGAGAGAGCAGGTTCATATATTGTCTCTGCAGCACCGTCGCGGCCTGCTCGCCGACAATGTCCAAAGGCAGGTCGAAGCTGGTATTGTCGAGCAGATACTTGAAAATCTGCTCGGTCATCTCAGTCCTTGATTGCTGCTCGAGCTGGCTTTGGAGCCTGTCCTGAATCCTCTCGCGCAGCTCGTCCTGGTCTTCCACGCCCAGCCGCTCGAAGAAACCTGCGTCCAATTCGGCAGGCTTGAGCCACTTGATATCCTTGATTTCAATGCTGATATCGACCTTCTTGCCTCGATATTGCTCCTTGAAAAACGTTTTCGAGAGCTCGACAGTGGTTTGTTTTCTATCGCTGGCCTTGGCCCCTACGAGCAGCTCGTCGAGCTTCTCAACCGGAATACCACCGACAAAGCCACTACGCCTGACGTATATCTGGATTTCGCCGAGCTGGTCTGGCGCTTCAGCGTCTTCGGCCTTGAGGGTCACATCCGCGATGATCCGGTCGTCAGGCTCCACGGCGCCGTCCTCGCGCGGCGTCCAGATACCCGAGAGCTTTTGCATCCGCTCGATTTCCCTGTCCACCTGCTCGTCCCCAACCTCGAGTTTTGTCCTGCTGACCGGGATACCCTCAAGCTTAGGCAGCTCGAATTCCGGGCGAACCTCGACCTGGAAATCGAATTTCATCGGTCCTTCTCCGGGCATCTCGATCTTTTCGTAATCGATGTCCGGCTCGCCCAAGGTCTGCAGCTTGTTGTCCTTAATGGCCGACTCGCTTGCCTCGGCCAGCAGTTTCAGCTTGATCGCCTCGCTCGTGTCCTTGCCGAATCTCTTCTCCAAGAGCCGCCGCGGCGCTCGACCTTTTCTAAAACCAGGCACCAGCGCATCTTTGCGAAGCTCGCCGTATTGCTTGTCGGTGGCGCTCCTTATCGTCTCTTCGGGTATCTCAATGATGACTTTCTTCTTGCAGGGTCCGGCATCCTCGATAGTTACGGTGTTCTTCGCGGCTGCCGACTCCGGCTCTTCTTCGCCGACCTTGCCTTCTTCGTCCGCTGTCTTGGTCGCTTCTTCGCTTACTTTCGTTTCTTCTTCACCCATTTCAGTGCTCCCATAAGGTTGCGTTACAAAGGCCTCTAACAATAAACAAAAAAGGCGTCAGGGAGCTAAAATCCCTTAGCCTAAGTCTTCGCAAGTTTCGGCTTACAAATTCTAAGCCCTAAACATATCGGAGACCAACGCCAAACTACGCTTAGCCGGTATCTCACCGATACTATATGGGTTCCCAGGCGCCGAAGCGCCTTCGAGCCCATCCCTGGGAAAAAGTCCTAAGAGCGGGTGATGGGACTTGAACCCACGACATTCACGTTGGCAACGTGACGCTCTACCACTGAGCTACACCCGCGGCTATCACACCATAAAGTATAAAGGCCGCAAATCTGCGTTGCAAGCGGTTTTTTACAAAATTTCAGCAGGTAAATAGGTAAATAGCACCCCCGCCGCAAAAGTCCAAAGCCGCCGGCGCTATTCGCTCTCGTCTTTTGCCTTGGGGCTGAGCTTGGCAATCCAGAGGTTGTCGAAAGCGGTCTTCCCGTCGGCTTTCACCCACAGGCCGACTTTGCCGGCCTCGGTGAACGTCGAATCCTCAAGCTCTATCATCTGCTTGCCGTCGAGCGAAGCGACAATCTTCGTTTTACTGTGGCTAATCGTGATTTCGTGCCACGTCCTCGGATTCGCCTTCACGTCGGCTGAGCCTAACTGTTTGCGCTGCCCGTCTTTGACAAAATAGACCCGGACGTTGTTCTCCAGCGGATTCCAGCGGGCGATGTAATAGTTGTCCGCATCTTTTGCCCGCCAGATTGGGCCGCCGCCCTGGTCTTCTTCCCCGGCATCGGCCTTGACCATTACCCTGATTTGAAGGTCTTTGTATTTCGTGCCCTCTGCTACCAGCAGATTGTAGGTTCTGCCGCGGTTCTCGTTGGCCGTGATGGCTACGGCCTGGGGACGGCTGGGGGCGGACTCGTCCGCGATGACCTGCCACGTGGCGGCTTTGCCCTGCCCTGCCGTCTCGGCTGCCTTCCAGCCCCGCGGTACAGAGCCGGCCTGGTCTTTGTCGAACGTCCAGACTTCGTAGCGTCCGCCCTCCGATTGCCAGCGCCACAGTCCGCAGGATGCAACGAACACGCTCAGCACAACTGCGATGACTAAGAACAAAGTGATATTTGGAAGATTTCTGGCGACCATTTTCAATTTCGCATTACATTCTTTGTTGTGGTTCAACTCCGAAAAAGTTGGTGAATTTAACGCATGAAAAACAAAGGATTTATCGCATTGTGGGCACCAGCATAATATGTTTGTAAGTGGGCGCCACCATTGAAGATGCCGCCCCATGCCGTATGCCGCCATTCGGGCGCTCGGGTCGCTTGTCAGCATTGCCCTATCCTCCCGATGGCAGCCGGATTATACCCATACATGCTGTTACCTTAAAGCGTTAAATCCAAAATACTTATGTACTACTTGTGCCATAGACTTACCAACTTTTTTGGACGAGAACCTTTATTTTAATGACGATTTCCCATTTAACCTATAAGTAAAAAAAGGGTGTCGAGTTTAACAACACCCTTTTGCTTTTCTGTTTGCCTTAGCGCTAAAACAGACAAAGTCAGAACTTACGCACTTTTCTTTCTGCGAAGCAGCAGAACACCAAGACCAAGCAGACAAATCGTCCCCGGCTCAGGAACGGTGGTTAGGCTCAGGAAGTACTGGTCACCCACATCGCCTATCTGTGTGGTTTGCCCTGTCCCCTGGTTAATCGTGAACAATTGCCCGCCAGATCTCAACCCGTAGAGCGTTGAATCGAGAAAATCCATCCCGTAAATCCTGACGCCCATCGCACCAATAGCGGTCACCGCACCTGTCCCCAGATCAACATCATACAAGGTGTTGTCTGGGCTGTCGCCGCGAACCAGCATTGAGGTCGAATCCAGGATGCAACCGCTCCGAACAAGCCCGGTCGCAGATTGTGCCGTTACAATCAGCGTCGCAGTCGCGTTGTTTTGGTTAAGCGAGTAGAAGCTTGGCGTGCTTTCGTAGTCGACCGAAATCAGGTCGCTCCCATTGAAGTCGAGCGCCTCGATGTTACCCAATCCGGTATTACCGACCAGCGTAGAACTTCCATCGCTCGTGCTAATTGTGTAAAGGATACCATGGCTGGTCGCTCCGAACAGTGTGCCATCGTCGCGCAACGCAACAGACTCATAGAATTGGCCGGTATTCCCGATCCGATTGGCCGTCCCGACAGTAAAATTAACCAGCCATAGGTCTTCTGCAGTGTCGGTGGCGTACCCGATATGGGTCGCCTCGGCCTGGCCTACAACAACAAACATCAACGACAGAACTATTAACAGTGTTTTGACACCCAGCAAAGATGCCGAATTTCCTGATTTCCTGTAAGTTTCCATTTTTTCTCACCTTTCATTTTTTGGCAACTTTTGGCGCCCGGTTTCTAATGTTATTTGCCAGTACGGAGCAAATAACCCTTTACCATTCACCGAAGAGATTAAGCTGCTGAAAGAGAAAGGGGGGAACCGGGAGAAAACTCAAGACATCCTGCCACATGCCTCGAATTTCACACTCCTCCTGCCTATCTATCACCCTGACCTCTTCTTTGCTTTTCATAGGCCACAACACAAAGACGACCTACTTACACATAAGATCAATTTTACCCCACCCCATCCGGTTTGTCAAGAGTTATTTGCTCAGAAACCACGGCAAACGCATCTAAATGGAAATCGCGTTTCTTGACCGCATAAACGCGGCTTCACTTGCAGTGCAGGTTACAGGATTATCTGATCGCCCCTTGTTTCTGAGCCAAAAACGCCAAATCGTAAGTTTAGACGCAATCGCCCTGGATTGTGTCCATAGTAGCCTTGGCTTTGGGATATGTTATAATATCATGAAACTTTTCGGCCGGTGATACGGTCGATGAATTGAGAAAGGTGGTCCGGCGAGATGT
>CAYGZM010000046.1:0-26117 GCA_964354365.1 uncultured Pirellulales bacterium
TACTTAGAAAAGAAAAAATCGTTTGTTGATTACCTGCAATTTTGCAGAACTCATAATAGTGACGTGAACAAGAAAAAGGTCAGAATTATTGGAGGTAAGCAAGTATGGCAAGGCATTTGGCATATCTGGTTCTGGGGGCGATTCTCCTTACGGGCTGTGTGAATGTCCAGAAGGAGACCAAACTCATAACGAGCGACCAGGCCTCACCGGCAGGGGCGACAAAAGTTACAAAGGAGCCTGCCCAGGTCCTGCGGCATGTTGTGCTGCTCAAGTTCAAGGACGGCACGACGGCGGAGCAGGTAAGAGAGATTGTGAACGCTTTTTGTGCGCTGCCGAGCAAGGTCGATACGATACACGATTTTGAGTGGGGCACGGATATAAGCGTTGAGAATCTCTCGCAGGGTTTTACGCACTGTTTTGTGGTGACGTTCAAGAGCGAGGCCGACCGGGCGAAGTACCTGCCTCATCCTGAGCACAAGGAGTTCGGCAGGATTCTGGGGCCGCATTTGGATAAAGTCCTTGTTGTTGACTACTGGGCCAAATAGTGCGTCAACCGGCGGCGGATGATTTCTGTTCGCAGGCCTGACCTGCAATTGTGCAAAAGTGTTAGTGGTTAGACAGAGTGCGCGATGAGAATCATAGCAGGCAGGGACCGGGGGATGAAACTGCTGAGTCCCAAGACGCAGGATTCTCGGCCGATAACCGACCGGGTTAAAGAGTCGCTGTTCAGCGTGCTGTATAAATACGACTTGCCGGGTGAGGCGGTGGTGGGCGATTTGTTCTGCGGCGTGGGGTCTCTGGGGCTGGAGGCATTGAGCAGGGGTGCGGAGTTCGTGACTTTCGTGGAGCAGGACCCAAAGATCATTGCGGTGCTGGAGAGGAACATAGACAAGGCGCGTTTTGTTAAAGAGTCAAAGGTAGTGCGGGCGAATGCGTTCAAACTCGGCTCGCCGGTCGGTATGGACCTGCGGAAGCACAATATGGTTTTTGTTGACCCGCCCTATGCGCAGACGAGTGATGTCGGTGCAGGCTCGCGTTTGAGCGGACTGATGGATGTTCTGGGCGAGCAGGTGATCAGCGGTGGGATTGTAGTTGTGCGGACGCACCAGAGCGTTTCGTTGCTTGACGAGTACGGGCGGTTCGGAGTTATCGAGCGTCGGCGGTGGGGGAGTATGGTGGTGACTATTTTACGAGAAAGGGACGAATGACGAGCAGAGAAGCGGCTATCAAGGTTGTCAGGGTCCTGCGTCGCGACGGTTTCGAGGCGTTGCTGGCCGGAGGCTGCGTGCGTGATATGTTACTTGGCCGGCGGGCCAGCGATTACGACGTTGCCACGGACGCCCGGCCGGAGGACGTGGTGGAGCTGTTCAGGCGGACGCTGAAGGTGGGGGCCAAGTTCGGCGTGGTGATAGTCCTGATCGAGGGGCAAAACGTGGAGGTCGCCACTTTCAGGACGGATGCGGACTATGCGGACGGGCGGCACCCAAAGGCGGTGAAGTTCGCCAGTGCTGCGGAAGATGCCAGTCGAAGGGATTTCACAATCAACGGGATGTTCTTCGATCCGGTCAAGGGAGAAGTGATTGATTACGTTGATGGGCAGGCGGACTTGAAACGGAAGATGGTGCGGACGATTGGCCGGCCGGAGGAGCGCTTTGCCGAGGACCATTTGCGGATGCTGCGGGCGGTGCGATTCTCGACGCAGCTTGGCTTTGCGATTGAGAAGGCCGCTTTCGCGGCGATTTGCGACAACGCCGCGGGGATAAAGAGGATAAGCGGCGAACGGATTGCGACGGAATTGGAGGGTATTCTTGGCGGCCCTAATCGGTCGGCGGGTGTTTCGATGCTGATTGAGAGCGGGCTGGCTGAGCAGATTTTCAGCGGCTTTGTGAAGTGGGAGGCGGACTTTGCAGTTGGCGTGCTGGATCAATTGCCGAAGAAGATCGGTTTTGCGCTGGGGCTGGCCGGTTTTTTTGCCGGGTGCGGGACGAGATTTGCACTTGAGAAACTGAATGTTCTGAGGCTGAGCAGAAAGCAGAGCAAGCACATAGAATTCCTGCTGAGCAACAGGGGCCGGCTGCTTGACGAGCAGATGCCATTGGCCCAACTGAAGAGCATCCTTGCGGAGCCGTATTTTGAGGACCTGTACGAGCTGCAGAAGGCGATTCAAAAGGCGAGGTACGGCGGCAGGAAGAGTATCGCTGCGCTGGTTGCGCTGAGCAAGAGGATAAAGGCGCTGGGTGACGTCGAGCTTCGGCCGGAGCCGCTGCTTAACGGTCACGATTTGATACGATTGGGGGCCGCACCCGGGCCCGCGCTGGGACAGTTGACTGAGGAGATGTACATTGCTCAGCTGGAAGGGGAGTTGCGGACAGCCAACCAGGCAGAGCAATGGGCGCAAAAGTGGCTGAAGAGGCACAAGATGACAGAGACGTGACGACCAACACCTGTTGACGCAACCACAATGAAGCCTTTCACTCTTTTGATCAAGCCATCCGGTTCGGACTGCAATATCGATTGCAGATATTGCTTTTACAAGGGTCGTCCGGCCCAGTTCGGGCGGGGCAGGCAGCGAATGAGCGAGGAGGTGCTCGAGAAGCTGGTCAGGGACTATATGCAGTTGGGTTTTGGGGTGGCGGGGTTCGCGTGGCAGGGCGGGGAGCCGACGCTGATGGGTGTGGATTTTTTCGAGAGGGCGGTGGAGTTGCAGAAGAGGTGCGGCAGGGCGGGTCAGCAGGTGAGCAATACGATGCAAACAAACGGGGTCCTGCTGGATGAGGAGTGGCGCCGTTTCTTGCATGAGAACAAGTTCCTGCTCGGCATAAGCGTCGATGGGCCGAAGGAATTTCACGACCGGTATCGTTTGGATCGTTCCGGGGCGGGGACATTCGAGCGGGTGATGCGAGGGATCGGGAACTGTAAGAGATATGGGGTCGAATTCAGTGCGCTTATCCTGCTGAATAATATAAACGTGGGGCAGCCGGAGAGGCTTTTTAATTTTGTGGTCGAGAATGGTCTGACGTATCTGCAGTTCATCCCATGTGTCGAAACGGATCCGGATACGGGCAACATTGCGGATTTTTCGATTACGCCGAGGCAGTACGGAGATTTCTTGTGCAGGTTGTTCGATTTGTGGCGCGAGTACGGGCCGGAGAAGCTGAATATACGCGACTTCGATTCGCTCGTGACGTATTATGTGCTGGGCAACCATACGATTTGCACTTACAGCAAGCAGTGCGCGGGCTTTGTGGTTATCGAGCATAACGGCGATGCGTTTTGCTGCGAGTTTTTCGTGGAGCCGAAGTGGCGGCTTGGCAATATCTTGGAGACGCCGTTAGAGAAGCTGGCGGGCGACAGCAGGAAGCGGGCGTTCGCCAGGGACAAGCAGAGGCTTTGCAGTCAGTGTCTTGTGTGCAGGTATCTGGATGTCTGTCGCGGCGGCTGTATGAAGGACAGGGTCCGCGCGGGCGGCGGCGGGGGCGAGGGGCCGAGCTATTTCTGTGAGGCGTACAAGCAGTTCTTCGATTACACGACACCGAGATTTATGGAGATAGCGGCGGGTGTGAAGAGCGGATCGATCGGCAGGCGAACGCGTTCGGCGGAGAAAGTGAGACTTCGAATCGAATAGCAGCGGCGGACCGGTTCTTTCGACCGGACGATTGTGGCAATATGGGCCGATTCGTGGTATGTTGCGAGGCGAGATGCTCAAACCAAGAATACTCAAACTGACCGATTCGCCTTGTCATACCTGCGAAAGCAGGTATCCAGTAGTGTGGCGGTTGAGTGGATTCCCGCCTTCGCGGGAATGACACACTGTGCTATATTGCTGTTACATAAGGACTTATCGTGCCGTTTTCTTAAAAACTGGTCAGTTTGAGAAGAATAGATGATTAACGCTGTATGATACAGGGGCCGGGAGCACAATGCAGCCGTTTACATTGTTGATAAAGCCGTCGGGTTCGGACTGCAACGTCGATTGCAGGTATTGTTTTTATAAGTGCAGGCCGGCGGAGATTGGCCGGGGCCGACAGCGGATGAGCGAGGAGGTGCTGGAGAAGCTGGTCAAGGATTATATGCGACTGCGATTTGCGCTGGCGGGATTTGCGTGGCAGGGGGGCGAGCCGACGCTTATGGGCGTTGATTTCTATAAAAGGGCGGTGGAGCTGCAGAAGAAGTACGGTTTTGCCGGGCAGGAGGTGGGCAACTCGCTGCAGACCAACGCAATTCTGCTCGACGAGAAGTGGTGCAGGTTCCTTCACCAGAGCAAGTTTCTCGTCGGGGTGAGCATCGACGGGCCTAAGGAGATGCACGATTACTATCGGCTGGACCATTCAGGAGCCGGGACGTTCGAGCGGGTGATGCGGGCGATCGAGAATTGTAAGGAGCACAAGGTCGAGTTCAATACGCTCACGCTGCTAAACGATGTGAACGTGAAGCACCCGGACGAGGTGTTCGATTTTTTGGTGGGGCTTGGGGTGAAGTTCCTGCAGTTCATTCCGTGCGTGGAGCTTGATATGGCCACGGGTCGAGTGACGGACTTCTCCGTTACGCCGGAGCAATATGCGGAATTCCAGTGCCGGTTATTTGATCGCTGGGTTGAGTATGGGCCGGGCAATTTGAGCATCCGCGACTTTGATTCGATTCTATCTTACTATGTCGCCGGCGGGCAGACGATCTGCACGTTCGACAAACAGTGCAGTCAGTATATCGTTATTGAGCACGCCGGCGATGCTTACCCGTGCGACTTTTTTGTCGAGCCGAAGTGGCGGCTGGGCAGCATTCTCCAGACCCCGATAGAGAAACTGGCGGCCGGCGCTTTGAAGCGCAAATTCGCGCGAAATAAGAAGAACCTCTGTAATAAGTGCTTTGTGTGCAGGCACTTGGCGGTTTGTCGCGGGGGCTGTATGAAGGACAGGGCCCCGTTTGACAAGGACAACTTCGGGCGGGAGAGCTATTACTGCGAGGCGTACAAGCACTTTTTCGATTACGCCGGGCCGAAGTTCATGCAGATAGCGGCCGACATTAACGCCGGCCGAATTGTCAGAAACCTCGCTTAGTACTCTGTCAAGGATGAATTTGTAAGTTGTCATTCCGCACTTGATGCGGAATCCAGGTCGTCAGAATCACTGGATTCCTGCTTTCGCAGGAATGACAACCGATAGCTTCAATCTTGACAGAGTACTTAGCGCGTCTTGAAGGGTGTGGATGCATTGAAAGGACAAAGATTATGGAACTGATGGGACGCAGGGGATTTTTGGTCGGGGCGGGCGGCGCTGTCGCGGGGCTCGGCCTGGCATCACGTTTGGCGGGGCAGGCCGGCGCGGAAAGTGCTGATTCGGGCGGACGCGCCCGGCGGGGCAACCCGATTGCCGTCTCGACGTATTCGTTCTGGCGTTTCAAGGATGGGCTGAAACTGCCGATAGAGCAGTGCATTGACGAGGCTGCCGAGATGGGCTTCGACGGCGTGGAGATACTGCACATGCAGATGGAAAGCGAGAGCAATGCTTATCTGCAGGGCTTGAAGCGCCGGGCGCTTATCAACGGGATCGACCTTTGCGGGATGTCAACGCATCAGAGGTTTGTCTCGCCGGACAAGGCCAAGCGGCAGGAGAACATCGACCTTACGCTCAAGAGCATCGACCTGGCGTACAAACTGGGCATTCCTATTATTCGCGTCAATACGGGCACGTGGGGCACAAGCGGCAGCTTCGATGAGCTGATGAAGAACCGCGGCATCGAGCCGGTGCTGCCCGGATACACCGAAGACGACGGATTCAAGTGGGTAATCGAGAGCATCCAGAAGTGTCTGCCTGCGGCGGAACAGTCCGGCGTGCTCCTGGGATTGGAGAACCACTGGGGCCTCGCGCGCACCCCAGAGGGGCTTCTCAGGATAGTCAATGCGGTCGATTCGCCGTGGCTGAGGGTGCTGCTGGATACGGGTAATTTTCTCGAAGACCCTTATGATAAGTTGGAGCAGTGCGCCCCTTATACCGCGTTTATGCAGGCCAAGACCTATTACGGCGGCGGGCTGTGGTACTCGCTCGACCTGGATTATCCGCGAATCGCACGGATTATGAAGAAACACAATTTCCGCGGCTGGGTCTCGCTCGAATTCGAGGGCAACGAAGACTACAAAACCGCCATACCCAAGAGCCTTGCGGTTCTGCGGTCGGCGTTTGGTTAGTGACTGATGGAGGCAGATTTACACTGTTATTGTTTATTGGGATACATGCTATTGTTGCTGGACGTCTTTTGCCCATTCGTTGTGCAGCGTCGTAAGGCGTTCGACTCAATAGTCTTTGAAGTCTTTCATCCAGAAGGGCCAGTTGGTTGAGTGGACTCCGCCGGCTTTCGTCCAGGGACCTGCGGTATTGAAAGAGCGATGCCATTTTAATGTCCACAGCTCTTTGATTCCCACGTTTCGAGCGGACCAGTCCATAAATAGACAGCCCAGTCCGCCCTCGTGCCGATCGACGCAGCAGCGATCCATTTCGTTTTGCCCAGGCCTGTCCGGAATCGGCACGCCATGCAGAAGCGGCGGCGGCTGGTCATCCGGTAGCGGCCAGAAGTCAACCCACCAGCTTCCGCAGAAGATGGGAACGGTGTTGGCATTCCGCACATTACAGGTGCGCCAGTAGAATGCCATGCCATATTTGGGGGGATTGCGGCCCCAAAGACCTGTTATGCCGGGGCGAGGGTTGCAGATCCAACCGTTCAAGCCGTAGCTGCCTATGTCGCCGTTGCTGTTGTACTTGCGGCCGGCGCGCCAGGCCGTGTGCGACCAATCGACTTCGCCGAGTGGGACACCTTCCGCAGTTTTGGGCGCCTCAGGGCAGAGTCGCAGCCTGTCGTCCTTGTTGTGCGCCCGGAGCTTGTCCATCCACCAATAGCCGTTGCCGCTGCCCTCGCCGTTAAAGAACCAGCCGTTATTGTCGTTGACGAACATCTCAAAAATAGCGCCCCATTGGCGCAGGTTCGACAGGCAGACGGCCTCTTTGGCCCTTCTTCGGCCCGTGTTGCCGATTGCTCCGAGGTTGGCAACGAGAAAGGCTATGCAGGCAAGAGCCACGAGCAAGTCTCGCTTCGAACAACAGAATCCGCACTTTGCTAATTGTCTGTTCGCCATTTGAGGCATCCGTTATCAGTAGTCCTTAAAATCCCTCATCCACTTCGGCCAGTACGTGGGTGTGACACCGCCAGCCTGGGTCCAGGGGCCATCGGTATTGAACTGGCGGTGCCATTTTACTTTCCATAATTCCTTTAGGCCGACCTTGCGAGCGGACCAGTCGGCGAACAGGATGTTGACCGCTCCATAGTGCCGATTGACACAAACCCGGTTCATTTCGGGGATTCCTGGTATCTGTTCCGGGCCTGGGCCGGATTCTGGAGGTGGGTCGGTATCGCGCGGCCAAGCGTTCAGCCACCACATGTCGGCAAAGACCGGCACATTGTCGGCGCGGCCGACATGTGGTGTATGCCAATAACGGGGATCAGCTTGGTGTGTCCGTGGGTCGAGTGTGTCCGAGTCAATTACCCACCCGTTGAGGCCGTAACTGCCGCTTTCTCCGTCACACTGCCAGGCCGTATGTGACCAGTCAAGAGGCGCTTCAAGCTCGCGTTGGATCACAGCCTCCGGGCAGAGCCACATTTTTTGATCGCTGCGGCAAGGGTACACGAGCGATCTCCAATACCTGTCACAAATGCAGCTTGTTTGCTCGCAGTGGTCGCCGAAGAACCAGCCGTTGTTGTCGTTGACGAACATCTCAAAAATAGCGCCCCATTGGCGGAGATTTGAGAGGCAGACGGCTTCTTTCGCGCGTCTTCGGCCCGTGCTGCCGATTGCTCCGAGGTTGGCAACGAGAAAGGCTATGCACGCAAGAGCCACGAGCAAGTCTCGCTTCGAACAACAGAATCCGCACTTTGCTAATTGTCTGTTCGCCATTTGAGGCATCCGTTATCAGTAGTCCTTAAAATCCCTCATCCACTTCGGCCAGTACGTGGGTGTGACACCGCCGGCTTGGGTCCACGGGCCGTCTGTATTGAACTGGCGGTGCCATTTCAGCTTCCATAGTTCCTTGAGGCCGACCTTTCTTGCCGACCAGTCCATAAAGAGGCAGTTTGTCGCGCCACTGTGCCGATTTATGCAACAACGCGCCATGCTCGACAATGTCCACGCCTGATGCTCGGAAGCAGCAGGCGCCTCGGTCTCTCTGGGCCAGACGTCGAAGCGAAGCGAATCCAAAAACACAGGGACGTTATCCGCACCGGCCACATACGGGGTCTTCCAGCCATTCGTGACGGACACTCCGCCTTCGTATTTTGTCGCACCGCCGCCCAAAGGACGAGGTGTAAGAACATAGCCATTCAAGCCGTAGCTGCCTGAGATGCCGTTCGGCCCCAGACCGCTGCCTGTGTAGATGCCCCAGGCGTTGAAGATGGTCAGACTTGGCGAGTAATTGCCGTACTCGTCAATCATAGGTTCTCCGCCCTCGGGGCAAAACCAGATTCGGTTCCTCTTCCAGTCTTTGTACTCCTCTTCGAGGTATTTTATCCACCAGTAGCATGGCGTTCCGGGGTCGGAGGCCCAGAAGTACCCGTTGTTGTCCTGAGTATGCCCCTCGGCAATCGCGCCCCATTCTCTTAGGTTCGAGAGGCAGACCGCCTCTTTGGCCCTTCTTCGGCCCGTGCTGCCGATCAGGCCGAGATTGGCCAGTAGAAAAATCACGCAGGCCAAAGCAACGAGGATGTCTCTTTTGGCAAAGCCCATTTTTGATGTTTCGGTTATCTTTTTCATATTTCTGTTTCAGTTTTCCCTTATCGGCCGCCGCCGCTGCTGCGTGTGGTGAAGCGCCAAACCTCGCCTGTAGTCTTGCCGATTGGATTTAATCCGTCGGTCCGCCAGTAGTATGTCGTGCTGTACGCTATCGGCCCCGGGTCGAATATAGAAGCGGTCTGGTTGACTACAAACGGCGGCGGGTTATCGGTCCCGAAATACACATCTTGCGAAACTGTGTCTGGGCCGGCTTTCCAGGTCAAATCGGTCGGCCAGGCATCTGTTGCACCGTTGGATGGGTAGGGATTGCTTGCCCGGCCGGGCGCACTGGCGGGCCTGAGCACCTTCTCAGCACCGTGCCACCGGTTTGCTATCAGCGCCAGGTCAGGCAGGCGGACGTATCGGTCCCTGTCAACGTCGGCGATCAGATACATGAGCGGGCCTGCATAGTTGCAGGGCGCATCTGCGTCGGTGCAGGCGAGCCAGTCGGCGGCCAGGAGGGCAAGGTCGTTGAAGTCTATTGTTCCGTCGAAGCTCAGGTCTCGGCAGCCTTCCAAGCCGATAGCCCAGACGGTATTGGGCGGGTCGGCGGTCATCAGCGAATCGTCTTTCCCATCGCTGACTATTATTACGTTGTCGGCGGCAATTACGGGGTAGTTCAGCCAGCCGTCACTTTGGAAGCGGGCGGTCTGCCAACCTGTTGTATCAACGAGATATAGCGCGCCATCATCACACGCGGCATAGACCAGTCCGTCGTCACCGACCGTCACGGTGAACCCGCCCAGGTCTCCGAGCCGTGTAACCCACTTGATGGCGCCGTTGGGATCGACCGCTCGCAGGTAGGGGTCGTCGAAGCTCACATAGATTGTCCCATCCGGCCCCACCGCCGGCTCGGACCAGCCGTCGGCGTGGCCGTAATCTTGGGCGTAGTTGGGGTCGAACCAGCCCCCGGACGGGTCGGCTAAGTTGGTTTTCCAGATGATAGCGCCGTCGTTGGGGTCGATAGCGTATAAGTTAGCGTCGTATAGAAGCGTTTGATAGATAGTACCGTCGGGCGCAATGACGGGCGAGGCGAAGGGCCAGCCGCCGGAGTCAAAACGGCGGGACCACTTGACAGCGCCGTCGTTTGGGTCAAGTGCATAGAGATTTGGGTCGTACAGGCCGCCGATATAGACCGACCCGTCTGCGCCAATCGCGGGAGACGCAAAGATCGAGCCGGTGGGTACTGAGCCGGGGCCTTTCGTTGCGAAGGTCCAAAGCTCGCTGCCGTCCCGGCCCAATGCGTAGAGTATGCCGTCCTCGGAGCAGAGATATATCTCCTTGCCGTCCGGCGAGACGGCGGGTGATGAATGGACAGGGCCGCCTGTTGTGTGCGTCCATCTCAGGTTGCCGTCCGCGTCGATGACATAGAGCTTTGCGTTGGCGCTTCCGACATACACGGTCCCGTCGGGTCCTATTGTCGGCGAGCTGACCAGCGGCGAGTTCGCATCGTAGCTCCAGAGGGGTGTTCCGTCGGCGTCGAGTGCGTATAGCTTACCGTCTTCGCAAGCAACGTGGACCCTTCCATCCGGGCCGACGGTGGCGCTTGTCGGGACTGCGTCATCCATCTCGAATTTCCATTTGACGCAGCCGAACCGGGGGCCATTGCTGTCACTCAAACCTGTCCGCTGGAAATCGCCGGCAAGGGATTTCCACTTGGCTTCGACTTCCGGGCCGGGAGAATAGGGCTGTATCGTGAAGCGACCGCTGCCTGCTATGACAACGTCAGGCTCAGGCGCTCCCGGTATGACGACGATCGTGCAGCGGTCGGAGTCGGCCGTTTTCGGCAGGGCCCAGCGGTAGCTGCCGGCATCAGGAACAGCGGCGCCAATGACTTGCCAGTTGAGCCCGCCATCTTCGGTGAAGAACAGATACACTATGCCGGCGCCATAAGTTGACCATTCGATATTGTGTGTGCTGCCGGCCGACCAGACCTCTCCGCCGGGGGGTTTGCGCACGATAATTGCGGGCACGAACTGGACGGTGACCGTCTTGTTGGAATTCATTGTCGCGGTATTGGCCGGCTCTTTGGACGAGTCATCGTCGGCGCCGGCCCAGCTTTTGAGCAGGTGGCCGGGCTGGGGCCGGGCCGTGATTGTGACGACTGTTCCAGATTGGTACGTGCCGCCGTTGGGGTCGGCAGTGCCGTTGCCGATGACATTAACGGTCAGTTGAAACTCGATAGCCGCTGCCGGAACGACGGCAAGGAGCACCGGGAGCAAGGCTCTCAGGATGGCGGGTTTCATTTCTCAATCTCCCAAGTCATTTCCTCAGTTTTCCTCATTGCTGCACGGACTTAATGCGACTGCCGTGGCACAAGGGATATTATACCGCAAACCGCCCCGCAATACTATTGAAAAATGGGCATGGTTCAATTCTGGGTGGCAGCCTCAAGCGCAGCGCCCCGCCTGAGCCTGCCGAAGGCTTGGGGATGGCAAAACTCGCAAAGCGGTGCAACCATCCCCAAATCCTTCGGATTTGAGGCTGCCACACCGTGCGAAACCACAAATAATGTTACCTGGAATTTGACTTATTTGAACCATGCCGAAAAATGTGAATTTTATGGGCTGCTGTCCTGCATCCAATGCAGGCCGATGAACCAAAAATCCCTGAAATCGACGGCGCAGTCGCCGTTCACGTCGCCGGCGATAATGGTTTCGCAGGGTGGTTTGCCGAAGTATGATTTGCTCGCCTCGGGCGTGCCGCCGTAGGCGCCCATATTGATAACACCGCCATTTGGAAATGGCTCTAAACCAATCGGACTGGTTGGATCTCCTGCATCAATACAAGGACTCGTCACTTCGTCGTAAACCCACGCGCCTTCGCGCAGTTTCGAATTTCGAATTTCGGATTTCGAGTTTCCCGAAGGGTCCCACCTGCCAGCCTGGGATTTGAGGTGATAATCGCCGTTGCCGCCCCACGCGCCCACGCGGAGAAAGCACGGGTCGCTGCCGATATTTCCGGGGCCCCAGTTGACAGATCCGATGATGAGGGTCATTCCGGAGGGACTGTATATGTCACAATATGAGATGTTCAATGTCGCCCCGACCGGTGCGAGAATCGGAGAGGAATCATAGAGTATGCAGTTCTCCATTGTGCACGTTTCGCCCGGCCCAATCTCGATACCATCGTACATATCTACCATCGTGCAGTTCTTAATCAGCCCGTGACATCCAACGATTGCCGGCACGGGCCATGGTCTGGCGCAGGCGTAGGCGGTGTTGGCTATTATGCAGTTGCTGATTATCCCGTCGCAAGCCTGAATCACTCCGCCGCAGCCGGTCATAATGTCCTCAAGAATGCAATGACTGATTGTGGCGTGTGTGTGATTGTTCCCTGTCGGGTCGATTTCCCAGTCGCAGCCGATGATGGACTGATTGATATTGAATCCCGTTAGTGTACAGTTCGGGTCCTCCGTGCCGCGAAAACGCACGAAACCGTCGATAGTAGTGCCCTTTACGGTATTTGATTCGGCTGGCTTGGTGCTCGTCAGCGTGATATTCTTGCCGAGGAAGCGGATGTCCTCAGCATACGTGCCGGGCAAGACGATAATGCTATCCCGGTCAATGACGGCGTCGATGGCTTCCTGAATTGCATCGAAGGGATGCTCGCCGGTTCCGTCTTCAGAAGGGTCGCTCACCGCTGGGTCATTCGGCCCGGGGTCGCCGGGGGCATCATCGTCCACATAGAATGTTGCGAAGCGCGGAATGACGCTGAGCGTTCCCTGACACAAGGCCCAATTGTTTGTTTCGTTGGTCTCAAGGATGTGGCCGGCCGGTTCTGTCGGGACATAGTCTATGTAAACGATGACTTTGTAGTCCCCCAAAGGACAGTCGGCAGGTATCTGAAACTGTGTCTGAACCTCGTGCGATCCGTGCGGGGCCAAGGTTCCGGTAAACGTCACGGTGCCGAGAAGGATATCGCCGCTGTCGGAATGGCTGTCTTTTGAGAGAAAGACGGCTTCGACCCAGGGGCCGCAGGCCGGGCCGAACTGCTCGATGCACTGGACCTCAGGAATGCAGAGGGTCCCATTGTTCGAACCAAGCCACCTGATGCTCAGCATCTCGGACGGACTGAGCTGGACGGGGGTGAATCTATCCAAGAACGTACAGGTATATAGGTCGGGCAGCTTGGCTTGGGCGGGGCAGGCCAGAACGAGCAGCAGGATTGAAACCGATAGGCGTTTCATAATGTCTCTCCTTTCATAAGAAACATCGAACTCGAACATCTGCGGCCTCTCCAAAGGTCTTCCGACGAACGGTCGAGCACAAATAGGATAGCACATCCGCTGGGTTCTGTCCAGAAGATTTCTGTGCCGGGAATAGGGCTTCGGGGGCTTTTTGGACATTTCTTTTGGAATTTTGTTGACGAGAAGACAAAAAGCAGGTAAAATTATCCCAAATAGGTTTGTAGTAACGACTGGCCGAAACGGAATTCGCAAAGGGAGGAAAAAACCATCATTGGCCGGGTGCACAAGCTTGCCGGGGGGATATGCCTGCGGATGGCGTTCACCCTCATTGAGCTTCTGGTCGTTATCTGGGTGATTTCGCTGCTGATGTCTATTCTGGCGCCGGCCCTGAGCAGGGCAAGGCGGCAGGCCCAGGCGATAGTCGGGATGGGCAACCAGCGGCAGATTGTCAACGCCGTCAACCTCTTCGCTATGGACCACGATGGTCTATACCCTGAATCGGTCGCCACAATAGGGACTGAGCCGTGGTGGAACTGGCAGGAGCCGACGGTGCTTATCGGGTATCGCGCCCGCAGCCCGCGTATGTACCGCTCTATGAGCGCCTACCTGCGGGCCTATCTTGAAGATGCCCACAGCGTGCACTGTCCCGTTGCGCCGCGAGGGCATATTTATATCAAAGAGGCCTGGGCCGCAGGCGATGACTGGGACAACCCCGAAACCGACCCTGTCCTGGATCCGCTAAAGGGGACGTACTGTTTATACTGGAATTACACCGGCTATCTTGAGGGGCGAGAGCACTTCTTTGAAGGGCCGCGAGGACCTGCCGGAGGCCGCGGCCAGAGCGAGCTGCTGGTTAGCTGTTACTTCGGCTACGACCACCATCGAAGCCCGGGGGCTTATGGCAGTTGTCAATACTTCCGTCGCGCGGACATTACCGAGGGCAGGCCCCTTTCATCGGCTTACTGGTCGAGGGATATTGGCGGCCGCTCGCCAATGCCTGACGTCAAGCTCTACGCCGGTTATACGGATGGCCGTGTTGAGAGCTATCCATCATCCGAGACGTCGATTATGAGGGTGATTATGAACCCGGATACCGGCGAGCCTTATCCTTATGGAATCGGGCCCGGCGAGTTCTACTTGCCTCGAAACGCTCTGCCCTAAACCGGAAAAGCAATTGCCCACATGCTCAGTTTAATGGCGCGCCTCGATGACACCCGCACTCCGCGTCGCAGGGGCTGTTCAGAGCTTGCGCACCAATCCGACGACTACCGCCTCGATTCGGCAGTTGCTTGAGTAGATGGGGTCATAATCGTCGTTGGCCGGCTCCAATCGAACACGCGAGTCTTCTCTGTAAAACCGCTTGAGGGTCGCGTTCTCATTATCGACAATTGCGACGACTAATTGGCCGTCCTCCGCGGCGCATCGCCTGCGGCAGACTACATAATCGCCGTTGCGAATATCGGCATCGATCATGCTGTCGCCTCTGACCTCGAGGGCATAAGTGTTGTCGTCGATTGCGAAATAGGATTCGAGGGACAGAAGCTCGGCGTTCTCGACCGCTTCGATGGGCGCGCCGGCTGCCACTACTCCAAGCAGCGGTATCGACGTGTTGCCGGCGGCCTGGTCCGGCGAGCTCTGAGGCTCGACGCGGCTAAGCAGTTCTTGCGCTGCTGAAGTGAGCTTCAAAGAGCGAGCCTTCCCTGGGCGGGCGCAGAGCAGGTCCTTTTTTCGCAGCTCGCCTATATGCTCGAATACGGTGCTTCGGCTTATGCGCAGCTCCCGGGCGAGTTCCGCTATGGTCGGGGAATAACACCGGCTGGCCTGTGAATGGGCTATTACTCGTAGTAGTTGGAGTTGACGGGGGGTCAGTTGGTTTGAGGCAGTCTTTGCGATCAACTGCATTTTCGAGTTCCTCCTTCCGGCGGACAATGTGCCGGTCTGTCGGCTGATGGCTTGCCCACCGAGGTATCGGCGGGCTTGTCGCCCGGACGAGAGTGTCGCGGCTTAGTGAGGACGGCGGGGCGGGGATGAGCTGCGCCAATCTGTTCAGCAGTCTGGTCAGTCCGCTTTGCCCGTAGCGGGCGGGTCTTGACGGCCAGAACGAGACATAGTCGCCGCCCGGCCCGAATTTGCAGACCGGCTGGATTTGCTCGTCTGGAGAACCGCGGATTTCTTCACTCTTTGCAATGTCGATGAATCTGTCATTTGTATCCATAGGTAAGTATCTGTATCGGCAAAAGCCCGCCGATTACCCAAACAAAAACCGAACAAAAATGCGCGTATTCAATATTTTTCTGGATACCCTGCTGGACCTGTAAAAAGCAGCCATAATATAGGACAGTTGGGGGCGATACTGCCGGGGCCATCGGCGGGCGAACGTTCCGGACTGTCCTTGCCATAAGCGGTCTGATAGGTTTTTGTGATAGACGCCTCAGAACGTCTGAGTCTGCCGTATGACGTCGCAATGACTGCTTGCAGTTTGCCCGGAATGCGATATACTGGCCGCGAGAACCGGCTTCTTTTCGGGGTTCTTCGTGCCGTTGGGGCCATACTGAACAACGGCTTTGAATGGTAAGTGTTTAGGGGTACTGCGATGGTGATTCTAAGGTCCTTTCGGTTCAACTTGTCTATTCTCTTTGGCCTGATTTCTATTGGCGCATCGGCTGCTGCTGCGGACTGGCCTACGTATCGCCACGACGATGGCCGGTCGGGCTGCACATCCGAATCGCTGCAGACGCCGCTGCGGCTGCGGTGGGTCTATACCCCTGCACATCCTCCTCGCCCGGCGTGGTCGGGACCGGGTGAACGGCCGAGGGAGGGATTCGTGCTAAGGCATCGCGTCGATTTTGATGATGCCTTTCAGGTTGCTGTAGCCGGCGGCTTGGTCTATTTCGGGTCTTCCTCGGACAATAAGGTCTATGCCCTCGATGCGGCGACAGGCCGGCAACGCTGGTCCTTCTTTACCGGCGGGCCGGTGCGCCTGGCGCCGACGGTCCACAAAGACAGGCTCTTTTTTGGCTCCGATGACGGCTTCGTCTATTGTCTAAAAGCCGGGGACGCGGAGCTTGTCTGGAAGCTGCGCCCGGGCCCAAACGACGAACGGCTCTTAGGCAATGAAAAGATGATTTCCCGCTGGCCTGTCCGAACGAACGTCCTCATTGATGGGGACATTGCATATTTCACCGGTGGAATCTTCCCGCACGAAAACGTTTATGTATGTGCCGTTCGCGCCGACGACGGGACAGTCGTTTGGAAAAACGACAACATCAGTGAGGCGGAGGCCTACCGCAACGAGTTCTCGCCGCAGGGATACATGCTAGCCGGCGGCACGCAGCTTTTCATACCGTCCGGCAGGGCCTTGCCCGTCGGCTTCGATCGAACAACGGGGCGAGTCGTTTTCAGAAGCAACTACGGCTGGAGAGGCGAGGAGGCCGGAGGTCTTATCGGCGGCACCTACGCGCTGCTCGCCGACAACCAGATTTACACCGGCACGCAAAACCATCTGCTTGCTCTCGACCAGAAGACCGGCAGGGTGGGCTTTGGCTGGTTTCCGGGCCGGCGGCTTGCGGTCGTCGCCGATATGGCATATATGGCTACCGGCGAAGAGATCGTGGCTATGGACCGGGTCAAGTACGCCGAGGCCAGCAGACGCCGCAATTCTCTCGAGTACAAGATAAAGGGATTGCGAAGCAGCATCAGCAGCGCCAAGGGCGAAGAGCGGACGAAACGTCAGGAGCAGTTAGCGGCGGCGGAAAAAGAGCTCGATCAGCTTCAGCGTGAGAATATCGTCCCGTCCGTCAAGTGGAGCGTACCCAGCCGGTCTGATGCGGAGCTGATACTCTGCGAGAACCTCGTTATTGCCGGCGGACGCGGAACCGTCAATGCCTATAACCGCAACAACGGCGAGGCCGCCTGGGACGTGAAAGTCGATGGCAAGGCAAGCGGCCTGGCTGTGGCCGACGGACGGCTCTACGTCAGCACCGATACAGGCAAGATTTATTGCTTTGCCTCGCCGGCGGCTGCCGAATCCGAGGCCGCGGCATTGCTTCCGCCTGAGCCTCCGGCGGCCAATCCCTATCCCGAAGACGAGTTGACCGCGGTTTACCAGGCCGCCGCAGAGTCAATCATTATGGAAGGCGGTGTTACGAAGGGTTACTGTCTTCTTCTCGGCGCCGAGCGCGGTCGCCTGGCCTGGGAACTGGCCAAGCGAACCGAGCTGACAATTATCGCTGTGGAACCCGATGCGGAGAAGGTGCGTATAGCCCGGCAGGCCCTGGATTCGGCCGGTCTCTACGGCGAACGCGTCGTTGTCGAGCAGCGTGAGCTGACTAATCTGCCCTATTCGAATTACTTCGCCAACCTGATTGTTTCCGACAGTATGTTGCTGACCGGCCAGATCCCCGCAAAGGCGGCTGAACTTGTGAGGCATTTGAAGCCGTGCGGCGGAGTCATCTGCTTAGGCGCGCCCGCCAACGCACCGGGCGAAGCCGGCAAGTTGTCCTGGTACCACGTCGAGCAATGGTTCAATCAACTGCAGTTGGGCCGATGCCGAATCAGCCATACCAATGGCGTCTGGGCCACTATCAAACGTGGACGTCTGCCCGGGGCAGGCCAATGGACGCATCAATACGCAGAGCCCGGCAATACCGCCTGCAGCGACGACCGAATCGTCGCCGGGCCGCTGGGTCTGCTGTGGTTTGGCGAGCCGGGACCGTCGCTGATGGTCAATCGTCACGATGCCGCTGCGGCGCCTCTGGCGGTCAACGGACGCCTCTTCATCCAGGGCGAGAACGTTGTGATGGTGTACGATTCGTATAACGCGGTCCGTCTGTGGCAGCGGGAGATACCGGGCGCCATGCGCACGCGCCAAAAAGGGACCGAATGCAGCAACATTGCCGCTTCACAGGACAGCTTCTTCGTCGCGGTTGAGGATAAGTGCCTGCGGCTCGACGGTGAAACGGGCGAGACGCGAGCGACCTACGATTTGCCCACAGCTCCCGACAAGAGCTGGCCCAAGTGGGGATATACTGCCTACGTTGACGGCGTTCTCTACGGCAGCTCGATGACGAAAACAGGCGTTTCAGATTTGCTTTTTGCCGTTGATACAGCCCGGAACAAACCGCTATGGAGCTATTCGGGCAGGAACATTGTCAACCTGACTATCGCCATCGGGGACGGCTGGGTCTTTTTCATCGATAGCTCCATCAGCCCGGAGCAGCGAGAGGAGCTGCTGCGGCAGGACAAGGCGCACCTAAAGAGCTTGAGCCCCGAAGATGCGAAGAAGGCTGAGGCGGCCCAGAAGAATATCGATGCGCGCCTTGCCGTTGCCCTCGACGCCCGCACGGGCGGCAAGCTCTGGGAGAAACCCGTCGATGTGACCGATTGCAGCAGGATCGGCATAGGCGGCGGCGAGCTGACGGCGATGTATCGTGATGGTGTCGTGCTGCTGTGCGGCGCCAACGCAAACGGCCATTATTGGAAGCAGTTCCTTTCCGGCGAGTTTGCGGAGCGCCGGCTGGTTGCCCTCTCGGCCAAGACCGGCGACGTGCTCTGGGCCGAAGATGCCAACTACCGCCACCGTCCCGTTATCGTCGGCGACACCGTCGTTGCGGAGCCGTGGGCATACGAGCTTAAGACCGGCCGGCAGAAAACGCGTCCCCATCCACTGACCGGCGAGCCGACGACCTGGCAGTTCCTAAGGCCCGGCCACCACTGCGGCGCCATCTCCGCCTGTCCGCAGATGCTCTTTATGCGATCAGGCTTCACAAGCTACTATGACCTGGGCGACGACAGCGGCGTGCGCCATTTTGCCGGGCATCGCCTGGGCTGCTGGATAAACGCCATTCCAGCCGACGGCCTGGCCCTGATGCCCGAAGCGAGCGCCGGCTGCGTCTGCCTCTTCCCGATAATGTGCTCGGTTGCCTTGGAGCCTCGCCCCGACTACGAGCGATGGGGGATATACAGTACCGGCGGGGCCAACACGCCCGTTCAGCGCCTCGCGGTCAATCTCGGCGCGCCGGGCGACAGGCGCGACGCGGACGGGACGTTGTGGTTCGGCTATCCTCGACCGGGATTGCCCGGCGACCGTGCGGCAATGGGCTTCTCATTCGAGCTGAAAATGGAATTCATCGAGAATGGAGGGTATCACGACCACAGCAGTTATGCGCCCGTTGCCGGGACAGATGCGCCATGGATCTATACTTCCTGTGCCCGCGGACTCAAGCGGTGTGTTGTGCCCCTCTTGTCCGGGGATGATAAGCCGGGCGAGTACACCGTGCGGCTGCACTTCGCGGACTTTGACAACGCCCAGGCCGGCAAACGCATTTTCGACGTCAAGCTGCAGGGCAAGGATGTACTTAGCGGCTTCGACGTTGCCGGGGAGGCCGGAGGCGCCGGCAAAGCCGTCGCGCGTCAGTTCGCCGGCGTAACCGTTACCGGTGATCTCGAAATCGAGCTTGTTCCGAAGGGCGAGCAGCCCTCGTCGATGAGCGCCGCGCCGGTCCTTTGCGGCCTTGAAGTGCTGCGAGAGACAAAAGTAGCCGATGCAGGAAGTTAGGGTTTTGCTTGATGAACACAATATACGCTTCGCGCCGCAGGTTCTTGAAGTCTATGGGGCTTGGAGCCGCAGTCCTGGCATCCGGGCGGCTTCCGATATTTGCAGGCACTGAAACGAAGAAACAACCGAACATCCTGCTGATAACCGCCGATGATATGAACTGGAACGCACCGGGCTGCTTCGGAGGGCGAACGCCCGATATTACACCCAACATCGACCGCCTGGCCTCCGACGGTATGCGTTTTCACTACGCCCACGTCACCATAGCAGTCTGCCAGCCCAGCCGGTCGGCGCTAATGACCGGCCGCTATCCGCACCGCAATGGGGCCGAAGGCTTCGAGCCTATCGATACCGCTGTGCCCACGCTCCAGGAGCAGCTTAGTCGGGCCGGCTACCTTAACGGCATCCTCGGCAAGGTTTCACACCTCGCGCCTCAGGCCAAATTCAAGTGGGATATGGCAAGGGATTACGCAGAACTGGGCTGCGGCCGCAACCCGAAGCTTTACTATGACTTCGCCAAGGATTTCTTCCAAAAGGCCGCGAGCGAGAAGAAACCATTTTTTTTGATGGCCAATTCCCACGACCCGCACAGGCCGTTTCATGGAAGCTTACAGGAGAAGAATGCGCTCGGTAGTTCGCTTAAAGATATCGCGGTTCCGTCGCGTGTGTACAAGGCTGATGAAGTAGAAGTGCCCGGTTTTCTGCCCGACATACCCGATGTGCGAGAGGAAATCGCGCAGTACTATAGTTCGGTCCGGCGGTGCGACGACACCGTTGGCGCGGTGCTGCGGGCGCTGCGTGAATCGGGCCGGGCCGAGAATACGCTGATAATGTTCCTCTCGGACAACGGAATGTCTCTGCCGTTTTCCAAGACCAATTGCTATCTGCACAGCACGCGGACGCCGTGGATTGCCGCCTGGCCTGGCAAAATCAAACCGGGCACGGTGGACAAACGTCACTTCATCTCCGGCATCGACTTTATGCCGACGGCGCTTGGCGCCGCCGGGCTGCCCGAACCGGAAGGTATGGACGGTTTTTCATTCCTGCCGGTGCTGCTTGGGCAAGAACAGTCTGGGCGCGAGGAGGTGTTCACACAATTCCATGAAACCTCCGGCAGAAATCGCTACCCGATGCGCGCTGTGCAGAACCGGCGATTCGGCTACATCTTCAACCCCTGGTCGGATGGAAAGCGAGTTTTCAGGAATGAGTCGCAGTCCGGCCTGACGTTCAAGGCGATGCAGGCCGCTGCGCCAACCGATCCGAAAATCGCCCGGCGTGTCAGGCTTTTCCAGTATCGCGTCCTTGAGGAATTCTACGACTTTGAGAATGATCCTGATGCACTCCACAACCTCATCGCTGAGGCGAAATACCGCAAGGAAATCGACAAGATGCGCAGCGAATTGCTCGAGTGGATGAAGCGGACCGGCGACCCGGCATTGAATGCACTGAAGGAACGAACCTCGCCGCAGGCCCTGGAGAAGTTTATGGCTGAGCAGGATGCCCGTGCAGCGGAAAGAAAGCCGAAGAACAAATCCCGCAAAAAAGCAGCCCTCAAACGGACATCCGGACCCAGAACCGGTTTACCTGAGGACCCCAAATAACAGTCAAATCTCAGCGAGGCCGTTGACAAATACCGGCCAATGTACTATGATATTTGTTGAACAGAATGGGTGTTGTCCGGCTAATGGATATGGACGCTAAGAAGCTCCAAAATGGAACCTGATTTTCTGGGGACTGAAATGAAGATGCCAAGAATCATATCAATCGCGGCGGTTGTGCTTTCTGTTCTGGTCTTTTGGCCCGGCACAGCCTCGGCGCGCAGTCGTCTCTACATTGGTTTCGGCACGTCTTTCGGCCACGGTCATTCGACTCTTCTGCACCATAGTTACCCCGATTACCGATGGCACAGCGGTTACTATAGGTGGCTGGACCACGACCGATACCTCTGGATGGACAGGGGCCGGTACTACGGCTCTTTCTGGGGCTGGCCTTCGTGTTCCTCCGGGACGAGTATATGGGTCGAGGACTACTGGCCGACCTACGTCTCCCCGCCGGTTGTCGTTGAACGCCCGCACATTGTCACGCGGCAGTACGTGGTGGTAAAGCCCAAAGGCGGCGAGGTCAGTCCCGCCGACGCCAGGTTGTTCGCTGAGGTTCGCAACAAGAAAGGCGAGCTGCTGCGGGTACTCAAAATCGGCGATAAGGCGAGCCGGACCCGTGCAATCACGGACCTGGCCGGATATTCTTTTGATGATACTGTCAGAGAGGCCCTCGAAGAAATCATCCTCGAAGACCCCGATCCTGAGCTGCGCAAGCAGGTCGCCGAATCGCTCGGCACCGTGAAGAACAAGAACGTCATCCCCACCCTCGAAAAAGTAAGATTAGAGGACTCAAACGAAGAAGTCCGCCGGGAAGCCGACAAGGCGATAGGCCAAATCAGCAGCCGGTAGGCGGCGATTCCTCGGAAGAGGTAGTTAGTGGCTGTTGCGGAAAGCCGAAAGTGGTAATGTCACCCCTGCGAAAGCAGGGGTCTATGGCGAAAGAACTGGATTCCTGCTTTCGCAGGAATGACAAATGCTGTTTCCGCAACAGGAACTAGTTAGGGGGGATCAGGGGGAAATCGGCGATTCTATAAGCGCGGAGCGGCCGGGAGAGGAGTTGATGGAGAAGCTGTAAGCCGGCAGGATGGGTCCGACGGACATCTTGCAAGAAACATAGTAGTACAACGCTACCTACGCTGCGAATATTGGTTCTATGCCCCCAAGAATCGCGTTTATCGCCTTTAGGCTGCCAGCAGACAGAAGGCTGGCCCAGGCGCCCGCAGGGTCGCCCGCCGGCGGCGAGGGCTTGTCCGCGCAAGCGCCCCGCTGGGTCTGCTGGTAGCCGGCAAAGCGCAAAACGCAAATTCGGATTCGCCAAAGTGCCGTTAGAGCCGATTTGACGTTTATGTTCGACGGAGCTATCGCAACTGCTTATGCAACAAGAGATTATTGTGCTTGCTGGCAAAATCCAAGTAGCGTTGTAGCAATAGGAAATCGGGCGGTTTTTGCTGGCAAAGTCGGCGGGGGAATGGTATAATAATCCTGATTTTGCGGTGATACTATTTGCGACAGCCTGGAGGAGGCTGCGTTTCGCCTTTCTCCGTTGTTGGCTCTTCGGCAAGAGAAACCTTTTTCGGGAGGTCATCAAATGAAGCCCAAGAGCATATCTATTCTCATTCCTTTTGTCGTTGTTGCAGTTTTATGTAGCTGCGGCCTTGCTGACTGTCCATCGGCTGACCTTAACGGCGACTGCATGGTGAACTTCCTCGACTTCCATCTCATGGCCATAGACGGGAACCTGCTCGACTTGCACACTATGGCCTCGCAATGGCTCCAGTCCGGCCAAGATGATTCCGAAGCCGAGCCGGTGATGCTGCTGGGATGGGCTGATACACAAATGGGTGAGCCTAATTCGTTCACAGTTCAGTTCATGGTGGTCGGCAAACAGCGGGTCGATAGGACTGTCTTTGAATATGAATGTGAGGTGATTTTGACAAATCTCTCGCCAACTGCCTTTGAGAACGTGCAGCTTGTGATGGTGAGCTGGCCGGACAATATGACGATAATAGACCCACACGTAACCTTCGGCGATGCCCGGATTGGACCTGGCGAATCAGCCACCAGTATCGATACGTGCACGTTCACAGTTGACCGCTCTGAACCGATTAACCCGGTCGAGGTCATCTGGCATCTCATTACGCTGCCGGCAGATATGGCATTCATCCCGGGAGGAACGTTTGCGATGGGGGATAACCTCGGCGAAGGTTTGTCGAATGAATTGCCCGTCCATACGGTAACGGTTGATTCGTTCTATATGGGCAAGTACGAGTTAACCAACCGGCAGTACTGCGATTACCTCAACTCGGCTCAATCTCTGGCCCTAATAACTGTCACCCGCGGTGTGGTCTATAAGGCCGGTCCGGGAACGAGCTATCCGTATTGCGACACCTCAACGAGCAGTTCTCGCAGCCAGATAGCCTACAGCGACGGCGTCTTTAGTGTCCGGAGGAAATCCGGCCGAGATATGTCAAACGACCCGATGGTGATGGTGGGATGGTATGGGGCGGCGGCATACTGCAACTGGCGGAGCCAACAGGAGAGCAAAGAACCATGCTATAGTCTTTCCGACTGGACGTGCGATTTCTCAAAGAAGGGCTACCGTCTTCCAACCGAGGCTGAATGGGAATACGCCGCTCGTGGTGGCCTTGCGGACAGGCGTTTCCCCTGGGGTGACGACATTTACCACACTCAAGCGAACTACAACAGTTCAGCCTCATATCCTTATGATAGAGGTCCTACAAGGGAATACCATCCGTTGTGGAATTATGGAATTTATCCTTATACGTGCCCTGTGGGGTTTTTTGATGGTACAATGAAGTACAAGGCGGGGTATAACTGGCCTGGCAGTGCAACGAGTTACCAGACCACAAGCGGGGCAAATAATTATGGTCTCTATGATATGGCTGGCAATGTCTGGGAGCTATGCAACGACTGGTATTCAGACTCGTATTACAGCTCCAGTCCTGCGAATAATCCGACCGGTCCGACGAGCGGTTCGGATCGTGTTCTTCGCGGCGGCGACTGGAACAACTTTGCCACCCGGAACCGGGTGGCGTACCGGGGCAGCTACCCCCCGCACGCTCGCTACTACGGCGACGGGTTTCGTATTGTCCTGGACTTTTAGCCCGTTAGAGTCTTATTCGCAGTTTTGAGGTACGGTTGAGGTATAGTTGGTGAACCACGCTTCGGAGCATTATGGGCGTTGCGACTGGAAATTCTAAGGGGTGGACCCTTTGCTCTTTGCCCTTTAATCGTATTTCGACAAGAGCCACAAGACGGCTCCCGGAGATGCCCATAAGATGGCCGGAAGCTGGCTTTGGCAACCGAGTTGGTACAGGCAGTAGCGATCGGCGGGACAAGTCGCCGTGAAGCTTCAATTCTTCTGCGCTTGTCCAAGAGTCTGAAAGACGATATCGGCAACCTTTGTGCGAACCGCCTTTGTGCTTCCCTTGTCGTTGGGATGCGCCCTGTTGGTGAGAATGACAACATATACCTTGCTCGCCGGGTCGCAGACAATAGATGTCCCCGTGTAGCCGCTGTGGCAGAATGTGTTTTGCGGCGCGTATGAACCCTTAATCCACGAGTAGCCGGATTGCACATCAAAGCCGCAGGCGCGGCCGTGCGATACAACGCCGGTCATCAGGCGAACGGATTCGCCGCTGAGGACCTGCACGCCGTCCCAGGTTCCGCCATTCAAGAGCATCCGGCAGTAGATTGACAGGTCATCTGCCGTTGAAAAGACACCCGCATTGCCCGATATTCCGCCCATCAATCCGGCAAGTGGGTCGTGGACTGTGCCTCGAAGCGGCTGGCCCTTCACAACCTCCGTTGCCGCTATATTCCGGTTCCACGATTCCGGCGGGTCGTAAGCAGTATGGTTCATCTTGAGCGGTCCGAAGATATTCTCGGCGGCAAAGACGTCGATCTTCTTCCCGCTGACCGCTTCAACAATTTTAGCCAGCGTTATGTAGCCCAAGCAGCTGTATCGAAACTCTTCGCCCGGCTTGCTCAGGGCCTTGAGCGAGCATATCTTCTCAATCACCTTATCGGGGCAGGGACTTGCGAACTGCTCTTCCAATTCACTTGCGCTGGTGTAAGCCGGCAGGCCGGACGTATGCGTCAAAAGATGCTCAATCGTCGCGCTTTCTTTGCCTTCGCAGGCAAAGGCTGGAAGATGTTTGCCCGCGCGGTCACTCAGGTCTATCTTTCCCCGGTCCCGCAGAATCATTATCGAGGCCGCCGTCGCAACCGGCTTGGTCAGCGACGCAATATCGAAAACTGTGTCTTCATTCATTGCTTCCCGGCTGGGCGTTGTTATCTGATGTCCGAAGGCCCGGCGATAGAGAATCTCCTGCCCCTGTCCAACGAGGATCACCGCGCCGGGGAAACTGCCTTTCTCGATTTCCTCCCTGACGACCTGGTCAATGCTGTTCAACCCTTCAAGCGAGGGCCTTCGCGCGGCGCGCTGGCATCCGGGTATAATTAACGCGGGCAGAAGGAACAGTACTTTGGCGGCGCGTGTTAAGCTCATATCAGTAGTTTTCCACATCGACTCAGCCGGGCGTCCGGACTATTACTGTGTTTCATAAATCTCGGTGCTATGGGCTATGAGATTGCTTCGTCGCTTCGCTCCTCGCAATGACAATTTGAGACTCCCATGTGTCATTGCGAGTCCGCCGCAGGCGGACGTGGCAATCTCGTAGTCGCAGTACTTGTGAAACACGGTACTATATGTGAATTCTATCATAACTGGTGGATATTGTCATCGCTCGTGTTATACTTTCGGAATGAAGACGGCAAAAACGCTAATTGCGATGCTTCTTGCGGCTTATGCCGCTGGCTGCCACGGCGCGGTTAGGACGGGGCTGGATAATGTCGGCTCATACGCACACTTGTTTAAGGGCAAACGCATCGGCATCATAACCAACCATACCGCATACGACAGCGACGGCCGATACATAG
>CAYGZM010000047.1:0-26076 GCA_964354365.1 uncultured Pirellulales bacterium
GAATGATCTCCTGCGTAATCTGCGGACACCCCGCGCCCCGGCTGCTCGCCACGATACTGCCATACACAGGGCCGCTCTGCCCCGCTCGAATCTTTGCTTCCTGCGGGCCTTCCTGCTTGCCCGTCTGCACCCACCGCGCCACGAACTGGTTCACCTTGTCTGCCGCATTTGCATCGACAATCTCCCGCGAAAGCTCCTTGTCGTAGATGCTTCTGACCGCACCGGTTTGCGCATCCAGTGTAAGCTTAAAGAAGCGGTTCTCAATCTCGCCTTGTCCCGTCGTGACATCGCTCTGCGACGGGGTCGCGTTTTCCGCCGGGGCAAGCCGATACGTCTTATGGCCCATAGATGGAACATCCTCAGCCACGAACACCAAATCATAAAGCTCGTGCCCCTCAAACTGCCCCCGCGCGTACCGATATGCGCTGTACGGCGCCGGCGCCTGCGGACCGTCCAGCTTGACGCTCTGGTGCGGCACTTTCCGCCCCGTGTCTTCGTCTATCAGATCGAATGGCTCATTCACGTCAAAGCGAGTCACCCTCACCACGTCCGTCCTGTCGAATGAAAGCAAATTGAAGACCACAATACGCCGCCCATCCTCCTTCAACTCTATATTGTGCGCAATCTTCTCAAGACTCCCTTCCAAAATGGGCTTCACTAGGCCCGCCGCCTTGTACGCATACTGGCTCTTCTCGTTCCACCCCCAGTCCTGCACCTCGCCCGTGGGGTAGTCCCTGCCCCACGTATGCTCGTCGTAAAGCAGCATATTGTCATAAGCATCACGCAGCTTCTCCGCCGGATACGAATAATCGCTAACCGCCGAAGCAATCGTCGCCGACTTCTCCGCAGACTGCAATCTGTCGTGAGTGATGCGGTTTATCCCCGTCTCCTTGGCCGTCGAGACCGCCCCGACAACGTAATCCGTATCAGGCAGCTCGCCCCTGAACGTCCGAACGTCCAGGCATTGTTTCTCGAGCTCTTCAAAGAACATCGTATTCGTCGCCACGATTATTCGCGGGTAAGCCCACTTCTCGTTCCACTCGCTCGCAACGTGGCTTATCTTCACCGCCGGAGGGTGGTTGTCCACACCGTTGTGTATATATCGCACAACACTAAACGGAGTACCCTGCTTCTCCATCGCCTCAAGCATCCCCGGAAGATTATCCGCCACCTCCTCATACGAATCAGGACCCGTCACTCGTTTGAAGAACCCGTAGCTGCTCTGATAATACACTAAGACCTTCCCACCGTCCGGCCCTTCCCACCGAAATGCGTCCGGCCTGCCGTGCCGCAATATCGCCGACTCATCCCAGAACGTGTGTATGTCGTTCCTGCCCCACTCGAAATAAGTCGGCATACCCGCAAAGAAATACTTCACACCCGCACCCGCCAGTACCGTCGGCAGACCCCAGCTCAATCCCGGCACATCCGTAATCGAACCCGTCCGAATCGTCCCGCCGAACCTCTCCTTCAGCCGAAACGATGGATACATCAAACGAATAAGCTCCTCATGCCCGCACAGCCCGCTTATCTCGTTGCCGAAAAGCGCGCCAATCTCAATCCGCCCCTCCTTCACGTACTTGGCGAGCTTCTTGACCACCTCATCCGGCCTGTTCTCGACATAGTGCTGTAGCGACCACGTCTCCTCAACAGTATATCTGTACTTCGATTCCTCCGGCCAATCCTCCGTCTCCTCACAGAATTTCAGCACGTCGTCGTAGAAGCCGTCGTACGTGTTCAGAACGTTCTCAATCGTATCCGTATAGCCGAGATCGTGGTGCGTAATCGCAATTATATACACCTTCCAGTGCTTCTGAGGTTCCCACGTCGCCTTCTGCCGACCGACAACTTTCTTGCCCGCTGTAACCACAAACTCAACCGGCGTCGCCTTGATCACCTCCGGCACATAGACCTCCAGCGTACTCTTGCCCTTCCCTATCTTTCCAACGCCCGTGCTCCTCTGCCGTGAGTCGAACTCAACATCCACCTTCACCTCCGAAAGCTCCTCTGTGCTCTCAACCTCGACGTGGGCCTTATGCAAAAGAGACCCCTGCTCCCTGATGAAAAATACGGTCGGCTTGATCGAAATCAAGCGCAGCGCCCCGCTATCTTGCCCCCCCTGCGCTGGATTCTGGCTCTCCGCAGCCCGCATGCCTCCATAAGCAATCACAACAGCCGCCACACCAACAAGAATCGCTCGACCCGTTAGAAATTCTCTGGCCCGGGGCGTCCCTGGGGGGGGTGGGATTTCTAACGGGGCTCGACCGAAACCCTGCTCTGTGTCATTCCCGCGAAAAGCCTGCCCTGACCTTGCCGAAGGGCGGGAATCCAGAAGCCCGGACTTCGTGGAGCAACTCTGTTTGTTACAGTCTCTAAGACTCGACCTGTCCATAACATCCTCCTTGCGTCTGTTCGCCAGAGCTGCAAGAATAATCAAAACGCTAAATCGACCGTGCCCCATTCTAAACACCCTCCCACGATATGGCAAGCCCCCACGTTTCCGTTCACAAAGCCCCCGCCACCCTGTCCGCTTCACTTATTCATCATCGCCCCGCGCTAATCATCCCCTGCGCCCCTTTTGCCTTGTGCTCCCGCAGATGTAATTCTACATCAATAATCGTCTTGAGCACGACAAGCACAAACAGCAGCGCCGCCGGCGAGCCAAACACCATTGATAAAAAACCGCCCGCAATAATCGCCACGTGCATCACAACCACCCTCGCGTATGGCGCCCCCATCAGCTTTCCGGGGTCCGTCCGCGCATACTCGCCCTTTATCAGGTAGTTGTAAACGAACGATACACCGTGACTTACGAACAACGCCAGAAGCGCAAGCCTCATATTCGGCGACATAACCGAATACGCCTCTTTCATCACATTCAGCAGTATCTGAACAAAAACCAGAAAACACGGCCAGCTCACCCTACCCATAGACTCCCCGCCGCTCTTGTTGAATATCGTCAAAACGAAAAACCCGTGGATCCCGACAAACCCCCCGAAGTGAAGTACAAAGAAAGGTATCGCGAACAATTTGCCCATAAGCTCCCTGGGGTCCTTCATTCTTACAAATGCCATTTTCAGAACGTTATAGAACCCTACTACCAGGTTCTCCGCCCAATACAGCAGAACGATATTGAACGCATCCCACCCCGCGAACAGAACCCCAAACACCGGAACCACGTTCGCCGCAATCAGCGAAATCAACGGCAGCCGCTGCAGAATATCATTTCCCTGCTTCATCCGCGCCACAATACCAATTCCAACCAATTCCTCCAACCCTTTTTCCTCTTGCCGCACGTTATCTCGTGACAGTCACCACCCCAAAATGACCACACCGCGCAGTCATGTAGCCTGCGATTTTCCCCACCACTGAACTGTGGCACGGCCTTCCAGGCCGTGAATCTGACCTTCTATCCCACTCGCCCCAACCAATATCCAATCTGAGATCTTGAATGAAATCTGAAATCCAGCCTCTCCATCTTCCGTCCTCCGCCGCCTGTCTTCTGTCCTCTCTTCATCCCGCCTATGCAGGGTGCGATTTTTCGCACCACTCAAGACTGATTTATGGTGCATTTTGCAGCCTATTGGTCTTTAGGTGCAATATCACACAGCATTTTCACCTCGTTCCCCTGTACGTATTCGTACGGATTCTTCAAGAGGCAATACATATATTTTTCCGTCACCATGAAGCCCGGTATGAGCTGCTTCTTTAATAGTTGAAATAACCTGTTCAACAAGTTCCGAGTGGCAGACTATCTCCAGCCTGATGTGTGGTTTGAAATCCAACGAAATCTCCGGCCCCTGTTCTGGAATATGCCTGCTTCTGTCGCGGCCGAAACCGTGGATTTTTGAGCTGCTGGCGCCGGTAAGTCCTTCGATTTTATGCAAAGCCAGCATCACTTCATCGAATTTGTTTTCCTTAATAAATGCGATTACCATTTTCATAGTCAGATTCCTTTTGATTTTTATGTTCCTCTTTAGATATCAATACTCCACAACTGTTTCATCCCGGTTAAAAATTATATAAAGCACGGGTAGTATAATAAGAGTCAGACACAGGGAACTGATAAGCCCGCCGAAGATTACGGCTACCAGGGGTTTCTGTATCTCGGAACCTGAACCTGTGGCATAGAGCATTGGCAACAGTCCTACGAGTGTAGTTAGAGTCGTCATTATTAGGGGTCTTACTCGCAGCCGGCAGGCCTCGATAACCGCATCGTAAATTGTTTTGCCTTCTGCCCGCAATTGATCGAAGAAACTTACCAGTACCAGCCCGTTTTCCACCGCTACTCCCAATAATGCGATAAAGCCAATTGAGGCGGCGACGCTCAAGTGTATCTTCAGTAGATAGATAGCCATAATGCCTCCAACAACTGCAAAGGGCAAATTCGTGAGAATCAGGATTGCACTTTTCAGAGAATTCAGCGAGCTGAACAGCATTATGAATATCAAGAATGTTGTGATGGGCACAACGACTTTCAGTCGTGCCATTGCTCGCTGCTGGTTTTCAAATTGTCCGCCCCAGGTGAGCCTGTAGCCCTCCGGCAAGCCGTTCTCCATATCCGCCAGTTTGAGTTTGGCTTCCTTCACAAAACCACCGATGTCCCTGCCCCTGACGTTGCACTCTACGATGAGTCTGCGTCTGAAGTCCTCCCTGCTAATCTGAGCCGGGACTTCGACCTCAGCGATTGTTGCCAATTCTCCGAGAGGGATATTGTAACCCAAGGGGGACGATACCAGAAGGTCATTGATAGCATCGCTGCTGCTGCGGTGCTCTGCGGGGAAACGCACTTGTACGTCGAACCGTTTTTGGTCCTCAAAAATCGCAGAGGCGGTCTTTCCGCCAATGGCTGTTTCAACCAAGAGGTTGATGTCTTCGATATTGACCTTGTGGCGGGCCATTGCTTGGCGGTCGGGCCGTATTTCAATCTGAGAGAGACCTGATACCTGTTCTATCTTAACATCACCGGATCCATTGATGCTGGCAAGAATAGGCGCAATCTTTTCGCCTACGCCGACCAGTACGTCGATATCGTCTCCAAATACCTTTATGGCGACGTCGGATTTTATGCCGCTGATCAGTTCGTTTACCCGCAATGTAATTGGCTGTGAGAAGGCCGGTCTTATCCCAGGGAAAGTGGCCAGTTCCTCGCCAATCGCCTCAACCGTTTGTTCTTTTGACCGGCCCGAGATTGACTCGTAGTCCGGCTTGAACATAATCAAAAGGTCACTTTGTTCCGGACCCATGGGGTCTTCGGCGATCTCCGCCCGTCCCGTCTTCGAGACGACTGTCTCAATCTCCGGGAACTTGGCGAGAAGCGCGTATTCTATCGCTGATGCCTGTTTGGCTGAGCCCTCCGTGCCGGCGGTGGGCAAACGAACAATGTTTATTGCCAGAGCTCCTTCGTCCAATGGAGGCAGAAACTCTGTCCCAATCCTGGGCAGCACCGAGAATGCAACAACCATAATAATAGCAGCAACGACAACAGTAGCCCATCGGCCTCGAATAGCAAGCGATAGCACAGGTGTGTAAATCCTATGGATGATTCGAATCAATAGGTTCTCACGCGTCTGGCTGCCGGAGCGTTTAATTATGAGGGACCCCAAAACCGGCATGATAATCAGCGCCGCCACAAGCTCCCCAAGAAGAGCAAAACACATCGTCAGCGCCAGTGGTTTGAACATCTTGCCCTCCATGGATTCAAGTGTGAACAGAGGTATAAAAACCACCACGATGATCAGGATTGCGAATATTACCGGCTTGGCCACTTCTCGCAGCGCCTCAAAAGCTATGGGAATTCTTGATGCATCGGAATCTGCCTTCTCGCGCATGTGCCGTGCAATATTCTCGGTCACGATAATGGGACAGTCCACAACCATTCCGATGGCTACGACAAGACCACCGAGACTCATCAGATTAGCCGTTACTCCCTGCCAGTCCATTAGTAAAAAAGTCACTGCAATGACCATGGGCAGCGAAATGGCGACTGTCAGGGCGGCGCGGATGTCCCACAAGACGATGAACAAAACCAGAACAACGAATATGATTCCCTGACCGAGCGCACTTGAGACAGTCCGGATGCACGCCTGGATAAGACTGGTCCGGTCGTAGAATGGGGAGATTCGAACGCCTGCGGGAAGAGACTTCTGGATTTCCGGTATCTCTGCACGGACTCGATTGACTACGTGCTTTGAATTGCTTCCCTTTAGCATGATGACCATTCCGCAGACAACCTCTCCCCGGCCGTCTTTGGTGACGACGCCGTTTCTTGTCTGATGCCCAATCTCTATCCGGGCGACGTCCCTGAGGTAAACGGGTGTGCCTTGCTCGGCCTTCAGGACTATTCCTTCGAGGTCTGGGATGCCTCGAGCGAACCCTTTGGAAACAACGTTGATTTGTTCCCAATCCCGAACGATAAAGCTGCCGGGGGCATTTGCATTATTCGCCTCCAGGGCTTCGAGGACGTCTTTGAGCGAAACGCCGTACTTAAGCAGAAGGGCGGGGTCAGGAATCACGTGGTACTGTTTTACAAATCCGCCGAAACTATTGATTTCATTTACCCCGGCCAATCGACGTAACTGGGGACTGACAACCCAGTTCTGGATTGTTCTCAAATCCGTCAAGCTGTGCTGGCTTTTGACAAGAGCAGCGCCGCATTCCGGACATTTACCTTCTGTGCGTGACCAGGCCTGTTCGTGCGTTGGGCAATAGTAACCGGCTTCAAGGACATACTGATATATTTCTCCAAGCCCTGTTGAGATTGGCCCTAATTCCGGCTCAATCCCTTCGGGTAATTTGCTTACCACCTGCGCCAGGCGCTCAAACACAAGCCGTCGTGCTAAGTATATATCGACGTGGTCCTCGAAAATGACGACGACCTGTGACAGTCCGGTTTTTGACAGAGACCGCACCTGCCTGACATCCGGCAGACCGCCCATTTCGATCTCGATGGGAAGTGTTATTAGCCGCTCCACATCTTCGGGAGTCAGGCCGGGGGCCTCCGAAAGAATCATCACTTGCTGATTTGTCACATCCGGAAAAGCATCTATTGGCAGACGAGTCCAGGCGATGATTCCTGCCGCCAATAAGATGATGCTCGCAAGCACAATGAAAAGCCTCTGATGCAGAATAAAGTGAAGTAATTTGTCCAACATTGGCTAATCCCCTTTCATCAGTCGGCGCAGCCGGCGCCCATTTTTTCTCGCAGGATATCACTCTTGAGCACAAATCCCCCGCTAGCGACAACCGTATCTCCTTCATTCACTCCGTCCACTATTTGCACCAGGTCCCCAAGGCGTCTTCCAACAACTACGTCACGCCGTACCCAGAAGTCGTCCCTCCAGTGCCGGAAGACAAAGGTCTTGCCATCGTCTGAGAGAACAGATGTGGCCGGAATAACCGTGATACTGTCCTTCCGGGGCACGATAATTTCAACCTCTGCGAACATGCCGGGCCTTAGCTTGCGATGTTCATTTACCACCTGGATACGCACCCTGATTGTCCGCGTATGCTCGTCCACCGTGCTGCCGATCAAGTCAACGCGCCCCGTGAACACATCTTGGCCAAATGCCTTGACCCTTACGCTTGCATCGATTGGTGCGCCGGACGAGAGCAGTTCGTGCAGCACCGCCAAATCCTTTTCGTAAAGGTCACTCCAGACCCAGAGGTTGGAAAGGTCGGCAATCGTATAGAGGGTTTGGGTTGTATCGACGAGAGAGCCTGCTGAAATGTCTTGGGAGATGACTGTACCGGCCCGGGGCGCACGCAAAACGAGTTCGGCGAACTGATTATCATCCTTATCATTCTTTATTGCCTGTATCTGCTCGGCGTCGAGGCCGAAGAGACGGAGCCGTTTCTCGGCTGCTGCATGATATGCCTTCGCAGCATTCAGCTCGTTCAGGGCGCTGAGGTAATCCACCTTGCTGCTGATCTTCTTTTCATAGAGGTCCTTTTCACGATCAAACGTCGAGGCGGCCAATTCAAATCTCGCCTGGGCCTCCAGATACTGGGCTTTCGCCTGACCGAGGTCGGCCGAATGTAACACAGCCAATACGTCTCCTTCGGAGACGTCCTGGCCCAACAATTTGTCCACCCGCTTCACTCGGCCGCTGCCTGTCGGCACTATGTCCACCACCGTCGTTTTGTCCAACTGCACCTGACCGGTGAGTCTGAAAACGGTTGTGTCGTTCACTTTCCGCGCCGAGTCAGTCTCGATCAGGGCTTTAGCCACTGAGGGATGGAGCTTGACCATTCCCAGTTCAAATCTACAGTTATCACATTCAATGGTGGGGACGCCGTGTTCACATATTGCCTTCTCAAGTTCAGCCACGTGTGGCGAATCTTCAGCGGCTTGTTCATGGGCAACTGAATGTTCAGAGGCATCGGTGGATTTGCTTTCGACGCCGGAGGATGGCCCAAAATGCAGATTGCCTGTAAGCCATCCGATTACTCCCGAAAGGACGATAAACACAGACAAAGCCATCCCTGCGTGATTCAATCTCTGTAGCACGGAGTGGGTGGTCAGATTCGTCTTATTCACCATAATAATTCGCTCCTAACTGGTTTTTAGCTTCAGTTCGACCATTTAGACTCTCAAGGCTTCGGCCGATCAGCCGTTCCACATCAGCTCGCGCTTTGTGGTGCGTGGCCAGAGCCTCAATGTATTTTCCCCTGACTTCAAATAGTGTTCGCTGGGCATCCAAGACATTCAGATAGCCGATTTTCCCTTGTGTATAGGCCTCTCGTGAGGCGTCGAAAACTTCTCTCGCACCGGGCAGAATGGAAGCCTGGAGTTCTTTTATCTTATTCAGGGAAACGGAAAGTTCGGTGAATATCTGATTGAATTGATTCATCACCTCAATGCGAGCCGCTCTTTGTTCTTCATATGACTTGGAAAGATTATACATAGCTTCCATCCTCCCGCCCTGATTGCGGTCAGATATTGGCAATGGGATGGTAACACCAAAGACAAGGGCGTTATCGTCCGATTCGTTGAATCTTTTGACACCGGCGCCTATGGATATATCGGAAAAAGCTTTCGATTTTGCCAGCTCCAAAGCTGCTTTGTCCCGGGCGATTTCTTTTTCCCAGCGTGCCAATTGCGGATTTTGTATTAGTTTTTGCTGTAAATCATTAATTTCAGGAATATCTGTAACCGTTTCCAGTTGTCCTTCAACCCGCATAAATTTTGGTTGCTCATTGCCCCAGAAAGAAGCCACAATTTTCCTGGCTGTTTCAAGCTCTTGTAATGCTTGCTTATGTTCGAGTTGTACACCCGATAGAGCGACCGAAGCCTTGGTCTTCTCAAGAGGAGAGTCTTTTCCTGCATCCACTCGTTGAGTAACAATTCTGACAGTCTGCTCAGATACATCAACAAGCTCTGCGAGCAGTTTGGCCTTTTCCTGTATAGCAAGGAGTTCAATATAGGCTTTGCTTGCTTCTGTCAAAACCTCAAGTCGCTTGGCTTGGTAATCCCAGCCTGTCAGTTCCTTTTCGAGTGAGGCAACTTTTCTTCTCTTCTGTGCCTTATTGCCAAGCTCGATCAGTTGACTAAGCTGAATGGTTGTCTCTGCTGCGCCAAAGCCGCTCCGAACACCAGGACCTCCGACGTCATCCACTCCAATTTCAAGTGCCGGATTTGGCCAAAGTCCCGCCTGCAGTTCTCTTGCCTCAGCAGCCCTCGTCTCTAATGAAAACACCTTCAATTCAGGGTTATTCATAAGGGTTAAAGCCAATGCTTCCCGGCGGGTTAAAACTCCGTTAGGCTCGGCAATCTCATAAGGTTCTGAAAAAGTTGCAGGAGGTTTCTCAGACGATTGAAATGTACTTAACTCCTGCTCCAGAGGCGGAGGGTCGCGCCAAACAGCATCATTGGCCGAATCCATACAGCCGGATACTGCAAGTACAAATGTAGTTGTGAAAAACAACAAAAAGTTTTTAAGCATAATATAATTCCCTAAATAACAGACTCGTAGATTTGAATCTCATCCAAAGAATCGCAGCTTTATAGGTGCACAGACACCACAGCCTTGAATCAGAAAGAAAGAAAAAACGAGAGGCTATTTGGGGATTATGTTAGGAGGATAATTGTACGGAGAGAGGCAAGGGTGGGATTAAGTGTGGCAAACAGCTCTGGGCCTAATTGATATTTAGAGAAGTCGCAACTGGAGATAGTTGCGGGAGTAATTGTGGGGGAGACGCGGAGTGAAGGATTTACCAGATTAGGTTTCTTGGAAACTCCCGCCAAATGAACGGAAATAGGAATGTCCACGCATGGACCGCAATTGTCCTTGCTTGACGAAAAAGCCTCTTTGAAGGAGGGCATTGGTTCTTCTGAGGAAATGTTTGTATCAAAACTATCATAACAGCCACTACTTGTGAGTTCAAGGGCAACGTGGTCATCTCCAGCAATACAAAGGACTACCCCCTGCATGCTGCTTATCAGAAACGCAATACCAGCCAGGACAACCAACCACCGTTTATGGAATTTTCTATATATCAATTTCACAGCCAAAAATCACACTTATTCCCGCTTTTTCACTTCAAAAACTAAACCTCCGACTAATAATATCTCAAAATAGAGACAAATGCAACGATCAATTTACGCTCTAAGTTCGTAAAAGTTCGTGATATTAGATGCCGTCGCCAATAAGCAATCACAATATCCACTTCCGCCTTATCCGTTCAGCACCCAGCCCTCGCGGTAGGTCTTGCGGATATACTGGTCGGCCTCGGGGCAGTTCGGCGCCGTCAGGCTCTTCTCGCTCCACTGGAGCTCCTTGCCCACGCGGTATGCAACAAGTGCAAGCAGATTATTCTCTACCAGGGCCCCGGAATAATCGAAGTTGCACAGCGTCGGCTTGCCCGTCTTGCACCCGACGATCCACTCTTTGTGGTGGCCGAGTGACGGCGGAATCAGCTCGTCCGGCTTCGGCGACTTGTAATGCGTCATATCCCCCCTCAGCATCAGCATCCGCCAGTCATAGTCGGCCACCAGCCAGCCCTTGTCACCCTTGAATATCACCCCTTTGAACAGCTCATCCCTGTTGAAAATCGGCGAAGGCATACCCGGCTTCTTCCCGCCGTCATACCAATACAGCTTTATGGCCGGCCGCCACTCATTCGCGGGATGGTCCCACTCCGCCGTCAGCCACTGCGGAAGCGTATCGCTGTTCACCGGCGTACCCTCCGCCTTGCACGACGTCGGCAGCTTCAAGTCCAGGCCCCAGTAAGCCATATCTATCATGTGGCTGCCCATATCCCCGATCTGCCCGCTGCCGAAGTCCCAGAAGATGTTCCACTTCAGGCATCCCCCGATGTATCCCGGGTTGTACGGATGGAACGGCGCCGGACCGACCCACAAATCCCAGTTGATCTCTTCGGGCACAGGCGTGACCTCCGGCAGATAGCTGCCGCCCGCGGGCTCACGGCTGCACCACACCCGCGCCTCGCTCACCGTCCCTATCGCCCCGCCGCGAATCAATTCCACCATCCGCCTGTAATTATCGCTCGCGTGAATCTGAGTGCCCATCTGCGTCGCCAGCTTGCCCTTGTTCTTCAGGTACGTCTGGCGGACCATCCTCGCCTCCTCAACCGAGTTCGCAAGCGGCTTCTCGCAATACACATGCTTGCCGCGGTTCATCGCCCAGGTATTGATAAAGGCATGGGTATGGTCCGTCGTCGAGCACACCACCGCATCGATGTCCTTCTGCTCAAGGCACTTGCGCCAATCGACATAAGTCTTCGCCTCCGGGAACTGGCTCGCCGCGGACGCAAGGTTCTTCGCGTTGACATCGCAAAGAGCAACGATGTTCTCGCTCCTCACGTCGTTCATGTTGGACCCGCCGCGCCCCCCGACGCCTATCACCGCGATGTTCAGCTTCTCGTTCGGCGACTGACCCGCCCTGAGAATCCCGGACTTCGCAACCACCAAACCGGCTCCAATTACAGCACTCTGCTTGAGGAACGTACGACGCTTCATCTTGGCACTCATAACTGATCTCCTTCCCTTGCAGCCGTAAAAAACCGGGCTAATCAGGCCCTTGCGACCCATCGCAAAGAAAACCCGCCTTCAATCACCGGCTGCTATGGCCACATTGTAACATTCTTCGTCGAACAGATTCTACTTTCGCCAAACTGCTGCCCACTATAACCCACAACCACAAAAAATGCCACATTATTTTGCCCAATCAAAACACGCAAGGTTTGCGAGCACACGTCGCTTTCCGCATCCCAGACCCGCCAAAATGGACTTCCCCGCGTGTCCAAATCAGAATTGCCCTCCGCCTCTCAGCCCCCAACCGCTCAATCCAGCCGGATTCCCTGCTGTTCTAACCACTCCCTCAAATCGCTCATTTCGTTATTGAATATCTCGTTGTCGTAGTCCTCTTCCAGCTTGCGGATATTGTCCGCCAGCTCGGGCTGCTGCTGAACGACTTCGCTCAGCCTTCTGTCGAACTCCTCGCTGACGATGGTCATATCATCAAGCTCCACCCGCAGTCCCAACATACCCGCCAGCCGCCTCGTCACCGCCTCGATGCACTTAGGGTTACTGCCCTGCACGTATGCCGGAACCGTGCCAACGAGGCTAACCATACCCAGGCCGCGCTCGGCGCATCCGCCCGTCAGATACGTCACAATGCTGGCAGGTCCTTCATAGTTCGTAAGATTAACTCCGTAGTGCTGAAATGCATCTTTCAATTGTGCGTTCGACGCCGAGTAAAACAGCCGCGGCTCACGCGTGTGAGGAACCAGCCCGCTGACACTGCCGATAAAGTATATCATCTTGGCCCCGAATTCCTCGCACACCGAGAAAATGCACTCGGCGAACTCCTCCCACCGCAGATTCGGCTCCTTGCCCAAAAACAGTATCAAATCGCCTTCCTCGCTCCCGTAGAAAGTATTCCGTGTGGCCTCGTACGACTTTATCAGCCCATCCTCTATCTTCGTGTACGGCCGAAACAACCCCGCTACTTCCATCATACCCGGAAAACTGTAGATGTAGAAACCCTCCGGGTTGATCTCGGCGAATTTCCGCGCATCCAGCCTCTCAATCAGGCACTTCACCGTACCCGTGGAGACCTCCCCGCCGTCCATCCACCCCGAAAAACCCAATAACAGCCGAGGGTCGTTGAAACCGGGCCTCTGGTATATTTTCAGCTTATCCGATGCCATCATTATCCTTATCGGCTCACAATCGCCGTTTTCTTATCATTTCTTCGCCCTCAATTCCAGATAAATTCCACGCTCCTTCGGGCGCACTGCTCAAAACCGACCCCGCCCCCTGTAAATTTTACACAACACGCGATCTGTCATTCCGTGCGCAGCTTGTCCTGAGCTTGCCCGCCCGTCCTTGTGCGGGCTTGTCGAAGGGTCGAGGAATCTATTCAAATAGCCCACCCCATTGGGGGCGAAGCGGCCCCTCATTTTGAAGTCAGGTTTTGTTAGATCCCCTTACCCTTACCCTCAACCTCACTTCAACGCGCATTCTACAAAATACTTCCGAAAATCGGCATGGTTCAATTCTGGGTGGCAGCCTCAAGCGCAGCGCCCCGCCTGAGCCTGCCGAAGGCTTGGGGATGGCAAAACTCGCAAAGCGGTGCAACCATCCCCAAATCCTTCGGATTTGAGGATGCCACACCAGAAGATTGAATAAGACCGGCTCCTCAAAGTATAAAGGCGTTAACTGGTGCACGCGCGAAAAACGTTGGGTCGCAAAAATCACCGCCGACGGCGCCACAACAACCCTCGGCTGTTTCACCGACGAGACCCAAGCCGCCCGCGCCTACGACTCCGCCGCAAAAATCTACCACGGTCAATTCGCAGCTCTCAATTTCCCCGATTCCAAAAGCTGAATTCCCACCGTGTCATCCCTTCGACGAGCTCCGGGCAGGCTTTGACTCCGGGCGTGCCGGCACGCAATTCTTCATTCCTCCCTCGTCAGACTCTTTGCCAGCCTCTCCAGGTCTGCCGCGACAGATTCAACAACGAGGACGTTGTTGGCATGTTCGTAGGACCTATAGTCCATGTAGCCCCGCGATATCTGCGGCTGGCGACGAAGCAGTTCGTCTCGCAGAAGTATCGTCTCTATGCAAAAGGATCGCTCATACTCTTCGACAAGACGCGTGGAGTACTCTCTAAGCTCCTGTTCCCGCTTCTTAGCAGCCTCTTCCGTGTCAGGTTTTTGCCCTTTCCTTATAGCCATGAGCCGCGTGCTTTCATTCCGCGCAAATTCTCTCATCTTCTGTGCAAGACCCAGGGCGGTCGTCACCAATTCATCGTCCGTGACTTTCGAGTAGCTGCCTGCGCGCTCCTGTAAAGCCTGTTTCAACCGTGCTTCCCTGCCAAGACGCCCAGGCAATTCCCTATCTGGGTTGCGCTCTCCCAAATGCCTATCGCTCGGATATCGGAAGATGAATTCCAGATCCCTCAAGGCATCCCTTGTCTTGGATGCACGTGCCACCATCCCGTTAGGATCTGGAATCCCCTGCGATCCACTATCTGTAACACAAGTGTAGCCATCTCCGTCACCAAAAAGGCCTGCGAGCCTCAAGGTCGCCTTGTCCAAGAACTCGACCTGCAACACCGCCACTCCACTCTGCGCGTCGCGAACTTCCAAGGCTGACTTGTCATAATTTCTGTCGAAGTGATTGTTGGGATTCACTTGCCATTCATTGTCCTTTATGCTCGCTGTGATTCGTCCATCGGGACTGACGACCTTTGCGGAGACCAGTACAGAACCCTCTTTGAATGCCAGTTCTATCGCACCAAATAGACCGACGATTGGTATCCTACCTTCCCCGCGCACTTTCCCTACGGTCATTTCGTTTCCCGCAAACAGGAGTCGCAGGGCATGTGGCGAACACGGGTCCTCTGCCGGCTTGAACTCTCCCGACAGTGCTGATCTTGCCTCTGTTGCCTTCCGTACCCGCCTTTGCAGAAGCGCGATAACCACTGTGACAATAAGGCTCAGTACCCCAATCATTACTCCAACATTGAGGACTGCCTTGAGACGGGGCCTCTCATACCAATGCTCTTGGTCCTTGTGAGAACTACAGTATTTGGAGCCTTGTCTGGCGTACTTCTCACACGGCTTCCCATCTGCCCTCTTTGCTTCACACAAACGCTTCTCCATGCTGTAATCCTCGCGCAATAGCCTTCAAGCTCAAGTCCAAGCCATTATCCCCATTGCCCCGTCCATGTCAACTCAAAAGGCTGGACTGACTCTGCGTATTCTTACTCTTAGCGGGCGATCTATTCCCTCTCTGCCTCCTCGGCGGTAGAACCCACGTAATCCGCGATCCCCCTCAAGTTTTTGTCATTGGGTCATTCGGGCTTTGAATTTGTTTCGGATTTCGAGATTCGTATTTCGGATTTACTCGAGATCCGCTTCACGAGATACGCTTCACGCTCTGATGATGTCCGTAATCTTCATCAGGCGGGAGATATTATCTCGTTCGGCCTCGGCTAATTTATCGAAGATGAATCTTATAGTCTGGCGCAGCTCCGGGATAACGACGTGCTCTAAGACGTTCACCCTCCTTCTTGTCATCGCAAGCTCAGTCGCCAGCAGCCGGGCCTGCTTTTCCTTCTCCGCTAATTCAATCAAAGTATCAAACGCCCGCTCCAACGCCAGCAGCGCCACATCCATCTCGCCCGAAGTAGTCGCGTAGCCGTAGCAGATAATCTCGCCGGAAATCTCCTTCGTTAAATGCGGCACCTTCACATTCATCACGTTGGCGAACTCGACGGCCAGGCTGAGCTTCTTCGTCGGAACCGCAAGCGCCGCCCTGGTATATTCAGGCTCCATCACCGCCCGCGCCAGCATAAACCGCCGGCACGTCTCCAGCAGCTCGGCCTCCACCCGCTGCCGCAAAGGCCGAATCTCCCTGGCTATATGAATCAGCCGGCGGGAAATCTCGTCCCGCTTTTCGCTGAGCAAACGATGTCCCCGGCTGGCCAGCACCACCCGCTTGCGCAGCCGCAACAATTCCATTCGCGTCGCATTAACATTCGCTAACACATAACACCTGTACATGAGTAGATGGGTATATGGGTATATGAGTGCACGAACATTCCTCTTACGCTTTGGCTTTCTGGTATTTAATGAAGTTGAGAGTCATTCGCCGCAGGACTTCAACGTCATTGAGCAGGTCTTTTGCGCTCATGTACCTCAAGTTTTCAGCTATCATCAATTGGGTCTCGATTTCGGAAAGCGAGCTTAATGCAATATACAGGAACTGGACATATTCTTTTCGCGATGACCTGGCAGCGCCTTCGGCTACATTGCTCGGAAAAGACACCGCTGCCCTTCTCATCTGCGCTCTCAAACCGTAAAGCTCTTCTCTCGGAAAAAGCCTCGTCACCTTGTATATCTCCGTGACAAAGCCAATCCCCCGTTGCCAAATCTCCAGATCCTTATGTGTCTTCACTCCACTCATTTTCTCATTAAACCCATTCACCCATTCACCCATTCACCCATTCACCCATTTACTCATTCACCCATTCACCCATTCACCCATTCACCCATTCACCCATTCACCCATTCACCCATTTACTCATTCACTTTCCGGAAGCGCGGCATATACTTCTCAATCAGCTTCAGGCTGATACGCTTTAGCTCAACGTTCTCGAACATGCTCAGCAGCTCCCAGCCCAGGTCGAGCGTCTCCTGCACCGTCCGATTCTCGTAGTAGTCCTGCGAAATATACCGCGTCTCAAATTCATTGGCGAACTTCATATACTTCTTGTCTTCATCCGACAGGGCCGCCTCGCCCATAATCGTCGCCAGCTCCTGCATTTCCTTGCCGCGCGCGTATGCTGCATAGAGCTGGTTATAGAGGTCCGCGTGGTCCTCGCGCGTCTTGCCCTCGCCGATACCCTTGTCTTTCAGCCGCGACAGGCTCGGCAGAACGTCCACCGGCGGCGCAATCCCCTTTCGATGCAGCGACCGCGACAGAATCACCTGCCCCTCGGTAATATACCCCGTCAGGTCCGGCACCGGATGGGTCTTATCGTCCTCCGGCATCGTCAGCACCGGGACCATCGTGATAGACCCCTTCTTGCCCTTGATTCGCCCCGCCCTTTCATAGACCGTCGCCAGGTCCGTGTACAAATACCCCGGATACCCCCGCCGGCCGGGCACCTCTTTTCGCGCTGCGCTTATCTCACGAAGCGCCTCACAGTAGTTCGTCATATCGTTCAGAATCACTAATACGTGCATATCCAGATCGAACGCCAGATACTCCGCCGCCGTCAGCGCGAATCTCGGAGTCGCTATTCGCTCAATCGCAGGGTCGTTCGCAAGATTAATAAACATCACCGCACGCTCAATCGCCCCGGTATTGTGCAAATCGTCAATAAAAAACTGTGCAGCCTCGAACGTAATCCCCATCGCCGCAAACACCACCGCAAACGCCTCGCCCTTACCCAGCACCGTCGCCTGCCGCGCAAACTGGGCCGTCAGCTCGTCGTGCGGCAGCCCCGCGCCTGAAAAAATCGGCAGCTTCTGCCCGCGGACAAGCGGATTCAACCCGTCAATCGTCGATATCCCCGTCTGGATGAACTCGTTCGGGTAATTGCGGGCAAAGGGGTTAATTGGCTGGCCGTTAATATCAAGGCGCTTCTGCGGAATAATCGCAGGCCCATCGTCTTTCGGCTCGCCAAGACCGCTGAAAACCCGCCCCAGAATATCCGGCGACACCCCCAGCTCCAACGGCTTGGCCAGAAACCGAACCGTGGTTCTCTCGACATCGAGTCCCCGCGTCCCCTCGAAAACCTGCACCAGCACCTTGTCCTTCTCCACCTGGAGAATCTGACCGTGACGCACCGAGCCGTCCGCCAGTTCGATATCGACTATATGCCCGTACTTGGCCTCATCGACCATCTCCACCAACATCAGCGGACCTGCAATATTCGTTACTGTTTGATATTCCTTGATAGATAGCATTACAAATCCTCGTAACCTGTTATTCTCTGCTCGCTATTTGGTTCTGCCTTTCGCCAACCATCGACCTGCTCAGCTCACCGCCGAAGCCTGCAACTGTTTCATCTGCTCTTCAATAGTCGTCCTGATTTGCGCGATTCTTTCCTTCTGGTCCTCGGGAACGTATTTCGCCCTGGCGATCTCTTCACGCACGGCCAATTTGAATATCTCAGCCGTCTCGACACCCGCCTCAATCGCGCCGAGTGCCTGCTTATGAAAGTGCATTACCGTCTTGAGCATCTCATACTGCTTTTCCATTGACGTATAAGTATCCACCGCGTGGAAGGCGTTCTGGTGCAGGAAGTCCTCCCGGATAGTCCGGGCGGTCTCAAGGGCCAGCCTGTCGCCCGGCGACAGCGCCTCCGCCCCCACCAAACGCACTATCTCCAGAAGCTCCGCCTCCTGCTCCAGCAGCCCCATCGCCCCAACCGTCAGCCGCTCCATCTCCCCGCCCCGCTCCTTGTCCTCGAAGCACTCCTTGAGATACTGCTTGTAAAAGCTGTATGAGGTCAGCCAGTCGATGGCCGGGAAGTGGCGCTGGTAGGCGAGCTCGCCTTTGAGGGACCAGAAGACCTTGACGACGTGGAGGGTGGCCTGGACGACGGAGTCGGAGAGGTCTCCGCCGGGGGGGCTGACGGCGCCGATTATCGAAAGCCCGCCTTCACGATGGGGAGAACCCAGGCACTCCACTCGACCTGATCTCTCATAGAAGGCGGCGATTCGGGCGGCGAGATACGCGGGATAACCTTCCTCGGCGGGCATTTCTTCAAGACGTGTAGAAATCTCGCGCATCGCCTCGGCCCAGCGGCTTGTGCTGTCAGCCATCAACGCCACTACATACCCCATATCGCGGAAATACTCCGCTATGGTAATACCGGTATAAACCGAGGCCTCTCTGGCGGCCACGGGCATATTCGAGGTATTTGCAATCAGGACGGAGCGCCGCATCAGCGGCTCGCCGGAACGCGGGTCTTTCAGCTCGGGGAACTCCGTCAGAACGTCGGTCATCTCGTTGCCGCGTTCTCCGCAGCCCACATAGACCACCACGTCCGCATCGACCCATTTGGCCAACTGGTGCTGAACGACGGTCTTGCCGGACCCGAAAGGGCCCGGTACGCACGCCGTGCCGCCCTTGGTGATTGGAAAGAACGTGTCGATGACGCGCTGACCCGTAACAAGGACCTTGTTCGGCGCAAGACGCCTTTTTGTCTGCCGCGCAATACGGACCGGCCATTTCTGCATGAGTTTAAGCTCGGTTTGTGTCCCGTCCTCGCCGAGGCAGACGCCTACGGTCTCCTCAACAGTGTAATCACCCTCCGCTATTTTCCGTATCGTCCCCTGCACGCCGAACGGCGCCATAATCCGGTGCGCCAGTAGATTCGTCTCCTGGACTTCCCCGATGATATCGCCGGGAGCAACCTTGGCGCCCTCGGCGACGGTCGGCTTGAAATGCCATTTCTTCCGCCTGTTGAGGCCCGGCATTGCACTGCCCCGGCTCATGAACTCGCCCTCGGCTTCAACCAACAAGTCCAGCGGCCTTTGTATGCCGTCGTAAATACTCTCGATCAACCCGGGGCCCAATTCGACGCTCAAGGGCGCCTCGGTATCAATGACCGGCTCGCCCGGACCCATACCGGTGGTCTCCTCGTACACCTGGATCGAGGCCAGATCGCCCCGCAGCTCGACTATCTCGCCTATGAGATTCAGATTCCCGACGCGAACGACGTCATACATCCGCGCACCGGTCATACCGTCCGCAACGACGACCGGGCCGGCGACTTTTACTATCCTGCCTTGTTTCGCTTCATTCATTTCACTTTAGCTCACTTTGGTTGACTTTAGTTCACTTTAGCTCACTTGTTTTTGTGTCTTTGTGGCTGATAGTTACTTAACCGGCTTGCATTATGTTTATACCTGTGGCCGTTTTGAGCACTTCTGCAAGGGCCTTAGTGGCAAAGCCCCCGGACGCGGTCGTGAACGGAACAACGACAATGCACGGAGTCGGGGCATCCTGGTAATCCGAAAAGACCTCATCTGCCGCCGCAGCGATATTCTCGGCAACAACGACAAGGGCGTAGTGCTGCCTGGCTATCTCGCGGGCGGCATCCTTGACTTGCCCGGCCGACTGCTCAACGCAGAACGTATCGACCCCGAGAGCCGAAAACGGCATCACAAAATCAGTGTCACCCAAAACTGCTATTTTACCTTCCATATTTTCTCTAAATCCGAAATTCGAATATCGAAACTCGAAACAAACTCAAAATTCGAATTACCAAAATTCAAAACAAAATCCGAAATCTTAATAACAAAATCTTCAAACCGTTATAAAGCAAGTGTCCGGTCTTCCAAGTCATATTGTTTCGTATTTTGTATTTTGGTCATTTGCATTTGTTTCGGATTTCGTGTTTCGGATTTCGAATTTCGCCTCGGCCTTCGTGCTTCACGAGATTCGGTCCAGAATAAGTTTCGTATCCAGTGAGCTCTTTTTTGCCGTGAGTATCAATCTTACGGTGCGGATTTCGTTTTCCTTCATCAAGAGATACGCGATAATCGGCTGCTGGCCTGTTATTACCTGACCGGTCGTCTTCAAGAAACCCGTCAGGTGCTCGTCGCACTGCTGCTCGACCTTCAGAAAAGATTTGCTGGACGCAACGTAGGCCGCGCCGGCCTCGACAACGCGGTGATAGGGCGTGACAAAGAACAACGGCCCAAGAGCCTCGTAGCCCAGGTCCAAAGCGGTCCTGAATCGCTCCAGCGCGACATACCCGCCTTCGAGAAAGACGTTCCGCTGCTCGGCGCCGGTGAGCTTCAGGCGAAGCATCGTGCGTATATTCGTCAGATCAATCTGTATCCTGAAGAGCCCTGTAAGAAAAATACTCCTTAATTGCCTCGCCCTTTTCAGATTGTATTCGGCCTGCACGGCATCGATTGCATAATCAACCCGCCGAATGTCCTTATCCTGATAATAGCCCAGGACAGCCTGGTCAACCGCCTGCTGGATATGGGCCGGGAGAACCTTGTTACTATCCTGGGCAAAAACCTCCTCAAACACCTCGGCGGAAACATTGCCGTCCTCGCTATAATCCTTGCCCAGCGGTTTGCCCGTCAGCATCCGCCTGACGGCGAGGCGGAGATTCGCAAAATCGTCCTGCGCCTTGAAAAGCTCGACAACCGCCCTGTCGAGCATCAATTCCGCAAACAGCGTCCTGACCGCCGTCCTGCGGGCCCGCAGGACCTGCTCAACAAGCGCAAAATCCTTTGCGGCCTGCAGGGCATATTCGGTGCCGCCGAGCAAATCAGCGGCCCGTTCGAGACTGTCGGCGTTGGCCATATCGAGAAGGGTCGCGCGGCTGAGCAGACCCATCTCATAAATACGCACCTGCGCCGTCTGGAAGGCATACCGCCAGTCGTCGTCTCCGACCGAAGGGTACGTGAAGAAATCAAGAATAGCTTGTTCTGCCTGCACCATTGATTCTCAGTTCAAATCAGCCCTGCACTAACCCTTAAAGAGCTGGCCGGCCAATTCAATTTCAAGTTCCTTGCGCGCCCTGTCGAGCAATACGTCGATGGAGACATTTGTCTTAATCTTGCCGCGTTTAAGGATGAAGCCTCCGGCAAGATTCTGCCGCTGCTGGGATAGTTTCAGATTGCCTTTGCCGCTCGCCGCCAACTTGTCGTTGACCTCTCGGAGCAGGGAGTCGTCGATTCGCCCCTCTTTATTTCCAATTACTACTTCTTGCTCGCCGGTCTCGACCGCCGCGACCATCAGTTGCGCCATAAGCCCGCGGTATTCGCCATCGGGCAGGCTCTGCACCCGGCGGCGAGCCTGCTCGAAGACCTCGTCGAGGATTTTTCGCTTCTCGGCCAGGTATTCCTTGGCAATCTGCATCCTCGCCGCTGCGAGAATGTGTGACTTCTCGTCCCTGCCGGCCTTTTCGGCGAGGGCCTTTGTCTGCGCCCTGTAGTCGCCGAGCTGCTGCTCGAGTCCGGCCTGCTCGCCGGCCTGCTTGTCGCGGGCCTCCTGCCCTATCTTCTGCGCCTCGGTCCCGGCGTCCGACAGTATCTTCTCTATAACCTTTTGAGCATCCATAATTTTGCGTCTCGTGATTGGGGTGCTGTATCTGGCACTTCTACTTCAGGCGTCCGCAGGGGGCTACACCGCCAGCCCAGGCCAGGCAATGCCCTTAAGCAGCATAAACATCGTGGTCAAAAGGCCCAGAATCGCATATATCTCGACCATCACGGCATATACAACACCGGCCTTGAACGCCAGTTCAGGCCTTTTGCCCGCCATCATAATGCCGCTGGCAGAGACCTTGCCCTGATATATTGCCGTAACCAAACCGGCAAATGCAACAGGGAGGCACGCCGTCAGGATTTTCAGGCCCAGGGCCCAGCTCACATCGGGCACGCCGCCGGTAGCGCCGAAAAAGTTCAGGCGAAGCATAACTATAAAGGCCGCCAGAAAACCGTAAAACCCTTGCGTCCCCGGGAGGACAACCATAATGAACATCTGCCCGTATCGCTCCGGCTTCTCGCTCAATACCCCCGTCGCCGCCCGGCTGGCCACAAAGATTCCTATGGCAGAACCAATCCCGCTCAACAGAGCCGCCAATACCACGCCACACAGTGCCATTACCATTCCATACTTGTCCATTACCAGACCTCTCTTTCCTTTCAAGACCCCACGTAAAACATGGGGCTAAATAGCCCTGCGATTCACCGCGGGGTCACGTGATATAAATATGTTTATACTCCTTGCGTAAAGGTTGAAAATCTCTGCCGCCGGCGGCAAAAAACTTCGGAAAGAACTCCACGTACTGCAGTCGCATTGTGTGCACAAACGCGCCGAGCACCGATAATATCATGTTGAATCCGTGCCCCCCGACAAAAACCAGGATTGCCGCTATAATGCCAACGTAAGGTATGTCCAGGGCAATTTTTGCGATAAGGTTTATCGCCATTCCCATTCCCGCCCCGACCATGCACAGGCCCATCAGCCGAAGATAGCTCAGGACGTCGCCCATATAAAACACCGAGCTGAACAGGTTATAAAAACCCATACCAAGCCGCGCTCCCCAGCTCCCCTGACGGCTGCTCAACAGAAATATCATGACGGCGGGCACAAGCGCCACCCTGCCGCAAACGCTTCCGACCACCCCCGGCACAACGCCCGCCTTGCTCAGCCCAAGCAGCACAACCGAATTGAGCATTACGAGCCAGGTCAACTGGTCGCAGACCGCTGCGATAAAGTCCTTCTTGTAGAGGTTGTGCCCGAATCCGATGAGCAGGCCGGAGATTATCTGGATATAGCCGAGCATCAGCGCCAACCCCAGCAGTTTCTCCGGCTTCTCGAGAGGGTCGAACAGCATTATCTTATCCTTCAACGGGACAAGGGCCGGCGCAAACTGCGGAATAGCGTCGGCGAACCAGCCGCCCGTCAGCGCCCCCACAACTACGGCCGCCCCGGAACAAATCGCCAGCATCCACAACAGCTTCGTATCGCCCTGCATCTTTCTTATCAGCAGCAGCATCCCCGCTATCATCGCTATCCCATAACCGGCGTCGCCCAGGCAGATGCCGAAAAACAACGCAAAGAAGGGGGCGAGGAATATGGTCGGGTCAACGTCGAACTGCTGCGGCACACCGTACAGCCTCGTAATCACCTCAAACGGCCTGAAGACACACCTGTTCTCTATATCGACGGGGACCTGCTCGTTCTCGCCCGGCTGGATTTTCGTGACCTCTGCGGCATCAAAGCGCGACACTATTTTTTCCAGCCGCCCGTAGTTCCGAATCTTCACCCAGCCCTCAAGAAGAACCGTGCACTGCGTCGCCGGTGCGCCGTCTTTAGTCTGCTCTCTACTAAGCAGATTGCGATAGTGGTCGTGAAGGATCTGAAGTTTGAGGAGGCTGCCGGCCAGCCCGACCGCATCAGCCGTCTGCTCGACCAAATGCCTTTGCGCCTGCTCCAGCTCCTCGCTGCGCTCAGCTATCAGCTCCCTGACCGTGCCGCTCATACCCTCGAAGTTCGCGGCCTCAAACTCCGCGGACCGCAGAATCTTCTGGACATCCTCTGCGGTCTCGTTGAGACTGACGATTAGGCAGGCATTGCGGTTTCCAGCCGGGCCCACTTTCTGAACGGCGCCGCCGAGCTGCGCTATCTTTTCGACGGCCTGGTCGAACTGCTGAACGGGTATCAGACCCGCCCAGCACGTCGCACGCTGCAATTGCCCGATTTCCTCCACGGGGCTATCAAAACGCTCCCACGGAAGGAGGGCCTCAAGGGTCCCTCGCAGGCCTTCAATCCGGCCCTTTGTCTTTTCAATCAGCACCTCGAGCTGCTCGCACCGGTCGAGGAGATTCACAATCCCCCTATCGGAGACCACCTTGCTGTATGCTTGCTCGTCGATAACGGCCCGCGGCGCCAAAGCCGCGGCAAGGCCCTTGGGGGCCTTGGCATAGCTCTTGACAAACTCAATACTCCTGCCCAGACGACCGAGCAGCGCTTCGATGTCCCTCGGCCTTTGCGGGCCGGCGTCCATTTCGCCGAGGTCCTTGCTCACCATCGCCTCTTCGGCGTTGAGTATCTGGCAGATACCCTCGGCCTGGAGCGCTTCGAGAAGGTCGGAGGCCTCGGAGCGATGGCTGACTATCATCACTTTTGCCATTCGGGCAATGGCCATTACTGACCCTTCAGGTAATTGACTACTTTCTCAACGGCCGCGGACATTTTGCCGTGTGTGTCGTCTCGGAGCTGCCGGCGCCGCTTTTCGGCTTCGGTCTTGAGGCCCTCAACCTCGGCCTGCCCCTGCGAGCGGGCCTGGGCCACGGCCGCTTCCATCGCCCTTTTCCTTTCCTGCTCGGCCTGATCGATCGCCGCCTGGCGCTTCCGCCGGCCTGCGTCTGCCTGCTTGACCGCTTCGACCCTGGCTTTTTCGATAATCTCCTGCGCCTGGGCCTCGGCCTGCTTGATCTGCTTTATCAACTCCATCGTCGCCTCTGATATTAGTAGTCTGTCAACGTTGATCTTGTTAGTTGTCATTCCTGCGCAAGCAGGAATCCACAGCCCTTAGCTGGCTGCTGAGCGAACAGCACCCACAAATACAATATTGACAGACTATTAGTCTATGATCACCTATAAAAAGGGGTTAGGCTACACTATCGGCCGGCCAATGACAACAAAAATAGCGCCCGAACTTCCTTTTATTGCTCACAGGAGCTTGTCAACCTTTGCAGCAAGCTCTTTTACGCGCCCCAGCGATTCCTCGAAGGCGGCCCGCTCAGAGTCGTCGAGATTCAGTTCGATGACCTTTTCAACCCCATTCTCCCCCAGAACGGCAGGCACTCCAACAAAATACCCCCCGACACTATATTCGCTGCGACAGAACGCACAGCACGAAACCACAGTTTTCTTATCTCTGAGAATCGCCTCAGCCATCTGGACCGTGCCGGCCGCCGGCGCGTAGTACGCGCTGTATCCCAGGAGGTTGACTATTTCGATTCCGCCTTTTCGCGTGCGCTCGACCAATTCGGCTACCTTGCTCCGGTCAAGCAGCTCGGTTATCGGTATCCCGCCGACGCACGTGAACCTCGGCAGGGGCACCATATCGTCGCCGTGCCCGCCCATCAGGACGCACTTGATCTGCTCAACGCCGACGCCAAGCTCGCGCGCCACAAAATAGCTGAACCTCGCCGAATCGAGGGCGCCGGCCATCCCCATCACCCTGTTGGCGGCGAATCCCGTCACCTTCGCGGCGGTATAGACCATCGCATCAAGCGGATTGCACACGACAATCACAATGCTCCGCGGCGAATATCTCGCCACTTGCCCGCTAACGTCCTTGACAATCGCAACGTTTTTGGCCAGCAGGTCGTCCCGGCTCATGCCGGGCTTGCGCGGAAACCCGCTGGTTATAATCACGACATCGCTCCCGGTCGTCTCTTCCCAGTCGCACGTCCCTCTGACAGCGGGACTCGAAAGTCCAATGGGACTCGCCTCGGCAATATCCAGGGCCTTGCCTTCGGCCAATCCCTCGACAATGTCGATAAGCACTATGTCACCCAGTCCCCTCGCCGCCGCAATATGCGCC
>CAYGZM010000048.1:0-25769 GCA_964354365.1 uncultured Pirellulales bacterium
GGTCTTGAGTTCTTCAGGCATATTGCGGGACAGGGCATCACACATCTGGATGGGCCGACCGAGCTGTGAGGCTCGCTGCTTTAGCACGGCAACCAGGTTCTCGCCGGCATGGCGGTGGCCTGTGAAGAACAGCGCGATCCGGTAGTCATCGAGGACCGAGACGATGCCCGATGTGAACACGCCCGTGCGGTCTTGGACTTGTGCCGCATCCGAGTCTGCCGGCTCCTGGCGTGGCTTAGCCAGATTCAGAACCTTCATCGTCGGTAGGGTCGAGGACTGGCGCGGTGACTTTAGGTCCGGCCTATCTGTTGCTCCCTGTTTCCTCGCGGGAGTGCCTCACGAGCCTGACCATAATCCCGTTTCCAGTCCCCGCCGCATCAAACGCAGCGTGCAGATTTCCCGCACTGCGCTTTCCTGTCTGCTTCATGTCAAAGTCTATGGCCTATCGGACTGGTTGGGCTTTCTGTGGTGGGGTGTAATAACGAACCAGATACTCATCGAAGAGTCCCAATTTGTCATACACCCACGACATACTCCACTTGTACCAGCCCAAGCCTCGTCGTTTCCGGGCTCGCATGATGTGCCGACGTACCTTCCTCTCCACCCAGCGTCGAACGTAAGCGAAACAGTAACTTGAATTGCCGATCCTGAAGTACTGAACCCAGCCGCGCAGTATCGGGTTGATGATCTCTATCACCCTGGGCAGCGGTTGAGACCGATGGCTTCGAAAGACTTCCTTGAGACTCTGCAAGAGGGCCGTTCGCTTCTTGAGCTTGGGCGTCAAGTGTGGACGCCAACGTCCCCGTAAGCTTCGTACCCGTCGGAAGTTAAAGCCAAGAAAGCCGAAGCTTTCATCTTTCGTTAGATCGACTATTTGACTCTTCTCTTCGTTCACGTCCAAGTCGAGTGTTGCCAGTTCCTCGCGAAGCCGCCGGTTGGCCGCCTCCAGCAACCATCGCCATCGCGGATGGCCATCGATCAGGATCACCAGGTCATCAGCAAAGCGGGCGTATTCAATATGCGTCCACTGAGCGCTGCGGGTGACCTCTTTGGCCCTTTCCAGCATCCGATCTACTTGATCCAGATACAGATTACTGAGAAGAGGTGAGATCACACCGCCCTGGGGCACCCCTCTCTGGCCCGAAGCCTTCAGAATCTGTCGGAGCAGACATAAGATGTCATCATCATCCACTCTCGCGGCTACTTTCTGGAGCAGGATATCATGCCTGACTCGGTCGAAGTAGGATCGCAAGTCAATGTCAATGACCAGAGTCTTGCCCTGAGCGATTCCTTCAGCTACCTGATGGACTGCCTCATGGGCGGTTCGCTGAGGCCGGTATCCATAGGACCCCGGTTGGAACTGAGCTTCGAAGATCGGTTCCAGGATGAGCTTTAACGCACCCTGTACCACACGGTCGCGAATGGACGGGATCGAGAGCATCCGAACCTTGCCCCCCTCTTTCGGAATCTCCTTCTTCCGCACCCGCATTGGGCAGTACGTCCGCGAGATGAGTTCCTCTCGGATCTGTTGTAAAAAGGTTTCCGTTCCTTGAGCCTCTACGTCCTCGAACGTTACCCCGTCAATCCCTGGGGCACCGTTATTCTTCCGAGCCATGACATAGGCTTCTTGGAGCGTTTCCATTTTACACACGTGAACGTACAGTCCCCAGAAACGCCAAGACGGTTCAGCTTTCGCCTTGACGTATATCCTCCGCCTCAGGTCTTGCAGATTGACAGGCGCTTTTATCATATCGCTTCTGCCTTCCTTTCTTGTTGGAGGAACCACAAAACAGCAGGGCCCCTTCGCTCCACGGGCATTACCCCGTTTCTTCGCTACCACGGACCCATCCTTCACCCTCTCACCTGCGGCTGATTTCCCGGGTGCTCCGGTTATACAGCACGCCTTCTTCCGCCGATTTCTCCGCGGGGCGAGGAGGGCTTCCCCAGTTGCTTCGCGCATCCTTGTCACCGTGCTGTCGCTACCACCCCGCCGGAGCGACTCGCCGCGTCAGTCAGTCTGCGACGAGCCGTGCTGCCTTCGCCTGACGACAGCGGACTCGGCCTCCGGGGCTGATAATTTCGGGGCCACCTATGCGTTCACTCTCGTTACGGCCCGGTGACTTGCTCACCATCCATCTGATGGCTTTCGTCGATGGGCTTCAGATCATTCGGTTTCCCTCCTGTCTGCCATCCAAGCTACAGGTTTCTGACTTTTGACCTGGCGGGACTGTCTCCCGCTGGACGCGCCAGCCTTCGCTGGTCGCACTATCATCGTTGTGAAGCACCTGGCCCTGTGCCGCCTGCCGAATCATCTCCTTGAAGACCGGTTCGATCCTATCGGCACTGTCCCGGACGATCTCCCACTGTGTGGCGGCCGGCAAGGGGATACCCAGACTCCCCTCCAGCCTCTCGAGACGATTGAATGGAAGCCCGCTTCCATACTTCAGCAGTGCAATCATGCTCGCCGATTCGGCATCATACTTGTCCGACCCTACACCAGGCGGCGTCTGGGCCGTGAATATCTCCCCGCACAGGTTGCACCGCAGCTTCTGCAATTCATACACGGTAGCCCCGAGGGGCGCCTGGCCCCGGACCCGCACAAGGTGGCCCGGCTCCACGCTCTGGTACACCGTACCCCTTTTGCAGTTCGGGCAGGCATCCCCGGGCTTGAGCGACTCGTGCGGCACGCGAATCTTCTCGGCGCCAATGTATTCTTCGGCGCCGTTACGGCCATGCCCTTTGGCCTTTTGCCGGGGCTCTGTTTCTTTCCCATCCCCAACGCCATCACCGGGCTTACCTTCCTTGCCGGCCTCGTCCAAAATCCACTCCATTACCTTGCGTGTCGTTTCCGTGGCGGCCCCAAACAGCAGTTGCTTGAGACGCTGGACCGATACCCGCTTCTTCTCCAGTTCCTGCGTCAGAAACACCAGCGTCTCCATCGCAGCGTGGAGCTTGTCGTATTCCTCTTCACTCAACGCGGTCTTCGCACGCGCCAGAATCGCCTCCAATTCGCTGATCTGCAGGTCAATCAGCTCGGGGCCGCCTGGCCCGGTTGGCCTACCTCGTGGCTGGCTAAACTTGCCGCTATGTCTTAGTACTACAACGCTACTTGGATTTTGCCGGCAAGCATAATCTCTTGTTGCATAAGCAGTTACGATAGGACTGTCGAATATAAACGATCAAATCGGCTTTAAGGGCACTTTGGCGAATCCGAATCTGCGTTTTGCGCTTTACCGGCTACCAGCAGAACAAGCCTGCGGGGGCCGGGGCTGGCCTTCTGCCTGCTGGCAGCCTGAAGGCGATAAACGCGATTCTTGGGCACATAGACCCGATATTTGCGGCGTAAGTAGCGTTGTAGTATTAGGATTCTTCGCAAATGGCCCATCGTTACCCACACAGCACATCACAAAACCGTCGTGAGAACCGACAGATACATTATCGGACAAAGACAGGCTTTTACTTCAGATATCCACGATAGACTGAAGGCTTAAGAGCAAGTTCCTTCTTCTCACTGCCCCATATCCACCCGACGCCAGGGCCGAACGCCTTTGGCCGCCGCCGGGTCGCCGCCTGAGAGCAAGACCGTCAGCTGGTGCGCCTCCAGAGACTTGGTCGCAGCCGAGACGCTCTGCGGCCACCATGGGAATCTGCCCTTCGAGAGCCGCTTCTGGCACAGCCAGAACCCCTGACCATCATAGACAAGGACCTTGACCGCCTTGCGGCTCTTGTTGCAGAAGACGAAGACAGACCCGCTGAAAGGATCGCCGCCAAGCGCCACACGGCACAGGCATGCCAGCCCGTCGATGCCCTTGCGAAAATCAACAGGTTCGACCGCCACCCGGATTCGCATCTGAGGCGTGACCTGGATCATGCCCGGCCGCCCCGGAACACGCCGGCTAATGAGGCCAGCTCTGATAGCCCGGCGCCTTTGATGTGCATCCGCAGTGTCGAGCCACCGCCATCGGCCCACTCGATTGTACACTCAATGATACCGGGCGTTATCACGCCGGGCAGAAGCTCGATGAAGTCAGGCTCGACCCTTGCAGGGATCGCTTGGTCGGTAGTCATCTGATCCAGGTGCTTCTTGAGTGAGTAATAATTCAAGCCCAAGGCGCGGGAGGTCTTGTTGAGCCCGTGCTCACCGGCCAGAGCTACGGCATCACGCCAGAGTTCTTGAGGCAGTCGGGTGTGTTTGCGGTGCCCGCTGCGCCACTGGTCGAACTGGCGACGCGCTGTGGACAGGACGCGGGGAAGTGTTGCTTGTTGTCTGGTGCTCATCAGTCGGTTCTCCGGAAAATCGGTTTCGCCGGCCCGCCCGACGACCCGTTCCATGAGCCGCCGATCAAGCGGAACTTGCCGGCCACAACTGACGATACCAGCGAGAATGAATCATTTCATGCACCCTTGCCGAAAGGACACGTAACAGTACAACTCCCCGTTGTACCTATGCCTTTTTCGAGTTTCTCTCCTCGCTTGGGGCCCCCAACAGCTCCTTCCAGAAATCAATGCGTAACCCCGCTGATCCGGATAAACTCCTTGAAGTCTTTGGAGATAAACTGCGGGCCGTTGTCCGAGATGATCCGCGGCTGGGCCTGAGGGAATTTCTCCCTGGCTCGCTGAAGGATGATTTCCACCTCCGCCTCGGTCATCGACTCGCGGATGTCCCAGTGCACGATGTACCGGCTGAAGCCATCCAGGATGCTGCACAGATAGTAAAACGTGCCGCTGATGTTCAGATACGAGATGTCGATATGCCAGTGTTCATGCGGTTTTAGAGGCTGCTCGAAGCCATCCCCTTTTTTCGATGGCTTGCCAGCAAAGCGGTTGAGCAGACCGGCGTTGGACAGGACCCGATAGGTGCTGGTTGGACTGACCGCGACGATGTCGGCATCCATCATCATGTAGGTCAGCCGCCGATAGCCGTCCAGAGGATGAGCGTGCCAGTAGGCGAGGATGGCCTGCTTTTCGGCGTCGGTCAGCCAGAAATCCCGCGGGATCCAGGCATTGTGCTCGTTGACTTTGCCGTAGCGAAACTGCCAGTCATACCATTTGCTGCGGGATATACCGATCCAGTTCACCAGGGTCCCCGTTCCAATCTCGGTTCTGTCAGACCATTGCCGCACATAATCCACCACCTCATCGCGAATATCCGGTTCGGCCCAGCCATCGGTCAGTCCTCGCCAAGACTTTTTTTTAACGCCACATGCGAGGCCATGATCTCAGCGATCACCTCGTCCTTTTGGCCCAGTTTCTTCTTGAGCTGCTTGACCTGATTTTCGAGCTCAAACGTCTTGGACGCTTTGGGGGGATCAAAGGCTGTCGCCCCGTTTTCAAAAAAGGTCTTCTGCCACTGGTAAAACTGGGTGGGAGCGATGCCGTGTTGCTGGCATACCTCCGACAACGGCTTACCCTCCAGCAGGTGCTCCCGAAGGATCTTTACCTTTTCTATCCCCTCAAATCGTCTGCGTTCCTTGCCCATGACAAATCCCTTTCATTGGTGTCCACATAAGAGTAACGATTTTGAAGGATTTGTCCATTTCCGTCTGAAGCATTACAGTGATAGATCGAGGCGGGAAAGGGACTGCGCCAAAGGCTTTTGTTTTGTTTTCATGTTTGTTAGGCAGGTTGAATTCTAGAAGAGCTCGGGATAAAGTTTCTTGATCAGCGACTGCTCCTCTTGGGTGAGATCCTTCAAAAGCACCGGGGCGTCTTCCGGCCGACGATGCTTCTGGTTGATGCGGTTGATCAGACTCCAGTTCCGCGACGGTTCATCAGCCGTGGGATCGGCAGGCTCGCGGGCAGGCAGATCGTAGCGCGTGAAGTCGATAACCTTGCCGGGTTCATCTTTCTGCCAGTCGCGCAGAATCGCCAGGCGGAAATCGGGATTCATGAACCAGCGGATCTCCAGATTTGTCTCCGAACCTCCGATGCCGGTGCCGCGTTGCACAAACCGGTAATCGAGTCCGGTGTTATCGGGATGCTCACGTCGCCAAGCCTCGCCGAATTCCCCTTGCGTGACGAGCCGGGTGTCGGGCCAGCGTTGCCGCACGTTCTGGAGCCACTTCGTGAGGCAGTCCAAGACTTCCGGTTTCAGGTTCTTGACCAGACTGATCTCCCAACAATTGGCCACCCAGCCGAACCCGTTGCGCGTGAAGCCATCGTCAAAGTGATTCGCCGTGACCGCCATCACTTCGGCCATGCCTTTCTCCACGCCGAGATTGCGGTACGACTCGATCGGCCCCACCCCGAGACGGCTGTTGAAGCCTCCTTCAAACCCGAACCGCCGCGCGCACAGGAAATCACAGGTCCAACCGTCCAGGTTCACACAATCGATGAAGTCAGCCTTCCCCTGTGCCGGCTTGCACCCGTGCTCGCGGCTCGGATAATACGGGTAACTGATGGAACCATCGCCGTCCCCGTTGTCGATGCCGTATTGACTCCAGATCGTGCCCTGGCAGACATGGATGCCTTCCTCTTCCGCGAGATAGCGCATATTTTCGGCGGCCAGGAAACCGGCCACAATGCTTTTGGGTTTGTAGCCGCCTCCAACCATGGCGCGCACTTTCAGCAGCGCCTCTTTGATATCCTGGTTGACTTGGGCCCTGGAACTATACATGGGCGCAAAGAATCCACCCGGAATAAAAGTGATCTCATCGCCGTATGTTTTGTGATAGCCGACGACCTGTTTGCGGATGGCGGCGTAATTCGGCCGTTCATCATGCAACGCAAGCCATGAGAAGGCCCAGGTCACTTTCGCACCCGGGAAACCCTTGGATACTGCGTTGCGAAACGCGGCCACGGTTTCGGGCGTATGAACGGCCGCTTCGTCCTCGCCTTCGTTCAGATCACGCGCCGCCTCGATCTGGTTCACGCGGATCACCGTGTTCAACGTTAGAAAACGCCCGCCCTTCACGGTCAGGCGGCTCTCTGGGGACGCTTCGGATTTTGAGACAATGTAGGTCTTCCCGGGCAGTGCGGTAAACGTAACTTCGGCTGCCGCGCCGGTTACGCTAACGGATTTCACAGTCGCCCCGTCGCACTGAACCTTGATCTCCGCATTTTTGACCGGGAAAATTACCTTGAGTTCCCGCTGAAATGCCGTTTTCAACTCTACTGACGTATCCGTGGGATAGTTCACCTCCAGTTTGCCAAGCTTTAACCGCCGACCCTTGGCATCGGGAGGGACCACAATCGTTCGGTAATCCTCCTGAACGCCGTAAAGGGTATTCACTGCGATGCTCCAGGTGGTTACCCCCCAGCAATAATCCTTTACCCCCAAACCGAGACCTTCGACACCGTTGTAACGTTCATAGGCATGGCCGTCATATTTCTTCACCAGCTCAAGTAATTTATCAGCTAGCTCACGGGCAACGCCATAATAGCCATAGCGATTAAGTCCGAGCGCGATTAAGTAATCAGTTGGGGGCCACATGTCACCGCGCCAAAATCCATCCGGGCGAAACGTTGGTTCGTCCATTGCTGAAGTGGGTACCGGGTATTTGCTCCAAAACAGCGACGGGTCGGTTAACTGCCTGACCAGTTCTGCGGCCTGTTTCTCACTCGCCAGACCGGCAGTCAGCGGCAGAAACCCCTGTAGCGTTCGAACGTGGATTTTTTTGTCGGTATCCCTGTCCAGGCTGTAGAAGAATTTTGTTTCCGGGTCCCACATCTTTGCGCGGATCGCCTCGGTTCGTTTGGCGAGATTCCTTTCGTATTTTTTCATCATTTCGATGCGCCCGGTTCTCTGGCACATCTCGATCATGGCCCTTTCGGACATCGCCAGGAAACAAGTTTGATCGACACCTTCAATGTTCCCATACCATGCACCACCTGTATCGCGCGAAGGATGCTTTGTTAATTTTAGACCATCAAGGGGTGCCGCAAAATCGAATGTTTCAAATCGAGCCGTCTGGAGGATATCAGCGATCGAACATTTCTTGTATGCGCCATACTCAATCAGCCCATCATCATCCACATCGCGCTCAGTGGCATACCACGTCAAAAATGCATCCAAATATGGCAGGCAGAGATCCAGCAATGCCCGATCATCGGTCTGATTAAAGACCATCAGGCATCCCCAGGCTAGAATCGGGATTTGAGAGTAGCCATTCTGCGGCAGATCCGGATTGGTCACACAGGGCACCATGCCGTAGCGGTATGATCCTTTGGGCGCTTCCGGATTATTGTCGATAACATTCCAATAATTGCGAAAGACATCGCGCACCAGTTCATTGTCATCCAACGGAGCCCATGCATTCAGAATAAACATGGTGTCCCACAGCAACTGGCACTTGCCGTATGACGTGTCGCCTGCTCCTGAAATTGAAAAGAACCTGTACGGCAGGCCAGGAAGTGCCGGTTCCCACAATTTATCAAACGTGCAATCACTATATAGATCATGCACCAGCCTGGTTAATTCCGGGTTTTCTGTAGATACTTGTTTTGGCAGGTTCTCTTTGGCGTGCTGAATGCTCTTTTCAGCAAGAGTGTAAGTCCGTGTCTTCTTCTCTTCTCCCGCCGCGGCATCCGCCCGAGAGGGCCAGACCGCCGCAACCGCCAACCATGCCGCCGCCGCGATCAAGGAGACAGGAAGGTTGCGTTCTATTTGTCGATAGATTCTTGAAGGGTTCATGAGTGTCATCCTGTTGATTTCTCAATGGGTTCGTGTATTGAATTGTTACGGCTTGGTCGTCAACAAAGGCTTCATCGCCTCGGCCAGGCTGTATCCGACCATGCAGTACACCCTGGCGCTTCCCTGATAATGGCAGTACCAGTTGCAAACGTGCCTGTCAGCTTCCTTTTTGGCTTTCTGATACGCCGCATCCTTTTCCAGGGCCTTGTCGCCAGCTTCTTTGACGAGCTGTTCCATCTTCTTGGGATCCGCGCTCTCCGGCTTGTCTTTCAGTTGCTCCTTGAGTTGCGCCGCGACCGCCTTCCTCACCCGATGTTCTTCAGATTCCATTTTCCGGGGCAATTCATCCAGCTCGGGATACCAGAAGGGCGCAGTACGCACATAACCCAGCGTGCCTTTCAACTCAGGGCAGGTTGCGATCTTGGCCTGTCCGGCCCTGAAATCCAACATGTTCTTGTCCGCCTTCTCGCCGCCGACACCCAGTTCCCCCAGGACCACCGGCAGGTTCGGCGCCTTGAATTCGGCGCGCAGGTCCTGAACCAGACGAACGAAATTCGGGCAATACTCATCATACACCTGCTGCCTGGTCTTATCGCCGGGCTGACACATGTCGTTCCAGCCCTGGAACCAGACGAACCCGCAGAGTTCGGTCTTGAGCCCCTTGAGCTGCGGGAAATCGGTGTCGAGATTGGCCAGGCACTCACGCACCTCTTTCACCATTTTGTGATACGACGCGCCGATCTCCTCCGGCTTGTAGCCTGACTCGTAGGCCGGTTTGCCGGCGCTGGGCGGCCGGAAATTCCCGTACAGGCTGTGCCCACCCCAACAGGTCTTGATCAGAAGAAACGGTTCCTTGAAGTGATCGCCCATCTCGATGCCGAACATCAGTTCCGGCCCGAACCAATCCGCCCCCCACGCTCCCATGCCCACCGACAACGGGCGCATGATTTTCTTGTCCGCCTTCTGATAGGAGACAAACACATCATCGCGCACAACGAATGAGCCGTCGTCGTTCTTGATCTTCTTCAGAAGATATCCATGAGTCGGGTGCTCACCGAGCCGGTCGAGCGTCTTCACGCCGCCATGCCCTTCCATGTTCGACTGCCCGGCAAGAATGAAAACCTTCACCGGCCCCTTGAACTCCTGCCGCGGCTTGCCCGGCTCAGCCCGCTGGGCCATCACCGCGTTCGTCACCAATGACATGGCGATCGCTGCGCCAACTATTGTAATTGTTGTTTTAGTATTCATTCTCGTTTATTGACAGATGCTTGCTTTCTGGACGCTTCGCGGTTCAGGATGGGCGTGCACATGCATGCCACGGAACTCGCAGCGATTCGGTTTGCCGAACAGACCATGCCCGCCCAGTGGCTGGCCATTGTAATGGTTGAATTGGATGCTTCATCTATACCGGTCCTTTAACGTATAGAAGACTTTTTTCTATTTGGAAAGGTCAGCGAATAAGTCTTCCCGGCTGGCCCCAAGCCGGTCATCAACGTCTTGCCACCACTGCGCACCGTGACCTTCTGCTGATCGCCGGCGCGCTCCACCACCAAATCCCAAGCCCGGCCGAAAGCCCGCAGGTCACGCAGCGCCATCCGCGGCCAGGCCTTGGGCAGCCAGGGCGTGCATTCAAAGGAGTCGAGGCCGGTGGGCACAATGCCGAACATGCCTTCGGTGAAAACGCGGGGATAAAGCGAGCCGGGGCAGAGCATGTCGATCGCGTCTTCGTCGGGATACGGCCCCTTGCTGCCGAAGATCTGCGTCTGCACCACGCGCCGGGTAATATCCAGCGCTTCCCCGGTGTGACCGGCTTTGAACAAGACCCGCAGGGCATAGTAGGTCTCGCGGCCCCATTCGGTCGGACGGGTGGACTCCGCCAAGATGTCGGCCCCTGCCAGCCGGTGGGGCCAGAGCTTGTCTGACATCAGCGCGGCCACGGTGGCCTCCTGCCGCTCGGTGATGCCCATCGCCAAAGGCAGCAGGATCCATCCGCGCAGGGTGGTGTTTCCTTGGTAGTAACGATAGGCCTTGAAGCCCTCCACCTCCGCGCCGAAATACGCCTCAATGCCCTTCCACAGGGCGTCGGCACGCTGATCAAATTCCGCTGCCGCAGGCTTTCCCAAGGCCTGCGCCAACCGGGCCGCCAGACGGTAGCCACCGTAAGCGAGGGACGACGTGCTCAGGTTGGCTTTTCCGGTCGGGTACCGGCCTTCCATCTCGTCGGTCTCCGAGGCGATAATGCCCTCGGCCGTCGTGTGCCGCAGCACCGAGGCGGCGCTGAACTCGATCAACGGCCACAGTTCCTCGGCAGCAGTGCGGTCGCCTTGAAATAGCAGGAATTTTGACAGGCCGTAGAGCACCATCGCGTCATCGCCGCGTTCGCGTTGGGTGAGTTTCAGACCGGGGCCTTCGAACGATCCCGGGAAGGGGACGATGCCCTTCTCCTGGCAATAATCCTGCCAGACGCGGTACATGTTCATGCTCGCGCGGTTGAGTTCGGCATCGCCAAAGAAGGGAAACACGGGGCTGGAGTATTCCACCGGATCATTAGCCCAGATGCCGGGGGAGTAAGTCAGGCTGCCGTTGTGGGTGATGACGCCCTTGATCGTCTCGATCGGAGTTTCCAAGACATGGAGTTTCTGCAAGGCGAATGCCACATCCAGGGCCGGCTCGGGAGTTTCCAGTCGCCCCGGTCCGCTCCAGGCCGCCTCGGCCAGGGCTCGGCGCGCGCCGCGCTCGGCCGCCACGTTCACGACCAGGTCAGGCTCAGCCGCCAACCTAGCCTGCGCGCAGGTGGAGAACGATAACACGCCTCCGGCTTTCACCGCAGCGGCTTTCACCCCCGGGCAGCTCCAGACGATGGCAATATTGTCCCCCACGGACTTCACCGTGCGGGCGGGTGCAACCGTCACGGCAACTCGTTTGCCAGTGGTATTCCGTATCTGCCACTCTTCAAGCACCAAGGCCTTGGTCATCGAGGGATAGACGGTGCGAGTGACGACCACGCCCGCGGATGCGGGATAGGTCAGGGTCAGCAATCCGTCGAACGTGACCGATGACGGAAAATCGTTCTTCAAGGGTTGGTCGTTGACGCGCACCTCCGGACTCGATTCACCCCCGGCCACGAACAGGGCCTTCTTCTTTTCGACATCTTTCAGCAGGTTGAAGAACCGGGCGGTATAGGAGAAGCCGTTGGTGCGATCGGATTGAACTTGCATGACCACCTTGCGCCCCTGCAGGCACATCACCAATGGCTCCGTTCCCGTGCAGGCGTGAGTGATTCGACCCGGCTGATCCCGGACCCAGAAATCGGCCGGCGCCGGAACTGGGGCCGCCAAACCAGGCGCCCAGGCAATCGCCAGGGTCAGCAGGGCGAAGGTTGGCGGATAAGTGCAATATCTATTCAGTTTCATGATTTTCATAAGAATAATCCTCCCGGGCGGTTTCGAGCACCTCGGAACGTACCATGCTCCGCCTGGATGCTGTCCACCATCGCCCAGAAATTTTCCATCGGCGTGTCGAGCTGCACATGATGCGTCGGACCGATGATCAGGCCGCCACCTTTGCCGATGGTGTCGAGACGCGTGAGCACCTCCCGGCGCACATCGTCGGGTTTGCCGAACGGCAAGGTGTGCTGTTCATCAATCGAGCCCCAAAAACACAGCTTGTCACCGAACTGCTTTTTCAAAGCCGCCGGGTCCATGCACGCCGGCTGGATGGGGTTGAGGACATCGAGGCCGACTTCGATCATCTCAGGGATGATCGGGTCAATAACGCCGTCGGAGTGATAGACGATCTTCAGGCGCGGATTCAGGCGTTTCAACTCGCTGAAGAATTCGGCCCACATCGGTTTGAAAATCCTGCGCCATAATTCCGGCGAGATGGCCATCGCGTTCTGCGCGCCGATGTCGTCGCCAACCCAGATCGCGTCCACGCCCATCTCCACCAGCTTCTTCGCCGCCGTCAGGTGATACCGGTAGGGAATGTCGAGGATGGCTTTGGCAAGATCGGGGTCGGCCACCAGGTCCATCAGCATCGTTTCCAGCCCCCGCAAGGCCCAAGCCGTCTCAAAGATCGTCGTCACCGTCACGCCGACGATAAAGTAGTCCTGTTTGTAATTCCTGATCAGGTGGGCGGCATCCTCATACAGCTCAGGCCGGGTCGGGTCGGGGGGCCGGTAGGTGGAGATGGCGTTGTCATCCGCGAGCGGGTGGCCGGCGATCTCGGTATAAAAACCTTTGCCGAAGGGCGTGGTGTATTCGCAGGACTTCCAGCCAATGCCCCATTCGTCGGTGTAAGGTTCTTTCGATTGGTAATAGCAATTGGCCCAGCCGACGCTCGTCAGCAATAGATCCTCGCCCAGCGCGCGCTCAAGTTCATAGGTGTTGCCGCCCCCGTGCGGGTTGTGACCGTTCTGGCCGGTCAACCCCATGTCCGCCCGCAACCGGGCGGCGAACTCGGGGGTGAAGCTGATCTGCATCGGGCAACGGTCTGGCTGCTCGCGACTCAGGGCAGTCAAAACACGATCTCTTGGTTTCATTGTCGAATTCATAAGTCACTTGCCAACGCAACAGATCATCGGGGCTCACCAGAAAAGAATGTTCAGCAGCACGCAAGCCGCCAGCACGATTACGCCAAACATCAAGGGCTGCTGATACCACGCCAGTTCCGGGTGCTTTTCCTTTGCCGTCAGCGAATAAACGAGGCCGCGCAGTTCATCTTCCGTCTTGCGCTGCCGCGTCAGTAACGAGATGAAGATGGTGGCCACGAAACAGATCGACCACGCCCAAATCGCCGTCCAGAAGTTCTGCGCCATCTCGCTGTGGTAGGTGTGGAGCACCGTGCCCAGCCAGCCGCCTTTCAGCCAGGTCACCGCGCCTTGCGGTATCGTCAGGCCATGATGCATGGCGGCGGCAACGGTCCCCAGCAGCAGCCCGAAGAACGCGCCGTGGCCGGTCGTGCGCCGCCAAAACATCCCCAGCAGAAAGGTCGCGAACAGCGGAGCGTTGACGAAGGCAAAGACGAGTTGGAGCATGTCCATAATGTTGTTGAACTTGCTCGCGGCGTAAGCGGCCCCGATGCTCAACAGTATCCCGCCGACCGTCGCACAATGCCCCATCCACAAGTAGTGCCGGTCCGATTGCCCGGGCCGGATGTAGCTCTGGTAAATGTCATAGGTCCAGACGGTGTTAAAGGCCGTCACGTTGCCGGCCATGCCCGGAAGGCCCAGCAGCAGGGCCGCAGCCATCAGGGTGAATCCAATTCGCTGATTCGCTCTCATTAAGTTGCTGATTCTCATTGTCTTGTTAGTTTGTGGAAAATCATGGTTGATAAAGTTGTAACTCCGATATCGTCGGCCCGTCCGTGCATTCGATCAAATTCAGGCGGACGAACTGGGCTCTGACCGGATCGATTCGCTAGTTGTTGGAGGCGGTGGCATTAACGACATCGGTCGGCTCGTCAGTGGCGGCCACGGTCTGGTTTGAGGTTTTGCTGGGCCATAGCAAGATCTCGGAGGTGTGGCGGGTGGCGAGGACTGCGTAGCCCATCCCGGCCTGCCGGAAAAGCCTGGCCCAACTCGGCACGTTCAGCCTGCCCGGACGATAGAATTCACCGTAGGTGCCTGCGACCCCGCCATAGGGTGGCCAAACGGCACTGTCGCGAATCTCGGATACCGGACAGTTGAAGACCTCACTGTTCTTGAGTATGGTTCCCAGGTACCGTCCTGCATAATGGTAACCATCCTTGATCGACGCCATTTCAGCGTCCGTCAAGGGCGCCCGCTTCGACCAAAATCTTATACTGAAGTTCAGGTCGTTCGGTCGATGCCACCCACCGGTTTCATCTTTGCCTGGGCTGGGAGGCAGCTTGTAGTCGTTGTCGTGCGAATAGGTCAAGAGCCCCAGAATCACCTGTCTCTGATTGCTGCCGCACGCCACCATGCGCGCGACCTCGCGCGCCTTTCTCAGGGCCGGCAGCAATATCGCCATCAATAACGCAATAACGGCAATCACCACCAGCAGTTCCACTAAAGTAAATCCTCTTTGCCTACCCATACTGAGATTTCCCATTTATCAGTCGGAATAGCCCTAATTCATTTGATTATATTGATTTTTAATTCAATATCCTGCTTCTGAAGGCCATAGTGGTAGAGTAGTCATTGTCTTCGCGTCTTAAGCCTGTACCTACCCGCCAAACCTAGCCTCTCGAGACAGTTAGTTGTGACGCACAGGTCTTACTTGATTCCTATCGCATACCGTAAGGTATCAAACGGAGTTACTTCTTGTACGGAACCATCGACGCAGACCGTATTGCTTACACCGCCACATAGCGCCCCCTTGGCCATGGCGGAGAAGATCTTACGCGTGCTTACTCTATGGTATTCGCCAAAGACATCGGTATACGGCGGAGGGTCGTTGGCATTGAATGTTTTTACCCATGACAGGCTGGCGCCGCCCGACCAGAAGGTGCACAAGGAATTGTCGTTGAATGTTGCCCCATTGACCCTTTTGCCGCTCGTATCGTTCGCTTCCCAGACGCATTCTTCGCCGGCAAAGAACGTCCGACTGGGATATTTAACCATGGTAATCTTGGGAATGATCGGTTTGTCGGCGTTAAGCCACCAGTTGAAACTGTACGTGTAGCCGGGTTTTCCCAGCCTGCCCCACTTCTGGTGGTACACGTCCTGGAAGACCGAGCAGATGTTGCTCTTGACATTCGCGTGCAAGTAGGGAATGTAGGTCCCATCCGGCCTGAGGTTGTATTCTCCCGGGACGGACGGATCCCACCCTCCCGCCAGCTTGATCGCTTGATCAATCGTTTTCCAGGAATAGATGGCGGTGAAGGACTCCGGCAAGCGATCCTCGAAGTCGCCGGTGTACAATTGCATCACCAGGCCGTAGCTTTTCAGGTTCGCTTTACACTCGACGTTCTTCGCCTGCATGCGAGCTCGTTGCAGCGCCGGCACTATGAGCGCCATCAGCAGAGCGATTATGGCGATGACAACAAGAAGCTCGATCAGGGTGAATCCTCTCGTCGGAGCGGTTCGACGCATATCAAGACTCCTGATCCATACTGTCATCCCGGTTGCGTTACACCGGGATTTGCCATTTAACATCATGATCGGTGCTCCTACACACAACACGGTCAATAATACCACAAGAGGGGGCCCTATTTCAACCTGGTATTCTCCATTTAAGTCTCATACGAGCAAAACGTTATCGGACGCCTGAGACAATCCCAGGCGCCCGATAATTAACAACTACATTATTGAGCAACCGGCTTAGGGTTAAGGTTTAACAACCGGTCCTGTTGGCTTATAATTATCAAGCCATGTTGCGGCCAGTACAGCAAAATCTTTGAAGTTTGTAATACAATTCCCGTCCAAGTCGGTTGTACCAATCGTTGCCAGACCCAAATCAAGCGCCGCCAGACAGGCATCATCATAGACGTCAATCGTCATGCTGTCTTTCACAGGGGCCTTACCTGGGAGGGTAACGGCAAGTGTCATCTTAACGACAGTCGCATCGCCGGTGGCAGTTTTGGTAATCGTAACAGAGGCATTTTCCGTATCAGCGCCAGTGATTGCAACATCCAGGTTAGGATCGCCAATACCGTTGGGCTCGGCAGTCCAGAGATATGTCAAGGTTCCCTGCGGCTCAGTGGTATCGTTATTAACAACGTTCGGATCCATTGTTACCGTCTGGCCCGACCAGCTAATCATATCGGGGCCGGCTTCCACATCAGGAAGATTCGGATCACCGCTCACGAAGTCGAGCGTGACACTGTCGAAGTGGCTCTGCTCGCCGGTGGCATCGCTGCCGACACCTATTTGAATCGTCAGAGCTTCGCCAAGGTAGCCGGCGAGACTCGAAGCGTCATATGTCTTGGTGACTGTGCTCCAAGCATATGTGCCAGGATCATCTATAGAACTGGGCGTGAGCGCTTCCCCGTCCGCCAGTAACTCGAGTACTATAGGGAGAGCCGAGCCATTGGCGACCATCGAAAGCGTATAGGTACCGTTTTTGGAATAGGCCAGAGGGGCGTCAGAGACGATCGTTCCACCCTGGGAATTGCCCCAGCCCCCACCGTTGGCTGTGTAATAATAGACCCCGTCCGAAGGCGTGGTTTGGCCTGCTATAGAACCACAACCCTCCGGCCAAGCGTAACTGACCGGCCATCCAGGGGTGTTGATCCACCCGGGGACATAGACCTCGGTGCCTGTGGTTCCGTCGGAAAAGGCCGCCGTCTGACCTGCCTCCATCGGTGCCGTATCTTCCGGCGTATCTCCTACGCCATTCGTCCAGCCGTCGCCGAGATCCGCGGTGACTGTCGTTGATCCCGGTTTGTACACCTCTTCGAAACTGTTGTTGGGTACGGGGATCAACTCGGCCTGAACCGTTCCGATGGCCAGGGCGAGAATCGACACGGCGGCGATGGTTAATAGTGTTTTGATTCGGTTTTGTGTAGTCATCATATTCTCCTGTTAAATTGTTTTTCTTGCCACCAAGACACTAAGTCACTAAGTTTCTTATATCTTTTTTTCTTCGTGTTTTCGTGCCTCAGTGGCTAATACAAATTCCTATGCTCTTAAATTAAGCAAGAACGGCAAACGGTAAGTTATCGCCCGCCTGAGACTTTTCCCGGGCGGAGCGATAAATAATAATTATGGTTTAATAATCGGTACTGTTAACGCATCGCCAGTAAGCCATTTTGCGGCCAATTCAGCGAGGTCGTTGCCGTCTGTAATACAGTCGCCATCAAAGTCGCCTGGATTATCCGCCGCTTTACCTTCGCCAAGACGAGCCATCTGACAGGCATCATCATAGACGTCAATCGTCATAGTATCTTTCACATCCGGCCTTGTACTGCCTTCGTTGTTAACGGCAAGTGTCAACGTAACGACATACGGATCAGGAGCAGGACCCTCAGCGGTAAGCTTGACATCGTCAAAGTCCACTCCTTTGCCATTGGTAAAGTCAACCGCAACGAGCCGAATCGCCAGCGCCTGGCCAAGCTGTGCGGGGCCGGCCCCGGAGTCGTAGGTCAGGCTGGCTGTCTTCCACGTTTTGTCGTTCGCCGGCGAAGCCCCCGTGTCCGATTTAAGAAGAACGCCCCCGGCCAGCAACTCGATGCGATAGTTACCGGCAGCAGTACTTCCGTTGAAAAGAAAAGGGTTACCCACCAATGCGCTCAGAATGTACTGCGTATTTGCCTCCAACTTGGCCGAGAGAACTTGACTCATACCTCTGTCAAAGCCGACGCCGGAGGTGGCATACATCACATTTTCGCCCTCCGGGGCGACACCGTTGTAGTCTGCGCCGGCCACTGGGTTATACGCACCCGCCTCAGCATCGCCGACCACCCACACCCCGGGCTCTGCCACGTTGTAGTAACCGTCTGTCCAAGCAGGGGGAGTGCTCGTGGCAGCGCCATCGGCCAACACCGGAGCCTCGAAGCCGGCGTTGTCGATTGAGATCGAAGTCAAGATCAAGGCAGGTTTGGTAATCGTAACCGTCGGAGCTTCAATGTAAGCGTTAGGACCGAATACAACACCAGCGGCAGGGTCCGCACTCCAGAGATATGTCAAGGGTGTCACATCGTTATTAACAACGTTCGGATCCATTGTTACCGCTTGACCTGACCATGTAATCATGTCTGGGCCGGCATCAACCTCTGGAAGATTCGGATCGATATAGATATAAACGCCAACGAGTGTAGGATAAGTTTGGCCTTCTTTTATATACCATGTATTCTCAAAATCCCAGCCTTCATAATTGGCCTGCGTCTTCATTTGTGCTGTTGTCCGTGCCATGCCTGAGCCGTCGTCCCAGGGGAAGTAAGTTTCAGGGATGGCAGGATCCGTTGCGGTGGTAACATCCATATTATAGTAGCAACTGGTGATACCGAGACCGCCAAGGTCGCGACCAAAACCGGAGGCGGTGGAAAAAGTTCTCGGGGTGAGATCGACGGAAACAGCAGCAACATAACAATTCTCAATTAAGCCACTTCCGTTTGAATTGACGAAACCGCCAATGCCATCCAGGCCATTAATTGATATGGTTACGTCGCGAACATAACAATCCCTAACAATACCAGTGCCACGATTTAACCCTATCAGCGAGCCGCTATTATTGCCGCCGGTGGCTCCTGTAACGGTTATGGTCCCGCCATCAAGCCAACACTTCTCGACAAGACCCTTGGAATCATTGATCAAGGCTGCAACGTAATTCGGAGATTCACCATCAGATGTAAGACTAACGTTTGTCATACCAACATTTCTTATCTCACTACCGGCTACCGTGCGGCCGAAAATGCCACTGGCTCTGGTACCTACAACAGTTTTGGTTAAGCCACTGATCGTGTGCATTTTACCGTCAAAAGTACCGGTGAATTCCATAATACTTGTAAATGGCCCGGTAAGAACGATATCATTGCCTAACTCGTAATCGCCGGCTAAATCATCGCCCATTGCCTGAAGCTCCTCAGGAGTAGTAATCACAGTCACTGCACTACTACTTGCCACAAACACCAACACTAACAATAAAATTAACTTGTTCATAACATTACCTCCAAAATTAACGGCGGCGAGGGTTAATACTGTTTTGATTCGGTTTTTTGTGATCATCATATTCTCCTGTTAAACTAAGCAAGAACTCCAAGCGCCTGAGTCTGCTTTGCTCTCCGTGAGGAGTTCTTAAGACTGACACGAATAAGACCTTACCCGGCGCCTGAGACTTTTCCCAGGCGCCCGATAATTAACAACTACATTATTGAGCAGCCGGTTTAGGGTTAAGGTTTAGCAGCCGGTTCTGTTAAGGTATAATCATCAAGCCATGTTGTGGCCAGTAAAGCAAAATCTACGAAGTTTGTAATACAATTCTCGTCCAAATCAGTTGGATCAATCACCGCCAGACCCAAGTCAAGAGCCGCCAGACAGGCATCGTCATAGACGTCAATCGTCATGGAATCTTTCACAGGGTCCTTACCTGGAAGGGTAACGGCAAGTGTCAGCGTAACGACCGACGGGTTGTCGGTAGCTTTGGTAATCGTAACCGTTGGTGCTAAAGCGCCAGGATCTGAGAATTCAACACCATCGGGCGGCTCCGCACTCCAGGCATACGACAAGGGCCTCTGCGGAACCTGCGTATCGTTGTTGACAACGTTCGGATCCATTGTTACCGCCTGGCCCGACCAGCTAATCATGTCGATGCCGGCATCCACAACAGGAAGATCCGGATCATTGATTACGACGTCGAGCGTGACATTGTCGAAGGCGACCCGGCTGCCGGTATAGACTCCGTTTTCGGCAAAGGTACCAATGACAATCGTCATAGGTTGGCCAACATAGGCGGCAAGGTCACCGGCGTCATACGTCCTGGAGATTACCTGCCACCCAACGGTAGGGGAAACCGGAGTTACCGAGGAACTGGGAGTCAGTGCCACTCCGCCTGCGTGCAGCTCGAGTAGCAAAGGAGCCGCAGGTCCGTTAACCATGGCCGAAACCGTATAGTCGCTGCTGGCTGCGATGTTACCCAGAGAATCGGCCGATCCGGCCGATGTCCCAGTTCCACCACTCCAAGTCCCAAAGGCACTAAATGCAGTGGTACCGTCCACGCCATCCCGCCCTATGTCAGTTGTTCCGACTATGCCTACCCACCCGGGGATATCGACAGTTGAGCCGGTGGTACCGTCGCCATATAGCGCGATTCTATTTCCGGCCACGTTACGATTGTCGCCTACGCCTTGCGCATAGTTATCAAATGGTCCACCATCCGGAAAGGTCGCGAGGACTGTATAGCCCGTCCCCGGCTTGTACATTTGAAAATTGCCGTTGGGCACGGTGACCGCCGCAGCTTGTACCTGCCCGATTGCCAGGGCGAGAATCGCCACGGCGGCGAGGGTTAATACTGTTTTGATTCGCTTTTGTGTATTCATCATATTCTCCTGTTCAAATTAAGTACGATTATATTTACTAACATCTGCAAACGGTAAGTTATCGCCCGCCTGAGACTTTTCCCGGGCGGAGCGATAAATAATAATTATGGTTTAGGAATCGGCACTGTTAACGCACCGCCGGTAAGCCATTTTGTGGCCAATTCATCAAGGTCATTGGCGTCTGTAATACAGTCGCCATCAAAGTCGCCCGGATTATCCGTTCCCAGCCCCTTGCCAATACGAGCCGCCTCACAGGCATCATCATAAACGTCAATCTTCATAGTATCTATTACAGCCGGCTTGCCTGCGTTGTTAACCGCAAGCGTCAACGTAACGACATACGGATCAGGAGCAGGACCCTCAGCGGTAAGCTTGACATCGTCAAAGTCCACTCCTTTGCCATTGGTAAAGTCAACCGCAACGAGCCGAATCGCCAGCGCCTGGCCAAGCTGTGCGGGGCCGGCCCCGGAGTCGTAGGTCAGGCTGGCTGTCTTCCACGTTTTGTCGTTCGCCGGCGAAGCCCCCGTGTCCGATTTAAGAAGAACGCCCCCGGCCAGCAACTCGATGCGATAGTTACCGGCAGCAGTACTTCCGTTGAAAAGAAAAGGGTTACCCACCAATGCGCTCAGAATGTACTGCGTATTTGCCTCCAACTTGGCCGAGAGAACTTGACTCATACCTCTGTCAAAGCCGACGCCGGAGGTGGCATACATCACATTTTCGCCCTCCGGGGCGACACCGTTGTAGTCTGCGCCGGCCACTGGGTTATACGCACCCGCCTCAGCATCGCCGACCACCCACACCCCGGGCTCTGCCACGTTGTAGTAACCGTCTGTCCAAGCAGGGGGAGTGCTCGTGGCAGCGCCATCGGCCAACACCGGAGCCTCGAAGCCGGCGTTGTCGATTGAGATCGAAGTCAAGATCAAGGCAGGTTTGGTAATCGTAACCGTCGGAGCTTCAATGTAAGCGTTAGGACCGAATACAACACCAGCGGCAGGGTCCGCACTCCAGAGATATGTCAAGGGTGTCACATCGTTATTAACAACGTTCGGATCCAATTCCACCTTTTGGCCTGACCATGTAATCATGTCGGGGCCAGCATCCACATCAGGAAGAGTCGGATCACCGCTTTCGAAGTCGAGCGTAACGAGGTCGAAGAGGCTCTGAGCGCCGATGGCGTCGCTGCCGACGCCCAATTGAATCGTCAGAGATTCGCCAATGTGGCCGGCGAGACTGGCAGCATCATACGTCCTGGAGAAATCCTGCCAATCATCGCTCAAAACCGGATCCACCGAGGAAGCGGGCGTGAGTGCTACTCCGTCCGCCAGCAGTTCGAGCACCACAGGAGTCGCAGGAGGAGTATCAACGCCTCGGGCTATCATCGAAAGTGTATAGACACCGCCCGTGACATTGCCCAGAGACTCGGCTGAGACGATTGTTCCACCCTGCCCATTGCCCCAGTCCCCACCGTTGACTGTGTAATAATAGACCCCATCCGGGGTAGGGTTTTGGCCTGCTATAGAACCACAGCCCACCGGCCATGCGTACGAGGGCGGCCAGCCCGGGGTGTTGATCCACCCGGGGACATCGACCACGGTGCCGGTGGTTCCGTCGGAATAGGCCGCGGTCTGACCACTCTCCATCGGTGTGTCTGGTCCTACGCCGTTCGTCCAGCCGTCGCCGATATCCGCGGTGATTGTCGTTGATCCCGGTTTGTATATCTCTTCAAAATCGCCGTTGGGCACGGTGACCGTCGCAGCCTGAACCGGTCCGATGGCCAGGGCGAGAATCGCCACGGCTATGATAGTTAAAATACTTCTTTTACACATAATAGTTCTCCTCAAAAAAATTAATAATTTTACACCACCTCTTCACTTTCATGAGAAGGTACAATAAACTCGCACATCGAAAAACCAACATGTGCAATAAAGCAACTGCTAAACTATATATTACAACATTATCGGTCTTAGTGTTAACAGGAATTTTAAAAGTCGCTGCAAACCAGAGGTATCACCCTCCTTTTTGCCGCGAAAACAAGGATTTTCCCTGAATTTCGCCTGATCGTTTCGTCAGGGACTTATTTTGCCGGGGTCGAAATGCTCCCCTGCAAGCTTGCCTCTGCGCAGTTTATAGATGCAGGTAGATGCCGCTGGCGTAAAAACAAGCGGGGGGCTTTCACCGAATCAATCGGCATAAGCCCCCCGTAGTTCACATTCAGTAAATTTTCCCGTTAAAGTATCAGCCCTTCTTACGGCGAACCAACACCAAACCACCAAGACCCAACAGGAGCATTGTGGCAGGTTCCGGAATGCATTCGAACGTTACGTCGTCGAACTGAGACTGGCCGCCTGTGGCGTTGCGGCCGACGCCCAACACAATCCTCAGATCCCCACCAGGGAGACTATCATACGTCCTGGAGTACACCTGCCAGTCGTCAAGGCTCAAAACCGGATTCACCGAGGAAGTGGGCGCGAGTATTACTCCTTCCGCCAACAGATCGAGCACCACAGGATTCGCAGCGTCCCAGTTCCCCTTGGCCATCATCGAAAGCACATAGACATAGTCAGCGGGGGCGGGCCCGTAGAAGTACAGAGACTCGGCTGAGACGATCAGCCCACCGGCCGGATTGCCCCAAGCACCACCGTTGGCCAGGTAGCAATTTAATCCATCCGGGGTAGTGTTGCTTTGGTTTGCTACAGAACCCTGAAGGTTTCCAGTAGTTTGGTCCCGGCCGTATGTGCCGCCAAGAGCGATCCACCCGTCCCTGTCGTACCCCCGCCACCCGGGGATATCGGCGATCTTGCCGGTGGTTGAATCGGCAAAGACATAATCTCCGTTATCTATGGGGCAATCTGGTCCTACGCCCTGCGTCCAACTGTCACCTGCAGGTGATAACACCGCGGTGATCGCAGTGCCCGGTTTGTAGAGCTCTTCAAAATCGCCGTTGGGCACAGGGATCATCACCGCGTTGGCCGTGGCTGACATGCCAACAGCCAACAACACACACAATACTAAATAACATCTGTTCATAACGCCATACCTCCTGAAACAAATATTGAGAAAAAATTAAATTTGCCGACTCCACACTGGCGCCGTGCGTTTTTCGAGTGAAAAAGGGTCTTGCCTCAATCCATGACCTTTTCACACCCATTCCTGGCAGCCTGTTTACGCAGACCACCTATATAGGCTATATTAACAGAGTTCAATGGGGATTGTCAAGGAAAAAATCTCCACCCGAAGGCCCAAAAGGCGTTTTTTGTCTTGTGTGTGTGCGGGGGGGGGGGGGGGGGGAAGTACTTGACAGGCAAGCACTTACAGCGATTCGGGCCACCCGAAAATTTTTGTTAAAAAGACATTTCCAGAGCCACCAAATGGCCCGCGGGATCCCGCGCCAAATCGGGTAGAAACACGTGTCCCTGTCAAGCACCAGCAGGACCATTATGGAAACCCCCTATCCCTTTGGAACAAAGCCACTTACATCCCTGAGTTCGAAGCTCACATCTTGTCGCCTCAAAGGCTAAAGTATGCCCTTCGATTTGGCTTGGATCGCCCACTGAAACATTGAAAGAGGCATCATGACTGAGAGCCTCGACATACTCAATACTGCTGTTTCACTACTCGTTAGAGCCATTCTGCTGGCGGCCACACATGGACGTGGATGCTCTTCGGACTGATGATGTTTATTATGAGAAAAAGCCGGAGAAGTTGAAACGTGATGCCAAAACGGTTCCATGTAATATCGAAAAATGGTTCTTCCGAGAAACACGGATCACTGGGTATCGCCAGAGGGATGTTGCGTAGTCTTGAGTACTTGCTCGTCTCGCTGCACTTGTCAATACAGAGAATCTCTTTTGGCGAAGCAGGAAATCCGTAAAAATTGCCTGACCTTGGGTTCATCGATTATTGTCGAGACTGCGGATTCACCAAACCGGTTCCATTTGTGGGTTCTTCAAAGAGCTTTTTCGGTGTATTTCGTGATCCCGCGAAGGTCCTATTGGCGCTTGACAAGCGCAGATGGGTCTGTTCAAGTAAGCTGAGAGTGAATAGATGTAGAATTGCAGGAAAAAATATTTGACAGCCAGCACGCTTTCAGAGATGACAATTAGAGAGCCGGGTTCGTTTATCGGCCGGCCAAAATCAGTGAATTCAATGGATTTGTTTGTGCAGGGGACAGTGGGTATGGCGGCACGTAGTTGTTGGAATCGGCGGGATTTTTTGGGCCTAGCGGGTTGTGGAGCGGCCTGTCCCCACGAAAAACTCCATCTTGGCAGAGACGTGAGGCCAAGATTGGCGAAGTTTGTGATTTGTCGATCCCGCCAGTGGCGTCGAAGGAATAGGCAGAATCTTTTTCACATAACAGGCGGCGGAACCGGCGGTTAGTATTGAGACGGGTGGAAAAACTTCCGGGACAGTTCACGCCGCTACGCTGACATACCTATGATGCAAGCCTCCCAGTACAGGAATGGAGATAAGTTCGCTTGGGCCTGAGATTTCTGGCGGCGTTGCATGAGGAATCGGCGTGTCACCATCAATGCCTTGGTGTGGTCGTGCTACGTGATAATACTCTTTGATGAACTCTCGAAGCAGTCGTTCAAGATGATTCTGGCTAAGCACGATCACGTGGTCAAGCAACTCTCGCCGCAAGGTTCCAATGAATCTCTCCACATATGGATTTTGCCAAGGACTTCGATACGCAGTCCGGACTTCCTCTATGCCACAGCTGTCCAGAAACGCTCGGACGCCATTGCCATATATGCCTTGTGGTATAAGGAGTTAGCGTATTCGCAGAAGGTGAATTTAAGGCCAAAGCTGCTGGACAAGTTGGCCGAAATATGTTATAATGATACAGTAAGAGGCCGATGTGGTCTGTGTTTGGGGCCGATAAGGCGTCGAATACGCAAGCGAAACCTGCGTTCTGTCCTGATTCGAGGAAGGGGATAGAAGATGCGTAAGTCTTTGAGGCACTTGCCCTTCAGCATGGCGGCAGTTCTGCTTTTGGTCGGTTCTGTCTGGGCGGCTTGTCCGGACGGTGATCTGGACAATGACTGCCAAGTCGATTTCAACGATGTTAGGTTCCTGGCCGACCGCTGGCTGGACAGCCCTGGCAGCCCCGCCAACCTCGTCGGCCAGGACCAAGTCAATATGGCCGACTTCTCCGTGATAGCGACGCACTGGGGCGAGGTCGGAGAGCGAACCGGTT
>CAYGZM010000049.1:0-1872 GCA_964354365.1 uncultured Pirellulales bacterium
CCCGGAATTTGACTTGTTTGAACCATGCCTAAAATTGGCGGGTTTCGCCTCGCCGGAGGCGCGTTGGGACGAGCAGACAGACCAGTTCCAGCGAGATTCGCTGCTAAGATTGTGTCCTTTCGCTTCTGGGGCGGGTCTTCCACCTGCGATGCAGCCACCAGTATTGGCTCGGGTTCTCTCGCACAAATTCCTCAATTGCCTTGCTGTACTCCTGAGTAACCCACGTCAGGGGGTCCTCCTTGCCGGCCCATTCCTCCGGGAAGATTATGCGGTTGACCCCGATTTCAAAGAAGAAGCGGTTGTCGATTCGCCTGCTGTATCCCACCCCTATCGGTATATTGTTAGTGATGGCAAGCAGGCCTATGCTCTTGTATGTGCTGGCCTTTCGGCCGAAAAAGTCAACGAATATCCCTTTCCTGCCGGCATCCTGGTCGGCAATGAAGCAGAGCGTAGCCCCGTTTGAGGCGATTTTTGCCATCAGCTCGGCCGCGCCCTTCTTGTCGATTATGCTCTGCCCGGCTCGCTCCCGAAGCCCGTATAGATACCTGCTTATGTACTTGTTGTCGAGGGGCCGGGCGATACTGTACACATTGAACCCGAATAGTCCCAACAGGTAGCCCGCAATCTCGAAGTTGCCGTAGTGAGCGCCGACCAACAGCAGGCCGCGACCTTCCTGCATCAGCCATTTAGCCCTCTCGATGGTCTTGTACCGCGAATAATCGCGCCAGTTGTGCTTTTTGACCAATCGAGGCACAAATATCAGATCCATCGCCAGCATCGCGATTTGCTGGAAGCTCTCTTTGCCTGTCCGCCATATCCATTCTTCGCTCTTTTCGGGGAAGCTGGCCCGCAGATTGTCCAGGGCGCGTTTTCGCCCGCGGTGATAGTATCTCCACATTAATCGCCCGAAGAAGCGAGCCGTATTGAGGTTCGTCTCGACATCGAACATATCGACCACGATAGACAGTATCCGCATCCCGATATACATCAGGTAATCCTTGACGGGATTGTGTTTCTTCTTCTTTCTCTTTCTGTCATTCTGTGGGGTATGCTCAGCCATAGGTAGGGATTTTAGAGGCAAAGTCGCCGCCGGTCAAGCCTTAGCAGCTCGCATCCGCCAGCTCGTTCTGTGCGTCTTTCGCGAAGTGCGATGCCGAAAGTCTCCAACAGGCGTGCAAGCTTCGAGTTGAAGTGGAAATTGTCGTTTGAAATCGCCGTGCCGGCTGCTGCTGCGAATTCCTGTTGCAAAAGGGCGAATCTTATGGATAATATCGGGTTCTGAAAGGATGCTGTCTGAAAAAGATGAGAATACTCGCTTGCTGCATACCGGCCGTGATGCTGTTCTGTTTGCCTTTTGTACAGTTGGGCTGCCTGGGGCCTTCACGAAGCGGCGGCGACATCGGCGATGATGTCGTGGGCAAAGGGTCCCTCACCCCGCCGGCTTACGACAGATATGTCGTTGCCTCCGCCAGGCAGATTCCTGTTGCCTACGATGTGGATGTCGTGGTTGTGGGCGGAACATCGGGCGGGGTGGCGGCGGCTGTCGAGGCCGCGCAGAAAGGCGCGAAGGTCTTCCTTGCCGCGGAACGGCCGTATCTTGGTGCGGACCTGTGCGGAACGTACAGGTTGTGGTTGGAGGCTGGTGAAGCGCCGGGTTCACCGCTCGCCAGGAAGGTCTTTGCGGAGCCGCCCGCCGCGCAGCGTATGCGAAATGCAATCCCATTTGCGTACCAGGCCGACAAGCCATCGGCGGGTGTCCACCCGGACACGGCGACGCCGTCGGTCCTCAACGACGGCAAGTGGCACAGCGCAAGCGCCCAGAGCGTTCAGTACGATGGGGATGTCGTTGTGACTGCGGATTTGGGTCGAGTG
>CAYGZM010000049.1:1972-25557 GCA_964354365.1 uncultured Pirellulales bacterium
CCAGAGCGTTCAGTACGATGGGGATGTCGTTGTGACTGCGGATTTGGGTCGAGTGCATCGGATCAAGGACGTGTACGTGATGGCCTATCAGCGCCGCAGTTCAGCTCCGGCGAATGATTTCGAGGTAGAGAGCGTTGGAATCTCCGTCAGCGACGAGAAGCAGCAGTGGAAGAATGTCGGCGTCATCAGGAACAAACGGGCCGGAGAGACTCTGCCTGAGCCGTGGGGGTCAATCGAGCTGTCGGCGCCTCTGAGCGTCAAGGCTCGATACGTCAGGTTTTCCATCAAGAAGAGCAAAGATGTGAACCGCGTACTGTTAGGTGAGATTATAATTGAAGGCGAACAGCCGGCCCGCGAGGACATAAAGGGCTCTCGAACACCTCCAACCCCGATGCACGTCAAGCGAACCTTTGATGAAGCGCTGCTCGAAGCGGGCGTGGAGTTTCTATATGGGTGTTACGCGACGGACGTGCTGACCGATGAGCACGGAGACGTCGCCGGTATTGTAATGGCCAATCGTTCCGGGCGGCAGGCGGTCAGGGCCAAGGTCGTTATCGACGCCACCCCGCGGGCGAGCGTGGCGAGGATGGCGGGCGCAGACTTCCGCCCGTATCCATCGGGAGAGCAGCAGTTCAAGTATGTTGTCGTCGGCGGAGAGGTCCAAACGGGCCCGGGCATAAGCGCCCGGAAGATGCCCGCTGGGGTCTGGCCGTCAGATGCCGCCAGCCGTCAGGCTGTCGAGTACACGCTGACGATACTTATGAAGGATGGCTCATTCGCCTCCTTTGCCCTGGCCGAACAGATTGCACGCGACAAGACCTGGCATTCCGAACAGGTTGACGCATCGGAGGTTCCTTTCCAGGCGCCGCCCGATGCGATGAAGGGCAAGAAGAGCCTGACTCGTGACTGGCCCGGCGCCAAAAGAGCAAATCTCGACGTTTTCCGGCCCGCGGGTATCAGCGAGTTGTACGTGCTCGGGGGTTGTGCGGATGTCCCGCGAAATGCGGCGGAGAAGCTGCTTCGTCCGCTCGAATTTATGGCAGTCGGCGCTCGAGTAGGCGCTGCTGCGGCCGCCCAGGCTATGCGCGCGGCAAAGCCGCAGAATCTCGTCTTGCCGGGTCGTGCGGTAACGCCCGTTGCTTCGGGCGACGTGCGGGAGGATTTGAGCGGGCTGCGCGGCAGGCAGGCCGAGCTCGGCTTCGTCGCGGCTCCGCAGCAGGCTGTGCCCGTCCTGGGCGAATACGATGTGGTTGTGATTGGCGGTGGCACAGGCGGGGCGCCGGCGGGAATCTCCGCGGCGAGGCACGGGGCAAGGACCCTCGTCGTGGAATATCTGCATGGACTTGGCGGCGTAGGGACGATGGGCCTTATCAGCAAGTATTACTACGGTTACATAAAGGGCTTCACGGCTGAGGTTGATGAAGGCGTCGCCACTCTATCGCCGGGCGGCAAGAATACCAGCCCTGCCTGGAATCCTGACCTCAAGAGTGAGTGGTACCGCCGGGAATTGCGCAGGGCCGGCGCGGATATCTGGTTCGGAGCAATCGGATGCGGCGCGTTTGTTGAGGGAGGGCGCGTCAAAGGAGCGGTCGTCGCAACTCCTCAAGGCTACGGAGTGGTGCTTGCCGATGTTGTGATCGATTCGACCGGCAATGCCGACGTCGCGATTACAGCAGGCGCTGAGTATGCCTATACCGACGCTGCAACTGTCGCCGTTCAAGGCGCCGGGCTTCCTCCCCGAAAAATGGGCGCCGGCTATACCAACACCGACTGGACCTTCATCGACGACTCCGACATTATCGACGTATGGCAATCGTTCGTCGTGGCCAAGAAGAAGTACGAGGATGCCTACGACTTGGGGCAGTTGCCCGATACCCGCGAGCGGCGGCGGATAGTCGGCGACTTCACGATGTCCCCGATGGACATATACCTCAATCGCACCTACCCCGACACCATCACAATCGCCAGGAGCAATTTCGATTCGCACGGCTTCACCGTCCACCCGTTGTTTATGCTCAGGCCGCCGGGCAGAGAGGGGATGCTTGTCAACGTCCCTTATCGCTGCCTGCTCCCCAAGGGGCTCGACGGCGTTCTTGTTACCGGCCTGGGCGTCAGCGCCCACCGTGACGCGATGCCCGTGATACGGATGCAGGCGGACATTCAGAACCAGGGCTATGCCGCGGGCTTGATAGCGGCGACCACGGCAAAGACGGGCAAGCCGCTGCGAGAAATCGATATCAAGGTGATTCAGCAGCATTTGGTTGAAAAAGGCAATCTGCCCGAAAGGGTCCTGACCGACGGCGATTCATTCCCGTTGTCTATGGAAGCTGTTATCGATGCCGTTGAGCGCGTCGTCAACGATTATAACGACCTTGAGGCAATCCTCGCCCAGCCGGAGGATTCGCTGCCGCGCGTGCAAAGGGCCTACAAGAGCACCCAGGACCAGAAAGCGAGGCTCGTTTATGCCCACATCCTCGGTATGTTGGGTGACCCGACAGGGGCCGAGACTTTGCTGATTGCGGTTGGCTCAGCGGAATGGGACAAGGGCTGGAACTATACAGGGATGGGCCAATTCGGCATGAGCCTGAGTCCATTGGACAGCCTGATAGTCGCCCTGGGGCGGACACGTGACAAGCGGGCCGTCGATTCGGTTATCAAGAAAGTCGAGAAGCTTGACGTTGATAGCGAATTCTCGCATTTCCGCGCAGTGGCGCTTGCCCTCGAGGCGCTTGGCGACCCCGCCGGCGCAAAGCCGTTGGCCGACCTCTTGAAAAAACCAGGTATAATGGGACACGCTTTTACGGATATTGAAGACGCCAGGAACAGGACACCGGCGGACGCCTCGGATACAACGACCAGGAACACATCGCTAAAAGAGCTTTTCCTGGCGCGGGCGCTATACCGCTGCGGCGATTACGAGGGCCTTGGCCGGAGTGTATTGGAGGAGTACGCACGCGACCTTCGCGGCCACTACGCCCGGCACGCCAGCGCCGTGCTCAAGGAAAAGCCGGGAACACCTGGAAAAACTTCGCCTTAACTGTAATGATAGCTGGAGGTGATTACAAGGATGGATAAGGCCGGTCAAAAGACAGTTTTGAGCTTTGGCGCTCACCCCGACGATGCCGAGTTTATGTGCGCCGGGACGCTGGCTCTGCTTTGTGAAAGAGGGTGGGATGTTCATATCTCCACGATGGCGCCGGGCGACTGCGGCACGGTGGAATACAGCCGGGAGGAGATCAGCAGGATTCGCAAAGCCGAGGCGGCTAAGGCCGTCGGTCTGCTGGACGGGACGTACCACTGCCTCGAATCCGGCGATATCTTTATTATGTACGACCGGGAGATGCTGCTAAAGGCCATTGAGCTGGTTCGCAAGGTTCGCCCGACTGTCGTTATCACGCTGAACCCTACGGATTATATGGTGGATCACGAGACGGCCTCTCGACTGGCGCAGACGGCGTGCTTTGCGTGCGGGGTAGTGAACGTCGAGACGCCCGGTGCAGAACCTTTCGAGCCGGTTCCGTATCTGTATTACATGGACCCCGTCGAGGGCAAAGACAACTTCGGGCGGGAGATAGAGCCGGGGTTTATCGTCGATATCACTGCCGCGATGGATATGAAGGAGCGGATGCTGTGCTGCCATCAGAGTCAGCGCAATTGGCTTTTGAAGCATCACGGGATGGATGATTATGTCGGGATGATGAAGGGTTTCGCCGCGAAAAGGGGCGGCGAAATAGGCTGTGAGTTTGGCGAGGGCTTCCGCCAGCACCTGGGACACGCATATCCGCAGGACAACATATTAAAATCGGAACTTGGCGATCTGGTTCATATTAAGGTTTCTTCAACGATATAGGCCTAACCTGCAATTTTGCAGAACTCATGTTCATATTATAAGGAGAGCAGCAATGGCAAGGAAGATAAGCATCCTGGCCCCGCAGTGGTGGGACTACACGACGCTCGATGACGAGATCCTCAACGACGCAGCCAGGCTTACTGTTGAGGATATGGCCGCGATGAGCAGGGAGGGTTTCAAGGTCGTCTTCTATGATACACTCGAAGATTTCTATCTTGCCGAGGCCCTCGAGTACATCGCCGCGTGGAGGCAAGCCACCGCCGACAACCCGGTCGGTATCTGCGGGCCGATCGGGCCGACCGAGCAGCTTCCGCTGGCGGCGCGGATCGTCAACGAACTGCGACTCGATCTGAGCAGCGCCCATTTCTGGGGGATGGACGAATGGTTTATGGACGGCAAGGAGGCGCCGATGTCTCATCCCCTGTCGTTTGCCAGGGCGGATATGGAGCTGTGCTTCAACAGGATCGACGATGGCCTGAAGATGCCCCGCTCCAACATTCACTTCCCGAAAGCGGATACCGCGCAATACATCAAGAGCTGGGAAGGCGTCCGGTGTGCCGTGATGCAGGGGGGACAGGGTGACATAAAGCACTGGGCGTTCAACGACCCGGTCAAGCGTGAGGGCAAATACCGGGACCGGCCGCCGACGCCGGATGAATACCGCCGATTCACGACTCGCGTTGTCGATTTGCACCCCGTTACCGTGATGCAGAATGCCAGGACGAGCGGCGGGGGGGTGGTTACCGGCGTACCGACCCAGGCGATCACCGTCGGTCCCGTCCAGACGTGGCGGGCGGACAAAGTCTCGATCTGGCAGGCGGGCACGCATGACAACCCCTTCGGGATGAGATTAACGACCCTTATGATTGGCAAGAAGATCGCCGACAGCTCCGTGCCTATGTCGCTCCTGGCGGGGCATCCCAATGTTCAGTTCAATTTCTACAGGCCCGCCTTATGCATAAGCGAGGCGGGAATGCACTGATGCAATATCGGGGTATCATTCGCTGAAAGTGACAATATGGCAACGGATATACTGGTGCTGAATACGGGCGTGGCGGATTTGAGAAGGCCGGATTTCGACTTCGCCGATAGGCTCGTAGGCAAGGGCGGATTGGCCAAGTGCAAAACCGAGGATATGCCCGATTATTCTCAGCCGCAATTGCGGCAATGGATCGAGCAGGGCTTTGCCACCGCCGGTGGGCCGGGCAACACGGCCCCCCTGATTGCAAGGACAGGCTTGAAGGTTGCTGTCGGCGTGAACCTCGGCAGGGGGGATTACGACGGCCTCGATGCCCAGGGCAGGTTCTTTTATGACCAGATGATAGCCAACGGCATCGATATGTCCGGCACTCACATACACCCCTCTCTGCCGACGGGGACGACTTTTATCCACAGCACTGAGGCCGACGACCGGGGCGGAATCGCGTATTTTCCCAATGCCAATAACGACTTTGACTTTGGGATATTCAAAAAGGCCGTCAAGCGATTGAAGCCGCGGATAGTCTATTATATGTATTCCGGGCTGTCCGACAGGGGCGACGCCAACGGCGGGCGGGACCTGGCTGAGTTTATTGAGTGGTGCCGCGCCCGGGGCGCCGTCACAATCGTTGACAGCCACACTCTGACGGGCAACCCTCACGAGCTGATCAAGTCGGGAACGCCGGTAAAGGAATATCACTTTTTAGAGCCGCTCCTGCCGGAGGTCGATCTGTTCTTCACTTCCTGCGATGAGGCCAAGCTAATCGAAAATACACTTGCGCCGAAGCGCAAGTGGGACAGCTTTGACGAGCACCAGAACAATGTTCATTTCCTTGACTTGATCACCGGGAGATTCTGGCGGCGGGACAAGCGAACGAGACTGTTCGGCGTGACCGTCAGCAACGGCGCCTACGAGAAGCACATTTGTCCCGATGGAAGCATCGCCGGCCCGAACAAGATAGAATCCCGGTTTATGGCGGGAGAAGTGGTCGATTTGGTTGGGGCGGGCGACTCGTTCCGCGCGGGCCTGCTGACCTATATCGCCAGCAACCTCGATGATTTCAGGAACGGTTCGATGAAATTTGACGAGGCCGTGCAGATGGGGAACCTGTTCGCTTCACTGTACATAAAAGCGCCGCTCGATGACAGGTACGGCAATATCAAGGACTATGATAAAATGCTCGAAATAGTCCGCAGCGATGCAGCTTATTCGAGTTTCGATGCACTGCAAAAGGCGTTGGGCTGAAACATTCAGAAAAAGGAAAGGGAAGACAAAATGGCCGCGAAGGACCTGAAATTGAACTGGCAAAGTAAAGTCGCCAACTATGAGCAGATCGGGGGCATAGAGACCTCCATTTTGGATAACGGCCCGGCGAAAGGGACGCGAATCGCCTGGGTAAATACCGGGGCCGGCCTGCGATACAAGGTCGCCATTGACAGGGGGCTGGACATAGTCGATGCCTTCTACAATCAGTACGGCCTCGCCTGGTTGAGCCACGGCGGCCTGACCGCTCCGCGGCCGGATGCCAACCGTGGAATAGAATGGCTGTATTCATTCGCGGGCGGCCTGCTGACCACCTGCGGCCTGACTCACGTTGGCGGGCCTGAGACCGACGAATTCGGCGAGCGCGGCCTCCACGGGCGCATAAGTAACTTGCCCGCCAGGATCGAATCGGTTGTGCAGCCGGACCTTGCCGTGGCAAAGCCGACGATGAGCATAACCGCCGTTGTAAAAGAGTCCCGCGTGTTTGGGCCGAGCCTGGAGCTAAGACGCACCATTTCGAGCGCCATCGGCGAGCCTGCCGTTCGCATTCGCGACGTGGTGACAAATCTCGGCAATACGCCGGCGCCGCACATGATATTGTATCACTGCAACTTCGGCTGGCCGCTCGTCGATGAAGGCGCCGACATCGTCTGGAAGGGAAAATGCACGTCACGCGGCCTGGATATGGACAACGCCGTTTTCAACAGTAAACGCGACTTCCGAAAGTGCTCGATGCCCATCGACAGCCACAGGGCCGGCGGCGAAGGCTGCGGATTTATTGACGTGGCAGCCGACAGAAAGGGCATCTGCACCGTCGGCCTGTACAATCGCAAGCTCGGACTTGCGCTTGTTATGAAATATCCTAAAAAGCAATTGCCCTGCCTGAGCAACTGGCAGCACTGGGGCCCGGGCGAATATGTCACTGCCCTGGAGCCGGGCACGAACCATCCAATCGGCCAGGCCGCCGCCAGAAAACAGAAAAAGCTCATCCACATTGCCCCCGGAAAGAGCAGGGCCTACGACATCGAAATAGCGGCCCTGACCGACAGGACTCAAATCAACAGCTTCTTGAAAACAGCGGGCGGCTGATAATGGCACGGCACATATTCACAGGTTTTGGATTCGGGCCTATTCAGGCCGGGCTGTTCGCCAAAGAAGCATTCGAGAGCGGAAATTTCTCGCGGATAGCCGTCGCCGAGATCGACCGCCAACTTGTTGAGGCAGTCAAAGCAAACGCCGGCAGCTATCACGTGAACGTCGCCAGGGCCGATGGCATTGAGACGTTGAAGATAGACGGCGTCGAATTGCTCGACCCCGGCGCCCCGGCGGACAGGCGCCTTCTTATGGAGGCTCTTGCTCAGTCCACGGAAATTGTCACCTCTCTGCCGTCCGTCAATTTCTACGAATCAGGAGGCGACAGCAGCGTAGCTTCACTGATAGCCGACGGCTTGGGAAAAAGCTGCGCAAAAGGGACTATCATTTACACCGCCGAAAACAACAACCACGCTGCCGAGATTCTAAGAGAAGCGGTTGCCCGGAAAGTCGGCGGATTGTCACAGACAAACGTACAGTTTCTAAACACGGTGATCGGCAAAATGAGCAGGGTGGTTGACGACCCCTCGGAAATCGCACGGTTGAAACTAAAAACCATCGCGCCCGACATTCAGCGAGCCTTTCTTGTAGAGCAGTTCAATCGGATACTTGTGAGCCGAACGTGCCTGTCTGGTTTTGCGCCTTGTATCGAAGTGTTTATTGAGAAGGATGACTTGCTGCCTTTTGAGGAGGCAAAACTGTATGGCCACAACGCTGTGCACGCGCTGCTCGGCTTTATCGGCGCCCTGAAGGGCTACGAAAAAATGACCGAACTGAAGAACGATCCGGCTGTTATGCAAATCGGTCTGGATGCTTTCCTCGCCGAGTGCGGCGGGGCGCTAATAAAGAAGCACGCAGCCCTGGCAGACGAGCTTTTCGCCGAGGCCGGCTTCAAAAAGTATGCCGAAGACCTCCTCGATCGTATGACCAATCCGTTTCTGGCCGATACGGTCGCACGCGCCGGCCGCGACGTCGTCCGCAAGCTCGGCTTGAACGACCGGATATTCGGGACAATGCAGCTTGCCCTGGAGTATGGCATCGAGCCGACGAATATGGCCATAGGAGCCCTCGCCGGTATTGCCGTCCTGATGAAAGATGCCAAAGAGTACGGCCTGCCCAGTGATTTGCATTGTGACGATTGGCGCAGGTTGAATGCTGCGCAAACAGAAAGAATCCTCCGCTGGATTTGGAGCGGTCAAACGTGCAGGCGCGCTGATACCCTTGTCAAATATGTCCTAAATGCGCGGCAGCCTCTGCGGATGCTGATACAACAATGATGGCTGTCAGCGCCGCATATCTTTCTCGTTTGACGGTTGCCTGTCCTTGCCCTATAATGCGGCAGATCATTTTTGAAAGGGACGATTATGGATTTTGATCGGAACGATAATTTCTCAGGGACTCTGCCGCCGCAGGGCTCACAACCACAGCCGCCGGCGCCGATTTACATTCCGGCCCAGACGGCACAGCCCGCTAAACGACGCGGCTGGAGAATCTTCTTCGGGGTCCTTCTGGCGCTGTCGATTATGGGCAACATCTTCCTGTTCGTAACGCTATTCGGGGCGGTTGCTCTCTTCGCGACCGGGCATGGCGGATTCCTTACCGAAGAGGTGGTGCGGGACAGCAGCGCTAAGGCCAAGATTGCCATAATCTCAGTTGAGGGCGTGATACACAGCGGCCTTGCCGACGATGTATATAGGCAGCTAAAAGCCGCAGGAGAGGACCGAAACGTGAAGGGGCTGATTGTTCGCGTGAACTCGCCGGGTGGCACGGTCCCGGGCAGCGACCGAATCTACAATGAAATCCGCAAGTACAGGAGTGAAAAAGGCAAGCCCGTCATCGCGTTTATGGAGGGCCTTGCTGCGTCCGGCGGGTACTATACGTCGGTTGCGTGTGAAAAGATCATAGCCGAGCCGACCACCACTACCGGCTCCATCGGCGTGATATACCAGTCCTTCGTCGTCCAGCAACTGCTTGAGGACAAGCTCGGCGTCAATGCAGTCACCGTCAAGTCGGGCAGGAAAAAGGATTGGGGTAGCCCCTTTAGACAACCCGCTCCCGAAGAGATCAAATACATCGAGGACAAGTGGATTACCCCCGCCTTTGACAGGTTCGTAGGCATCGTTGCCGAAGGAAGGAAAGGCTCTCTTACTCTCGACAAAGTAAAGGAGCTGGCCGATGGCGGCATCTTCGGCGCCGACGAGGCGCTCAAAGAGAAGCTCATAGACGATATTGGATACCTGGACGATGCCATAGCCCTTGTCAAATCAATGGCTGGAATCAAAGAGGCTCGGGTTGTGGAATATCGCAAGCCGTTGTCGTTGGCCAACCTGTTGATGTCTCAAAAGGCAAACACGCTGAAATTTGACAGAAACACGCTCCACGAGCTTGGCACGCCGCAGATATTATATCTCTGGAGTGCGTACTGATTATGAGTTCTGCACAAAGGCGGCCCTCGCGTCTCAGGGCAGCTTGCCTTGCGGCGCCGGTTGTGCTCATACTCGTTGGGTGTTTTGCGGCATGCGCGGCCGAGGCTCCGGATATGGAGCTGATAGTATCGGCTGCCGACGGCCGACATTTCATCGAGCGGGAGTCCGGACGGCCCTTCGTACCCTTCGGCACAAACTACTACGACCCAAATACCGGCTGGGCGCCCAAGATATGGCGGCAGTTCGATCCTGAAAAGGTGCAACGGCACTTTCGCGTTATGAGCGAAATGGGCGTCAACTGCGCACGCGTCTTTCTCACTGCGGCCACTTTTCAGCCCGACGCCAAAACCATCGACGAGCAAGCCCTCAAGAAGCTGGATATGCTCGTTGCCATTGCCCGCCGCAGCGGAATCCGTCTGATTCTCACCGGGCCGGACCATTGGGAGGGCCAGCCTTCGTATTGGGGAGCGGATCGTTTCGCCGGCGAGCAGGCATTGGAGGCGCTCGAGCGTTTCTGGGATGTTGTGGGACGCCGCTACCGGGGCGAGCCGGCCATATTTGCCTGGGACCTGCTGAACGAGCCTCATCTGCCCTGGTTTATCGAGCAGTGGCGCCCGCGGTGGAACACCTACCTTGAGCAAACCTACGAATCGTGGCAGGCCCTCAAGTCCGCCTGGGGCGCGGAGATAACCGAGTCGGACCAATGGGGCAAAGTCGATGTGCCTGAGAATACCGCCAGGACCGGCAGCCCCCGGCTGCGCGACTGGCAGCAATTCCGCGAATATTTGGCCGACCAGTGGGTACGCCGACAGGTTGAGGCGATTCGCAAGGTCGATTCCTCGCATCTGGTAACCGTCGGGTACATCCAGTGGTCCTACCCCTTGATACGCCCCGGCGAACCGGAGCGCTACGCCGCATTCAATCCGCACCGCCAGGCCCGCTGGCTCGATTTCCTGACGATTCACTTCTATCCGACGCTTGGCAGCCCCTTTGAGTCCGACCTGAACCGCCGGAAGAACCTCGATTATCTGCAGGCCGTTCTGGCTTACTGTCATACGGGCCAGCCCGCCGGTGGTTGGGCGGGCAAGCCGGTCGTACTGGGCGAATTCGGCTGGTACGGCGGCGGCGCGCCTCAGGACCACCCCTTTTTGAGCGAACAGCAGCAGGCCGACTGGATCGCCGCCGAAATCGAGGCCTCTCGCCCTCTGGCCGATGGATGGCTCTCCTGGCCCTTCGCCGACACGCCCGAATCGAGAGATATCAGCCTCTTCGCGGGCCTCGTAAAGCCCGATATGACTCTCAAGGCCTGGGGCCGGACGTTCCAGACCTGCGCATCCAATCTGCCCCAGCTCAAACAGCCGATGCCCAAGCAGCCCGCCTTTGATTTCCCCGATGCCCTTACGGCCGGCGGCAAAGAGCTTGTCCAGATGCACGATGCTTATGTCGAAGCCATCCGCAGCGCAATAGGGCAGTCCCCTTCGGCTGTGCCCGCCACAAAGAAATGAACAAGCCCCCGACTATCTCTGCAAAATGAGGTGGCCTCCGCCGACTTTGCGCTTGAACTCTCAGACATTTCTGGTATCTATGGTTGACGACACACTATGGAAAGACGCAGTTAGAGACGTTAGGTTTCAATATCGGCTCATTGACATTCGGTCGCACTAAAGACAATCGGTAACGGGGGGCTGGTTCGCCCTCCGCTTTGCTATCAGTGGCCAAAATTGGGAGGTATCTTATTATGAAGCCCTTGTTCACACGCCGGTCGTTTATGAAGAAGACTTCGGCAACCTTAACCGGCGCAGCACTCGGCGCCGTCGCAACAAGCTCTCTTTATGCAGGCGCCGCCAAGAAGGCCGATACTCTGGCGCTGTTAGGCGGCGCTGCGGTCCGGACCGAGCCGTTCTCTTCCACCTGGCCGATTTTTGACGAGAACGAAGAGAAGGCCCTGCTCAAGGCCCTGCGGAGCGGAAACTGGTGCTGCCTGAAGGGCAACGCGGTCTATGACTTTGAAAAGACGTTTGCAGGTGCGATGGGCGTCAAATCCGCAGTTCTGACCAACGGCGGCACCACCGCGCTGAGCGCCTCTCTGCACTGCATAGGCGTGGGGCCGGGCGATGAAGTCATTACAACGCCTCACACGTTCATAGCCACAATCAACGTCATAACCAACTGCCACGCCCTGCCGGTCTTCGTCGATATCGACCCTGACACGGGTTCCATCAACGCAGACCTCATCGAGGATGCAATCACCGAGCACACAAAGGCCATTCTGCCCGTTCACCTGGCCGGGTTTCCCGTGGATATCGAAAAGATCATTGCAATAGGCAAGAAGCACAATATCCCGGTGGTTGAGGATGCGTGCCAGTCCGTCTTCGCCGAAGTGGGCGGCAAAAAGGTTGGCGCGTTCGGCGCCACTGGCTGCATCAGCTTCCAGGAATGGAAATCGCTCGTTGCAGGCGAAGGCGGGGCGATCCTCGGAGACGACGAGGAGTTGATGCGCAGATGTGCGGCCTTCATAAACAACGGAAGGGACCCCAAGAACGAAAAGAGGGGGTATCCTTACCCCGGCTCGAATCACCGAATGACCGAGTTCCAGGCTGCGGTCCTTACCGAACAGTTCAAACGCTTCAAGGAACAGGACAAGAGCCGCCAGAAAAACGGCAAATACCTCGAGCAGAAGCTGACGGAAATCCCCGGCCTGACGCCCAAGAAGCGATACAACAAGAACACCCGATTCACCTATGTTACCTTTGAGCTGGACTACGACAGAAAGCACTTCAAAGACGTCCCCGCAGAGAAATTCGCACAGGCACTCAAGGCCGAGGGAATTCCGGTTTCCGGCGGCAAAAGAACCTATAGCGGCGGCTGCCACAAGGAAGGAATGCTCGAAGAACATCTTAGCTCCCGTGCTTATGCGGCCTCGTTCTCGAAGGCCAGACTCGAGAAATACAGGCAGTCTCTGCGTTTTCCCGTGATGGATAACACGCCCCCAACCGATAAGGAAATGCTCTCGATGGACAGCAAAATTATGTTCCTTGCGGCCAGGAAGGATATGGACGGTGCCCTCGAGGCCTTCGAGAAGGTCGCAAAGAACGCCGATAAGCTCGTATGACTGCATCCTGTTTGCGCGAACGTCCTATTACATTTCGGGTTCTGGGTGCTGGAGGATGTTTCTTGTTGGTTTTCGCAGATTTTCCTCGTTTTTCCTTTGACTTGCCCCGATAAATGTCGTATAGTCAATGTATGTACAGTGTTATGACAATTACATTACAATGTGGCTATACGAGGTGATGCAATGGCGAAAGGGGCTGTAATACAGGTCCGGGTCGATAAAGACACAAAATCGAAGGCGAAGAGCATTCTCGATGCCCTCGGCCTTCAGCTATCCGAGGCCGTCTGCTTGTATCTTAGACAAATAGTCATTCATAGGGGGATTCCCTTCGAGTTGAAAATCCCGAACAAGCTGACGGCTCAGACCCTTGCCAAGTCTGAGCAGGGCCTTGACGTGCACGAGGCACCGAGCGTTGACGCGCTATTCAAGGAGCTGGATGCTTGAGAATCTTCTACGCAGGGCGGTTCAGGAAAGACTACAAGCGAGTGAAGAAACAGAGCAGACCCTTAAAGGAGCTCAGGACTGTTGTTGAGAAACTCGCCGGCGGGCAGATACTGCCGGCCAACTACAAAGACCATTGCCTTCTCGGCAAGTGGAAAAACCATCGTGAATGTCATATCAGGGGAGACTGGCTGCTGATCTATCGTGTTGCTGACGATTGTCTTTTCCTCGAACGCACAGGATCACATTGCGAGCTGTTTGAGTAGCCTTCAGGGGGGGCTGAGAGAAGCTGTGGGGTGGCTGAGTTGAAGAAGAAAGGGCTGCAAGTTCTAAACTCACAGCCCTTGTTGATTTCTTCGTCTGCAGATGTTTCTACAGCGTTCTGCGTCTTCGCAACCAGCCGACAAGGCCCGCACCGATGCTCCCGAGGACAACAGCCCCCGGCGCCGGGATGACCGGCCGCAGGACAATGGATGTGTCCACGCGGAAACTCGACTCAACCAGGTGCCTCTCAGCGAAGAACAGGTCAAAGGCATAGGTCTGGCCGTCGATTAGCCCCAATGTGTCGAGGTCCACCGAGGCGGACTCGGCTGGATGTACGCCGCCAAGGTCAATCACGAGGTCGTCATTGATGAAGACGAACACGTCGTCATCTCCCCTAAAGGCAAACGTCTGACCCGGGTCATAAGTGAATTGACTGTGCAACTCCAAAGTGAAATGGTAGTTGTGACTGTTGCCTTCGTTTCCAAAGAGTTGACCGTCTATGGGGAAAAAGCTCGGATTGTCATAGCTGTAGATTCCGCCTCCGATGTCGGTCAGTGTCAGAGGCAGGCTCATCGTCATGTTGACTCCGGCGACGTCCCTGTACCACTGGTCGAAGGGTCCCGCACCGTGTGTGGTGAGGGTGCCAGCGCCGCCCGCATAGACGGGCTTGCCGTCGGCCCCTATTGTGGAACTGACAAAGCCGCGGTCGTCGCCGAGTCCGTCTTCAAAATCCGGGTGTGAGTATGCATGGAAATCTCGCACCGTTGAGGTCAGGGTGAGGCTCGACGGCCCTGCAGCGGCCACCATGGGCAGGAGCAGCAGCGCGACAACACAGACAGGTATGAATTTTTTCATCATCACTCTCCTTTTTCCCCCAATAAGGTCCATTCCCGTGAACTCCCAATCACACCACTTTGAGGGGATTGCGGGCCCCGGCCCGCGTGGTGAAAGCCACGGTTAGTCTTTTCACCACTCCCCACTGAATTAGTTCTATTATACATGTGCTCCGGTTGAAATGTCAATACAAAAAGCTCTCATTAAACTCGATTCCTGCAAATTTTTTTGTACGGCCAGCCTCTTTGGCTTACTTTGGCTGGTTATTGGGGTGTAAAGAAGGTTTCGGCAGAAGCCTGTCGCTGTTCCGGCCGTTACCACTTTTGGGAGATAATCCTCGAAATCCCGTGTTTACCACGTGGTTTTTGGCAAGAAAAAGGTGGGCTGAGACCTCAATGGAGCAGATTTGGCCGATTCTACGAGCGCAAAGTGGGCGTCAGAGGGGTCGTGGGAGGTTGTGGGGCCTGGTTGAGAATAATGGTGGGCTGGGAACAGGTTTGTGGAGGGAGGAGGGAAATGCTCACAGCCCGCCGGATATTCATTATAGCAAAGAGCCAGCCAAAGCCAAGAGGCTAACCCAAGTTACGCAGTTAGCGGGCAGGATCGGGGTTTTGAGCAGCGATAACGCGGATTCTTGGCAAAAATGACTGGTTGCCGCGAGCGCAGTCACTTCTTATGAACCATATAGGGGCCGCCTCTGTCCGCAGGCCCAACGCCGATAGAGGCCACATAAACCTCGCCTGTGTATGCTTTCGCGTCTGCATTTGCGAAGCCCTTCTTGACTGCCACGAAAGTAACCGTATAGTCCGCCTTTATCGCCGCCCCCAATGGCTCGCCCGTATCGCAGTCCAGCCCCGACGGGATATCCACCGCCAGAATAGGGCAGTTCTGCTCGTTGATGCCCTCTATCAGCTCTCGATACCCGCCCCGCATCTCACCAGCCAGCCCCGTCCCGAACAGCCCATCGACAATCATATCACCCCCCTCCGCCAGAGCCTTGACCCGCCCGCGGACATCCACCCGGCCCGGCTCTATCCGCTCAATCGGCTGACTCAGCCTCTCAAGAATATCCAGGTTTACCCTCGCATCGCCTTTGATCTTGTCGTAATCGCCGCACACCACCACTACGACCTCACACCCGCTGTTGAGCAGGTGTCTCGCTATCACATACCCATCCCCCCCGTTATTCCCCGTCCCGCAGAATATGACCACCTTCGGCTTCGTAACACCGGCCAGTTTCTCCCTGATAAGCTCCGCACAGCTCCTGCCGGCGTTCTCCATCAATACCACCCCCGGCACGCCGACCTCGTTTATCGCCCAGGCATCGACCGCCCGAACCTCATCTCGACTCATCACAACGCACTTCTTGCCCGCCGAATACTTCTCCATACCCCGCAATTATACCCCGCACCATAAACCTGTCAATTGACACAACCCACGCAACCAATTACAATCCGCCCAAGATATACTTTGTGTGGCAGCCTCAAGCCCGAAGGGCGTGGGGATGGCTCCGACGCAATACGAGATACGAACTATGAAAATCCTGCTCGCAAACGACGACGGCATCTTCGAACCGGGCTTGGCCGCTATTTACAAGCAGCTTGTCACAATCGGCGACGTAACCGTCGTCGCCCCGGACACCAGCCGTTCCGGCGCAGGCCACAGCATCACCTACCGCCATCCCCTCGTGGCCACCAAAGTCGATATCAACGGTCTGTTCACCGGGTACAGCGTCCAGGGCTCGCCCGCCGACTGCGTCAAGCTCGCCTGTATGCAGCTCCACCACGGCCCCATTGACCTGCTCGTCGCAGGAATAAACAACGGCGCAAACGTCGGAATCAACGTCTATTACTCCGGCACCATCGGCGCCGCTATGGAGGGCGCCTTTCTCGGCATCCCGTCCGTCGCGATGAGCCTGGCCGTCGAGGCCCCCGGCGTCCCCGGCGACTTCGAGAAGGCCGCCGTCCACTGCCTCGATACCCTCAAAAAGCTCATGCCCGTCCGCAACGGCTGCGTCATAAATATCAACATCCCCCGGCTATCAAAAGGCGAGCCGAAAGGCGTGCACGTTGTCCCCCAATCGAGCACTGGCTTCAACGAAAGCTACGTCGAGAAAATGGACGAGCACGGCCGCACCGTCTTCCAGCTTATAGGCGACCACCACGTCATCGATGGCACCCCGACCGACACCACGTCACTCGAAGACGGCTACATCACGATAACAGCCCTCACCCCCGACATGACCGACCACGAAAGGACCCGCGAGCTTGAGAAAATAGACTTCTAACCCTCTAACTGTTCCCGCTGAGTTTTTTGATTAACAATGTTCCTTCTGTTTCGTTTATATTAGCGCCCGGCGGGCCGCTTTCCCACTGTGCTGCCGACAGTAACACAGGAATTCTGGGCTATGAACGTAATCAAAATCGTACCACTTGACACCACCGCCAATATCGCCGGCATCGCCCTTGGAGCAAAGGCGGCCAACCTCATCCGAATGCGACAAGCCGGCCTTCCCGTACCCCATGGATTCTGTATTCCGGCTGCAGCCTGTCGCGAGCATCTCACCGCCCGCCTGCAGTCCCAAATTGCAGCGGCTCCGGCCAAGCTCGAAAACGCAACTCTCGATGAGAAACGAAGTATCCTCGCCGACGTCCGATGGACCATCACGGACGCCCCGTTAGACGGCACTCTGCGTGACCTGATAGAAAACCACTATCGAATGCTTGCTGCCGACACGGTGGCGGTCCGCTCCTCGGCCACAGCAGAGGACCTGCCGCACCAATCCTTTGCCGGCCAGTATGACACAATTCTGAACGTTCGCTCCCTCGAGGATTGCATTGAAGCCATCAGGAAATGCTGGGCCTCGCTCTGGACCGAGCGGGCATTTCACTATCGCCGCCAAAACGGTATAGACCACATCCGCGTCGAAATGGCCGTCATCGTCCAACAGATGGTCGCCGCCGATGTCTCCGGCATTATATTCACCGCCGATCCCATCACCGGCGACAGAAACAGAATTGTCATCGAGGCAGCGCCGGGGTCGGGCGAAAACATCGTCCAGGGCAAAACCACACCCGACAGATTCGTCCTTAAAAAGCCGACCCTGAAGATGGCCAATCGCAGCCCCGCCCAACCTGACGGCATACCCTGTATCGACGACAGCACGGCAGAAAGCCTCGCTAAATTGGCACTGAAGGTCGAGCGGCTTTTCGATTGCCCCCAGGATATTGAATGGGCCGCAAAGGACCGACATATCTGGCTGCTCCAGGCAAGGCCCATCACAACGCTCCAACGGCCCACAGCAAAAACTCCCAAAGATTGCCTGATCTGGAGCTATTTCCCCGCCCAGGAGGTGCTGCCCGACGTCGTCACCCCCGCCACTAAATCCGTCCTCGACACCACTATCGACTCGCTCGTCCAACCCGTCTTCGACATGCTCTGCATCGACCGCTGCGACTACCCCGCGCACGACTACATAGCGGGGCGCGCCTACTTCAACGCAAGCATCTGGATCACCGTGATACGCTCCATCCCCTTCGCAGGCAGATACGACTTCATGAAAGCCGCAGGAAGTGACTCGGGCCTGCAAAAAATCATCAACCTCGCCGAGGAAATGTCCCCCGAACACTTCCCGCCAATCAAGTTCAACAGGTTTCGCTTCCTCCTCAAGCTCCCCTTCCTTGCTGTCCGAATCTTCCTGGCCGGCTCGGCAAAAGGCCAAGCCTTCATCGCAGATGGAATCGCCCGAAACGAAAGAAACCGTCAACTCGATCCAGCCTCCATGACCACCCGGCAAATCACCGCCTGCTGCTCCAACCTCATCGAAGATGTTCGTGAATTCTTCGCCGGTGTCTTCTACCTCTGCAACGTCTTTGCTGCATTCCCAGCCCTCGAATACGTCTGCCGGAAATGGCTCGCCGAACCTACCTGCGCAGGCAGACTCGTCGCCGGCCTCGGAAATATGACCGATGCCGAAGCCGCACTCGACCTCTGGCGGCTCGCACAGAAAGCCAACGCTATACCCGAGCTGAGAAAACACCTGCTCGACAAAGAAACGTGGGCCGACATCACCACCGCACTCGCAGACAACCCGGACGCCGCTCCCTTCCTCGAAGCCTGGGACGATTTTATGCACAACCACGGCCACCACTGCCGAGGCGAGATCGAGCTGGCCAACCCGCGATGGTCCGAACGACCCGATTACATCCTCGGCCTCGTCCGCGGCCATCTTTTGTCCATCGAACAGACAGACCCCATCGAGAGCCACATAAAGGCCGCCAACCAGCGCCGCCAGCTCGAACGGGATTGTCGCAGCCGACTCAAGAACCCCATCAAGCGCTTCATTTTCAACCGTCTCCTCATCCGCGCCCAGAAAGGCTCGGTCTGGCGAGAGAACATCAAAAGCGAACTCATAAAACCGCTGTTTGTTATGCGGAAGATGCTGCTCGAACTTGGCAAAAGGCTCTGCTCACACAGCACCCTCGACAACGCCGACGACATCTTCTTCCTCAGGATCGAAGAGCTCGAATCCGTCACCAAGGGAGTCGCAAATTTCGACGTTAAGCAACGCATAGCCGCCCGACGCGAAGAACACGACAAATGGACTGCCATGACTCCCCCCAACACAATCGTGGGCAGGTTTGTTCCCGAAGACTACGTACCCGACCTCATCCAAACCGACGCTCAGCTGCTCAAAGGCCTCGGCGTAAGCCCCGGCACGGCAACCGGAAAAGCAAGGGTCATACTCAGGACCGACACCGAGCAACAGCTCATGGCCGGCGAAATCCTCGTCGCTCCATTCACCGACCCCGGCTGGACTCCATACTTCGTCCCCGCCGCCGCAGTGGTAACCGAACGAGGAGGAATCCTCTCACACGGCGCCATCGTCGCCCGCGAACTTGGTATCCCCGGCGTCACAAACGTCGGCCCCGCCACAAAAATCATCAAAACCGGCCAGCTACTACAAGTTGACGGCAACGCCGGCACCGTCCGAATAATCAACTAACCGCTTCATCAATCTCGACTTTCGGGCGCCGCCTTACCTTACAAGACGACATCCCACATCCGACATACGAAATGCCCCTTTACGCCTCCCGCTTCTCACCATATACTATGCCCCAAATTGCTCGAACGCCAACGGAGTAGCAAGAATATGAAAGCACTCGTCAAGAAACACCCCGAACCCGGAATGTGGGCCGAAGAAGTGCCCCTTCCCAAAGTCGGCAGCAACGACGTCCTCATCAAAATCCAAAAGACCGCTATCTGCGGCACCGACATCCACATCTACAACTGGGACCGCTGGGCGCAAAAAACGATCAAAACGCCGTTGGTCACAGGTCACGAATTTGTCGGAACCGTCGAAAAAATCGGCGACAACGTCCGCGACGTCGAAATCGGCGAGTTGGTCAGCGGCGAAGGACACGTCGTCTGCGGACGCTGCCGCAACTGCCGGGCAGGACGACGACACCTCTGCATCGACCCAAACTGCATCGGTGTCAATCGAGACGGCGCCTTCGTCGAGTACCTCTCCATCCCCGTCTCCAACGTATGGCACTGCGACCCCACAATACCCGTCGAGGTCCTTGCCTGCTTTGACCCCTTCGGCAACGCCGTCCACACCACCCTCTCCTTCGACCTCGTCGGCGAAGACGTCTTAATAACAGGTGCCGGGCCGATAGGACTTATGGCTATCGCCGTCGCAAAGCACGCCGGCGCGCGAAACGTCGTCATCACCGACGTCAATCCCTACCGCCTCGAATTGGCCGAGAGAATGAATCCCACTCTGGTCCTCGATGCCCGAAACGATACTATTCAGGACGCCCAGAAAAAACTCGATATGAAGGAAGGCTTCGACGTGGGCCTCGAAATGTCCGGCAATCCCGACGCCTTCAAAAGCATGCTCGCAAACATCTGCCACGGCGGAAAAATCGCCCTGCTCGGAATTATGCCGCCCACCCAAATCGACTGGGACTACGTCGTCTTCAACGGCCTGACCATCAAAGGTATCTACGGCAGGGAAATGTTCGAAACCTGGTACAAGGCCACTATGCTCATACAAAAGGGACTCGACATCACCCCAATCATCACCCACCGATTCCACTTCACAGAATACAAAAAAGCTTTCGAGACAATGGCATCAGGAAACTCAGGAAAAATAATCTTAGACTGGACCGAAAAATAATGCAGTTGCCAAGAGACATTGCGAATAACCACGCTTGCCGTCATTTCGACCGAGCGAAGCGACTACACCGTCATTTCGACCGAGCGAAGCGAGCGGAGAAATCTATTCTGACCAATCTCGCCGAAGGCGATTCAAATAGCATAGAAAAGGCAACAGTGTAAATCTGAGTTAATCCGTGTCTGAAAACAACAATTTGTGTTAATTTGTGGAAATTCGTGGTTCATTCAGGACAGAAACATGTTCGGCACAATGAAATCTCACATCTCGCACGAGCTTGAGCAGATAAAGCAAGCCGGCCTATACAAAGCCGAGCGAATCATAACAAGCCCCCAGCAGCCTACTATCACAATCGCCGGCGGACAAAAAGTCCTCAACCTCTGCGCCAACAACTACCTCGGCCTCGCCGACCACCCCGAAATCATCAAAGCAGCCCGAGAAAGCTATGACAAATGGGGCTACGGCCTCTCTTCCGTCCGCTTCATCTGCGGAACTCAGCAGATACACAAGCAGCTCGAACAAAAAATCTCCGAATTCCTCGGAACCGAGGATACAATCCTCTACTCCTCCTGCTTCGATGCCAATACCGGCCTCTTTGAGACCCTCCTCACCGACGAAGACGCCATCATCTCCGACCAGTTCAACCACGCCAGCATCATCGACGGCGTCCGGCTCTGCAAGGCCCAGCGATTCCGCTTCGCCAACTCCGATATGAATGACCTTGAAGAAAGGTTGAAAGAGGCCCGGTCCGCACGCTTCCGCCTCATTGCCACCGACGGCGTATTCTCAATGGACGGCACAATCGCAAAGCTCGACGAAATCTGCGCCCTCGCCGAAAAATACGAAACCCTCGTAATGATCGACGACTCCCACGCAGTCGGCGTGCTCGGCGCCCGCGGCCGAGGCACGCACGAATACCGAGGCGTTATGGGCCGCATCGACATTATCACTGGAACGCTCGGCAAAGCCCTCGGCGGCGCATCCGGCGGATACACCGCCGGCAGAAAGGAAATCATCGAAATCCTCCGGCAGCGCTCCCGCCCATACCTCTTCTCCAACACCCTCGCACCAGCCATCGTCGCAACCTCGCTCAAGGTCCTCGAAATCCTCTCCGCCTCCACCGAGCTCCGCGATAAGCTCGCCGACAACACAACCTATTTCAGAAGGCAAATCTCCGGCCTCGGCCTAAATGTCATCCCCGGCCGGCACCCTATCGTCCCCATTATGCTCGGCGACGCCGTCCTCGCCCAGAGTATGGCCCAAAAGCTCCTCGAAAAAGGCATATACGTCATCGGATTCTCATATCCCGTTGTACCCAAAGGCGCCGCCCGAATCCGTACCCAGGTCTCCGCCGCACACACCAAAAAAGACCTCGACTTCGCCATAACAAAAATCGCCGAGGTAAAATCCCAACTCCGAATCTAACACCAACCAACATATTCCGCCCGCCGATTTTTGGCGGGTTTACCTGCCAAACCCGCGGCTTACCCACACACCAACTGGGTGGCAACCTCAAGCGCAGAGGCTGTGTCACAATGGCAAAAATACACCGAAATCGGAATGATGACCTTCGTTTTTTGCTCCAAATCAGGGGCGAAAGACGTAAAATCCTAATTGCGACACAGCCTGGCAGCTTGGGGATGGCCCTGACCCCTCTGCAATCTCTGCGATCTCGGCGATAAAAAAGAGACAAAATCCCCTTGACAATTGACTTCTAAGCCGTGCTATTGTATGATGTATATTCAGAGCAGGCTCCAAAACGCCCACGAAATGCTCAACCTGCGGAACATTACGCCGTTTTGGCGCATCTGCTTATAGTGATGGTATATCTCTACAATAATCAAGGGGGCGCCAGGCCGACGCCCTTCTGCAGAACCTGTGGCCCCTCTGATGAGAAAGGACGCATTCCTATGAAAAGGTCAGCATTTACACTCGTCGAGCTCCTCGTCGTAATCGCAATTATAGCCCTGCTAATGGCAATCCTGATGCCCGCCCTGAGTAAGGCCAGAGAACAGGCCAAGCGCATCCACTGCATCGCCAACACAAAGACCCTCTCCTTGGCCTGGTATTTGTACCAGGACGATAATGACGGCAGAATAGTGGGCGGGGATACGCGAGCCGCAATTGACTGGGTCGCAACCCCAACCGGCCCTCTCCCCGAAGACAAAATGGATGCCGTCAGGAGGGGCAAGCTATTCTCCTACACTAACAAAACCCTTGAAGTCTATAGGTGCCCCGCCGATCTCAGAATAAAGGACCCCAGGCAATATGCCTACCGCAGCTTCTCCATCCCCGGCGGGGCAAACGGTGAAGACTGGGGAGAGTACAACGAGGCCAAGAAATATACCGACTTGAGAAGCCCCGCCACCAGGTATATCTTCGTCGAGGAAATCGACCCTCGTGGAGACAACATAGGCTCCTGGCAAATGAACGTTAAGTCAAAAACCTGGACGGACCCGCTCGCAATGTGGCACAACAAGAAAAGCACCCTCGGCTTTGCCGATGGTCACGCCGAAATGCACACATGGGAAAACAAAAGCTTCATCGACTGGTGCAGTGTTGCATGGGATAATCCGCCAGGGTTCAGTTTCGGCATGACGCCACCTGCCTCCGAACGCCAGGATGTTGACTATATGGCCCAGGGATTCCCCTACAAGAGTCTCAAATAGCGCCGCCACAGGCAGAAGAATCGCTGCAACCGGCCTCGCAGCATTGACTGATTTGCCGATAGTTCGCGCCTCAGCCGTGGGTGTTCCCCCTGTCACAGTCCACAACAAGTGGATATCCCAACCCCACAAAATGCCAAACCCGCCGAATAGTCCTTTCAAAATCCCGCCCTTGAATCCAAAATGTATTTGGAGCGCCTAACGGCTTCGTGCCCTCAGTTTTTGCCATAGTGCGCCCCCGCCGGCGACCATCTTCGGCTTGCCAAAAAGGGAAAGCTGCATTTGGCCGGACGGATATGAAATCCGTCAACAAGAAATACTTGTACAGAGAGCGGGGCGGTGCTATATACTGTGCCAAACGCTTTGTCCGGCGTTTGGCTGCCGTGTAATACCCTAAGAATAATGGAGGCTTCTGCAAAATTGCAGGTTAGGCCTACTTAGAAAAGAAAAAATCGTTTGTTGATTTTTTCTTTTCAACGG
>CAYGZM010000050.1:0-25555 GCA_964354365.1 uncultured Pirellulales bacterium
CGACAATATCGGCGACCGCCCCGAGATTAAGCTCAACATCCTCATCGACGGGAATATACTTGAATTCGGATTGGCCTGCATACGATAAGTGTCCCTTATCATCGACGCCCCTATAGACCTTCAACAAGCCGCCGGGGATGGGCGTCTCGCCTAACTTGTGCTCCTTGTCGTTCTTGAAGCTGAGGAATCGAACTACCGAATTGCCGTACCTCTCTTCCTCGTACTTATAGAGATTCACGACCGGCACGGCGTCAGCATCGAAACTGAGCAGTCTTTTCGACCAGCCGGTGGGAATGGTCTCTGTGCCCTCAATAGTATAGAGGAAGTACTCACTCAAACCCTCCTTCTTGATTTCCTTTGGCTTGGACGCCATTGGGGCAGCGCGCTCCGCCGCCTGCTCCAGAGTGGCAAACGTGCTTTTGCCGTACGCCACTTGATGAGTTAGAGGCACAGGCTCACCGGGCCGGCCATACGGATACTGCCGGCGGGCGAGCGCCACTATCTCGTCGAGTATGTGCACCTGGCCGACAATCAATCGGGTCTGGGCGTTCTCGTAATCCTCGCCGCTGTTGTTCGTGACGCGAACGTAACCCTGCATACGCATCGTTTTTTCATCTTCGGTGAGCGTGCCCATATAGAACGCCCGCCAGGACAGGCCGCTGGTCAGGTACGTAATCTCCACCGGGACTTTGCCGCTCACGCGACTTTTGATATTCCAAAGACCTAAGTTCCGCACTCGCGGCGGATAAGTCAGGTCGGCAATATCAATCTTGTCCGCATTGGCCTTAGGCAGCATCGCAAGACTCGTCGGGTCAATCAATGTATCGGCCCAGGAGAACTGCAATTTATTCTCGCCTTCCTTGACGGTCAGCGCCCTGCTCTCACGAACCAACGTCAAATCCGCCGAGTTATAAATCGTAAGCTGCACCGTGTCCCGCGTGGGCAACGTCACCAAATCAACCTTGCCTTTCGAGGCGCCGGCATACGCAACGGCCAAAAGCATCGCCAATATTGTGCGTTTCATTTTGCTGCTCCTTTAACTTGAAGCTTTGTTGCTGTTTCCCGCGTTATCCCGGGCGAACGTGGCGACGATGGTAGCGCATCGACAGTTCTGTCACGGCGGGGCCGTCCGCGTTGCGAGCCGGCAGCTTGATCTCAAACTCAAGCGTATTGGCGTCCTTCTTCTTGTAATCGACGCCAAGCTTCATCTCTTTCCCGCCCATAGCGCACTTCTCCATATTCCACTCGCCCGGAATATGCTGAATCATCGTAAGCACGGCGGGTCCGTCTTTGAAATTCTCGATCTTCGCGGTGATTAGCTCATCCGTATCGTAAAGGACGACCTTATCGTCATTGTTCTTATGCGTCGGAGTCTGGGTGTCCTCCATCTTCCGCTGCGTAACAACAATGTCCCTGCTGTCGCCGATATAAAGCTCCATTTTCTCACCGACGGGCACCAGCCCGCTGACGTCTTCGCCCAGGAAGATGGTGCTTTGCTGCCCATCGTCCTGGAAGAGCCTCGCCTTGCCGCCCCACATCGCAAACTTGCCCAGCCCGCTGTTGGCGTCGTTGACGATGCGGTAGCTCACCGGGATACCCACGTTCTTATTCTCCAGTTTTTCGGGGTCCCACGGCAGTTGTGCCGCGTCGAACGTCCAGACCTTCGTAATCGGCACCTTGTCCGCCTGCAGAAACAGCATCTGCTTGGTCTCTTCGTGGTCGATGCCCTGCTCGAAGGCCTCGCCGTAATCGAGAAGCACCCGCGCCTTGTCGAAGTCCTCGCCGGAGAAGTTTCGCAGCACCAAGTAGCTCTTGAGATCGACAAACGTCTCCGGCTTGTCGGCGATTGCCTTGTACGTAATCAGCCTGTCGATATTCTGCAGCAGATAGCTTATCCGCACCGTCTCGGCGTAATTGTCGGCACAGCTTATATCCCAGACCAAGGCCGCCTCGTTCGGCGGATAGCTCACGCTCAGAAGCGTTACTTCCTTGTCCGGATGGTCGAGAGGCTGCAGCCGAATCGAGTCGGCGTCGATGCTCACGCCCTTCCACGAAAAGTCCACTTTGTTAAGCCCTTTTTGCAGCGTGAGCACCCGCTCTTCCTCAATCAGCGTCCATTGCGGATTGTCTAAGCGAATCACCGTCGCGCCGCGCTCCGGCAGCGCAACCAGCTTGATCCGAGCCTGGGCGATCCCGCCGGCCGCCAGCGCCAATACAATTGCCGTTAGTGTCATTCTTTTACTGTTCATTTTTTAATCTCCTTTCAAGAAACTTTCGGATTATATTCATATAATTCAATCTCACTTTTCCGCTCGTTATTTTGTCAACTCCTCTTCTCGCACGCCGTGATAGGTCGTAACCGTGTAGGCGAAGGTCCGCTTGCTTGCCAGCTTGAGCTTCAACTCGAAGCGAGCGTGCGTTGCATCGTGCTTTTTGTAAGAAACCGCCTCATCCGCAACCGGCGCAGGATCCACAACCACCAATGTCCAGTAGGGCGTGGCCAATCCCCGCGTGATCTCAATCGCTATCGGCAGCTCCCGCGTATTGGTAATCTCCATCTTCCAGGTCCGTATCTCATCCCACCCGGCGATGTCCTTTCTCGTGTCGAACACATAATTGGCCGTCTTGAAATCCATCAGCGTCGGCTCGACACTTACTAAGCGGGCCGGGCCGAGATCCAGCTCAACCTCCTCATTGACCGGAATATACTTAACGCTCGTCCCGCCAACATACAATAGATGCCCCGCATCGTCGGCCAGGCCGTATATCCGAACGTCCCCGTCCGGTATCGGCGTATCGCCTAAATTGTGCTCTTCGTCGTTGGCGAATTTGACAAACCCTATAGTCTGGCCGCCCCACCGCTCCTCGTCGTACTTATACAGGCCCTCAACCTTGATATCCTCGGCCTCGAATGAAAGCAGCCGCTTGCCCCACTGGTCCGGTATCGTCTCGGTCCCCTCAATCGTGTAGAGGAAATACTCGCTCAGGCCCTCCTTCCTTATTTCCTTTCGTCTTAACAGGTCAATTGCGCCGCCGAATCCGCCCATGCCCCCCCCATAACCCCACGCACGACCTTCCTTCATCAACTGGCTCGAGTCCCACGCAACCGCACCGGTGGGTCCGCCGCCTGGCGCGCCGAGCATGGGAACCGGGCTGCCATAAGGATACTGGCGTCTCGCCAGCTCGGCTATCTGGTCCAGCAGGTGCACCTTGCCGACAATCAGCCGCGTCTGGGCGTTCTCGTACTCCTCGCCGCTGTTGTTGGCCACCCGCACGTATCCCTTGAGCTGCATCGTCTTCTCGTCTCGCGCCAATGTCCCCATATAAAACGCCCGCCACGACAACCCACTCGTGAAATACGTTATCTCGAATCCAACCTCCCCGCTTACCTGCGAGTGAATGAGCCACTGCCCGACCTGTTGCACCCTCGCCGGGAAGACAAGCTGTTGAATTTCAATTTTGTCCGCCTGCCCGAGCGGCTCCAGGCTCAGCGAAGTCGGGTCAATCAGCGTATTGGCCCAGGCCAATTCGAGCCGGTTCCAGCCCTTTTTCAGCGTCAGGCTCCGCTGCTCCCGCACCAGCGTCAGGTCGGCAGAGTTGTAAATAGTAAGCTGCGCCTTGTCCCGCCTCGGCAGCGTCACCAGATCGACCTTGCCCTCGGCTATGGAGGCCATCAATACAATTGCGATTAATACTGTTATGCGTTTCATTTTCCAGACCTCTGCTGTTCCTTTGCCCATTCCTCCGCCCGTACGCCGTGATACGTCGTCAGGACATACTCAAATTCCGTCTTCGACCGCGGCTCCAATTTGAGCGTGAACTTCGCCGTGTCCATATCTTCTTTCTCGAACTCGCCGAACTGCCCGCTTTTCTCTATGTCCCAGTACTGCGTCGGGAAGTTCCGCTTGATTTCAAGTTCGGCCGGAATATCGCGGGTATTCCTGACCTCCATCTTAAAGGTGCGAATCTCATCCCAGCCGGAGATGTCGCGCCTGGAATCGAACGTGTAGTTCTTCGTCTTGAAATCCATCAGCTTAGGCTCGACAACGACGTCGGCCGCCGGCCCAAGATTCAATTCAACCTCCTCATTTACAGGAATGTACTTGAATTCAGATTGCCCGGTATAAGATAAGTGCCCCGCATCATCGGCGCCCCTATAGACCTTCAACAGCCCGCCGGGAATAGGCGTCTCGCCGAGCTTGTGCTCTTTGTCGTTCTTGAAGCTCAGGAAACGAACCACAAAATTGCCGTACCGCTCCTCCTCAAACTTGTAAAGATTCACCACCTTCACCTCACCGACATCGAAACTTTGGAGCCTCTTCGACCAGCCCGTTTCGATAGTCTCGGTTCCCTCAATTGTGTAAAGAAAGTACTCGCTCAGACCCTCCTTTTTGATCTCTTTTGGCTTAAGCTCCGCCAACTTCTCGACAACTCCCGTGCGTACTACCAAAGCTCCTAATCGCGTGCTCTCGTCGCCAAACCTCTCTCCGCCTGCTTTCCCCTCGCCGGGCACAGCTCCCGGCCTGCCATAAGGGTACTGCCTCCGCGCAAGTTCAGCTATCTCGTCAAGTATGTGCACTTGGCCGACAATAAGCCGCGTCTGGGCGTTCTCGTAATCCTCGCCGCTGTTGTTCGTGACGCGGACATACCCCTGCAGCCGCATTGTCTTTTCATCCTCGGTCAGCGTGCCCATATAGAACGCCCGCCAGGACAGGCCGCTCGTCAGGTACGTAATCTCCACCGGGACTTTGCCGCTCACGCGGCTTTTGATATTCCAAAGACCCAAGTTCTGCACCCTCGGCGGATAAGTCAAATCGGCGATGTTTATCTTGTCAGCATCGGCCTTGGGCAGCATCGCAAGACTCGTCGGGTCAATGAGCGTATCGGCCCAGGAGAACTGCAATTTATTTTCGCCTTCCTTGACGGTCAGCGCCCTGCTCTCCCGAACCAGGGTCATGTCCGCCGAGTTGTAAATCGTAAGTTGCACGGTATCCCGCGCAGGCAGCGTCACCAAATCAACCTTCGCCGCAGCGCCCTTCGTTAGAAGGATTATCAGCAGCACCGTTATACGTTTCATATTACAGCCCCTGACTTTCTATTGCTCACACCAACCATCTTTGCAACCAGCACGGCTGATTCGCAGTCACGTAGGGTGGGCTTTAGCCCACCAGCTTCTCCTTGTTCTCTGTGGCTATTCCTTTACCTATTTGCTCAGCGCCTCTTCCCGGACGCCGTGATACGTTGTCACCGTGTAGCCAAACGTCCGCTTCGTTCGCGGCCCAAGTTTCAACTCAAAGCGAGCGTGCGTCGCATCGTGTTTCTCGTAGTTCACGTCCCTGGCATCGGTCTTTAACATCCAGTACGCGGTGCCGAACCCCCGCGTAATCTCGATCTCGACCGGCAGCTCCCGCGTATTGGTCAGCTTCATATCCCACGAGCGTATCTCGTCCCAGCCTGCGATCTCCTTCTTCGTGTCGAACATGTAGTTAGCCGTCTTGAAGCTCATCAGTACCGGCTCAACCTTGACTAAGCGGGCCGGGCCGAGATCCAGCTCAACCTTCTCATTGACCGGAATGTACTTAACGCTCGTCCCGCCAACATACGAGAGATGCCCCAGGTCATCGGCCTGACTGTATATCCGAACGTCGCCGTCCGGTATCGGCGTATCGCCTAAATTGTGGTCTTTATCGTTGGCAAACTTGACAAACCTTATGGTCTGGCCGCCCCACCGCTCCTCGTCGTACTTGTAAAGGCTGTCAACTTTAATATCCTCGGCCTCGAATGAAAGCAGCCGTTTGCCCCACTGGTGCGGTATCGTCTCAGTCCCCTCAATCGTATAGAGGAAATACTCGCTCAGACCCTCCTTCCTTATTTCCTTGCGGTCCGACCATGCGGCCGCCTTATCGAACTCAACCACGGCAGGGGCATATAGTCCGTTTGCAAGATGAATTCCGCCCACATCGAGTGCCTCCTCCAGCATAACTACTTCGGCGCCGGGCCGGCCATAAGCGTACTGCCTTCTGGCCAGCTCGGCTATCTGGTCCAGCAGGTGGACCTGGCCCACTATCAGCCGCGTCTGGGCGTCCTCATAGTCTTCCCCGCTGTTGTTGCCGACCCGCACGTAACCCTTCATCTGCATCGTCTTTTCATCCCGGCCCAGCGTCCCCATATAGAACGCCCGCCAGGAAAGTCCGCTCGTAAAGTACGTTATCTCGAACGGTACCTGGCCGCTGACCTCCGAACGGATCAGCCAGCGGCCAAGTTCCCGCAGCCTCGCTGGGAAAACCAGCTGTTGGATGTCGATCTCGTCGCCCTTCTCCAGAGGCTCCAAGCTCAGCGAGGTCGGGTCAATAAGGGTATTGGCCCACATAAACTGCAGCCAGTTCCAGCCCCGCTTGAGCGTCAGATTCCGCCGCTCCCGCACCAATGTCAAATCAGCCGAGTTATAGATAGTCAACTGCACATTGTCCCGCCTCGGCAGCGTAACCAGCTCAATCGCGCTGGCCGGCGCAAATGGGGCCTGCTCGGGAATATCCGGCTCGGCCAAAGCCCCCGCAGCCCCTGCGCGGAACTCGTCGCCGCCTCCCGCAACAAGCGTCGTTTTTACCGGCGGCAACCTTCTCTCTATCCCCAGCCCCTTCACCGCGGGCTCCTCATGCGCGCCCCTCTTAGGCAAATTGGAGACCATCAGCAGCAGCCCGACAACAAGCACCGCCGCGGCTGCCCCCGCCCACACCGGCAGCTTCCTGTGCGCAGGCAGCTTCATCCGCGTAGGCTGCCCGGCCTGCTCAACCACCTGCGAAATCAAATCCTCAGACGCCTTTATCTCCTCACTCAGCAAATCCAGCGCCGCAAACTTCCGCGCGAGCCGCTCCAGCTCCCCCCGGCACTGCCCGCACTCGCCCAGATGCCCGCCAATCTCCCCCATCTGCGCATCGGAGGCCAGCTTGAACCGGTATTCTATAAGTTCTTGTTCCGTAAGATGACGCTTCATTGTGCGCCTCCCCAATTATCAGGCAGCCTCCGCGCCAGAGTCCTCAACGCCCTGGACATCTGCACCTTCACCGTTCCCGTAGAGCACCCCATAACATCCGCCACCTCCGAGTAGCTAAGCTGCTGGTAATACGCCAGAACAAGCGTCGCCCGCTGCTTGGCCGGAAGCTCATCCACCGCCTGACGCACCTGCTCTTTCTGCTCGGCCCGCATCGCCTCATCCGATGCGTCGCAGCAATCCGCCGCCGTGACGGCGCCCAGCTCGTCGCAATTCCCGTCGCAACAACCAGTGCTCTGGTTCAGCGATACGACCCGCAGCCGCTTTTGCCTCCGCAGCCCATCGATAGCGGCATTTGTCGCGATTCTAAACAGCCAGTTCTTGAATCCCAGCCCCCGAAACGTATGGGCCTTCTCGTGGACACGCTTGAAGGTCTCCTGGAAAAGGTCCTCGGCTTGTTCACGATTGCCCGTCATACGCATCAGATACCCCAATACACTGTCCCCGTACCGGTGTACAAGCTCGCCGAATGCCGTCCTGTCGCCCCCACAATGGGCGTCAATCAAGCTCTTGTCCGTGTTCACCATTGAGGCTGTTTGCTCCAACTACCCCTTAGAGACGCCCTTTCATGCCAACCGGTTGACAACAGAACACTAAAAATTCCCAAGACTACATATCTTAGGACAGATTCGTTGACCGCCGGTAAAGTAAATTCCCTGTAAAAACCGGACCTCTCACCCGACCTCCCCTGCACACCCACAAAACCGCATTAACACAAGCCCGCCAAACGAAAGCCCCGGGCACAGTCGAAGGAACCGCCCGGCAAAAGTATTTAACCCGCGGTCTGGCCGCAGATACCCCTTCACCCCACTGTGCCGTCCTGCATCATTGAGAATTCACTATTCGATATTCACTCATTTGACTTTTGGTACGGCGGCGTCCATCGTCCAGAACGCCGCGTTGACAAGCATCCTGCGAAACTGCGGATTCTTGAAATCGTCCACGCTGCCCAACGATGTATAAAAAACGCGTGAACTCTTGTACTTGTTCGTCCAGGCGACCGGCTCAGGCTTCTCGCCCGGAATCGCCCCGACCAGCAGCGCCTTGGCCGATTCGGCCAGCGGACTTGCCCTGTAAAGGGCGGCAGTGCTCTTGAAAGGCGTCGGTACGCCGGCCAATATCGGATGTCCGGCAGCTCCATCACCTGCCGTTATGGTCGCCTCAACATCTTTGCCGTAATGGCCGTTATAATTGCCGCCCAATACCTCCGGATCAAATTTTGGCCACTCGAAATGACCCTTGGGCCCCTGCCCGCGGGCGTCAAATGCGTGGCTGGCCGTCCGCAGGCCGATTAGAGGCTTGCCGCGGTCAAGGTAATCACGCAGGTAGTTCATCTGTTCAGCCGGGAACGCCCGCCGACGCGCGAACACCACCACCAAGTCCGCCTTCGTCAATACCTCCATACCCGATATCTCGTGCGGATCCGCCCCGTCCCGAGATGCGCTGCCCTGCAGTATCTCGCAGCACAACCCGTACTTGATCTGCAATTCGTGCGCGAAGTCCGGCAGCGACTCAGCCGCCCCATACTCTTCCTCGGCGGAAATGAACACAACGCGCGGCCGCTTATCGTCCCTGAAGACAAACGCCGGCTTGCCCGTAAGCACCGTCGAAGGGATGGTCGGGCAGACGAACTTCTCGATATGCTCGATTATCAAATCCGTACCCGTAAAGTGGCTCACAAACGGCCGCATCCGGGAGTTGTACATCGTATCGGTCAGGTCTCGCGCCAGCACGACGTTCCTGCCGTACCTCGCCATATTCCGCAGCCCGAATGGCCGACCGAGAACGCACATATTCGTATGCACGCCCATAAGAATGACGTTCTTGATCCCCCTCTGCTCGAGCAGATTCCAGATTTCACTGCCCGACTCGCTAATAGCATCCTCGTCGCAGATCTCGATGGTATCGATCTGACTTCGCCACAGTGAGCCCTCTTTGCACTTCGGCTCACAGTCGCACCCGCCGTCCGATTGATCTATTGGATACTCAAATTTCTGTTCGACCTCGCTTTTGAGATTGCACCATCCGTTGATGTCCGTGGGCACATTCGCCGCCGCCGGCGCGCTCTGCGCCCGCTTCCGCGCAGGATGCCCCTCGTAATGGCCGATTGTCCCGCTCGGCGAGTGGATGATAAGCACGCCCTTTTCGCGAGCCTTGCTCACGACCTCATTCATCGGCGCCGCCAGCTCCGCGACGCGCTGCGTCGCACCCTTGCACCAATGCTCGTTCCACATATCGCAGATGATGATGGCAGTCTGCGAAGGCGCCCACTCCGCCTTCCTGCAAAGCGCCTGGAACTTGCCGCTTCCCGCCGCCGTCTCCACGCGACTGCGCAAATTCAAAGCGAGCTTGTCTTCACGCGCACCAGCCTGCGCCGGCCCGCAAAACGTGCACACGAACAAGAAAACCGCCAAAAACCTTATGCCGACCGCCTTGAATCTTGAAATGCTCATAATAATCAGTTCTCCACGACAGCAATTTTGCAGAACTCATTAGCAACTGAAGTATCGCCCAACGACAGGCTGCGCCGTCCTTGTGACCATCTCACGTCAGGCTACCAAATCCACCCCGAAAACACAAGCACCGAAACGCTGGGCACACTGCGACCGGCATCACAGTCCCTTCTGCCTCTTGATGCTCGCCTCTATATTGGCCGCTTCAAAACTGGTCCAGCCGTGCGGCAGCAATCCAAAATAATCCATCCGGTCCTCATCTGTGATATTCTGTTTCTTTACCACAGCCGGTACGCCCTCGGCAAAGCTGTTCTCCGGTATAACCTGATCGACGTGCGTCGCGCTGCCATTGGCCAAAATGGCCCCTTTGCCGATTCGCGTGTTGTAGTCGCAGCACGCATTGAGCCCGACGGCGCCGCCGTCGCCTATCTGCGTGCCGTGCATCGTCGCGCCGTGATTTATCCAGCAGTGGTCCCCGATAATCGAGCGGTCCGGCGCCTCGGCACGGGACGAGCCAACCTTCGCTGGTCGCCCGCCCTCGATATTCACATTGTCGTAGATGTGCGTGTAGTTGCCGATCGTGTTCGTGCCCCTGACTGTAACGTTGCACCTGATCAGCGTATGGTGCCCGATAGTCACGTTGCCGGTGATAATCGTCCCTGCGTCGATCTTCGTATAGGCCCCTACGCTCACCTTGCCTTCCAATATCACCGAAGGATGAATGTCCGCCGTAGGGTCAATGTCCATCCCGCTCTTCTTCGCATCCGTCGCGCCGGATGGCCCCGCAAAGAGCACCATCGCAAACATCATCGCCAGACACCCCAAAGCAACCATGTTCGTCTTGTTGAATTTCACACTCATACCTTCCCCTTTCCTCTGATACCTGTTTACAGTTTTGGACCTATTTTCCAACATCCGGCTCGTCACAGGCCTCGATTGTCACCGTGTGCCAGCCTTTCAGCTCGCCATCATCGGCAATGAGCCGCAAGACATACATCCCCGGTTTTGAGAAGCTGGCTTTCGTCCGCATCGCCTGCGGATTATCGAATTTCACCGCGCCGCTCCCACCATTTTCTACCGACCATTGATATCTCAGCTTTGCAGAGGGCTTGCCATCGTCCGCAACGGACCCTTCCAGCATCGCAACCATATCATCGTTCGCATCCACCACTTGGTCCGGCCCCGCATAAACATCGGGCGGCAGATTCCCCGCATCAGGCCCCTGAAGCTCGCCGCCCAAAACTACGTTCTGCATCACCAGGTTGCGTACATGCGCGGTCTGCTTAATCTTCGCGGCCTTCTTGACCGTGACATTCTTCAACACGACATCCTCAACAGGCATATCCGCCTGTCCCTCAATCCGAAGCGCTATCGCACACGGACCTTCCGCCGTGATATTCTGCCAGCAAATGTCACGAAAATGCGGCGGGAAATCCCGCGGCTCATCCGATGCCCCGCTGTAGTTGGTGCTGATGGCCAACATTTCCTCCCGGCTGTCCAAGAACTTCATATTGCGATACCGGATGTGGGCCGCCTCCCCGCCCCGGCTGCGATTGCTTTTTATGTAGAACGCCCGTTTGACCTGGCTCTTCGCCTCGCAGTTCTCCGCAAAGATATTATAGACGCCTCCGCTCATCTCGCTGCCGACGGCAATACCCGTGTAGGCATTGAACACGCAATCGTGAATATACACGTTCCGCGTCGGCAGGCCCATCTCGCGCCCCTCCCGCCCCCGCCCCGACTTCAGCGCTATGCAGTCGTCGGCGTTGTCGAACACAACGTCGTGGATATGCACATACTCGCACGAGTCCACGTCGATACCGTCGTTATTGGGATTCTTCGCCGCAAAAGTGATATTCCGAATCGTGACATTCTTCGAGAAAACCGGATGCACGCGCCACGCGGGGGCATCGATAATCTTAATTCCATCGACCAGGACATTCTCGCACCCATAAAACTGCACCATGCTCGGCCGAATGTAGTGCCCGGTTCCGAAGACCCGGTCAACCACGGGCACATCTTCCTCGTTCATCCGCCGAACCTCCTTTGCATCATCGCCGGCCCGGCCCGACCACGTACACCACGTATCGTGCGCCTGGCCGTCCAGCTCGCCCGAGCCGGTTATCGCGACGTTCTTCTTGCGATACACATAGACCATAGGCGAATAGTTGTATATGCTCACGCCCGACCATCGAGTCAATGCAACCGGCATATAGTCCTCGTAGTTCGTCCCGAACACAATCCGCGAACCTTCTTCCAGATGTAAATTCACGTCGCTCTGCAAATGAATAGGTCCGTTGATCTTGTACGTCCCCGCGGGCACAACCACTCGCCCGCCGTCCGCATAGCAGCACGCCAGAATGGCTTTGTCTATCGCCTTCTTGCAATCCGTCCGGCCGTCACCAACCGCCCCATAGTCTTTAATGTTAAAATCTCTTTCTGGAAAGCTCGGCACTTTCACCCGCGCCAGTATATCCGCCACCTGCGCCCACGACCCTGTGTATTCGCGCGACCGTCCGCTGTGGCTGTCTGTGCGTCCCACTGCAAACCACACCCCCGCCGCAAACGCCAAAACCACCCCAAAACATATAACCAGCTCTCGAAAACCTGCCCTGCGCCCCTCGGCCATACTGAAGCCGCCTTTCTTTCCCCAACCGCCTGCTACAGCAGCGCCAGCCACCCGCCGTCGATATAGACGATTTGCCCGGTGATAAACCCGCCCGCCTTCGATGCAAGCAGCACCGCCGTCCCCACAAGGTCCGCGGCCTTACCCCATCTGCCAAGCGGCGTCTTTGAAAGCACCAACTCATTGAACTCTTTGTCGGCCCGAAGCGGCGCCGTAAGGTCCGTTGCAATATAACCCGGCCCAATCGCGTTCACGGTAATGCCGTACTTCGCCCACTCCACCGCCAGCGTCTTAGTCAGCGCAAGCAGCCCGGCCTTGCTCGCGGCATAAGCCGCCGTCGTCGGCCGCGCCCCGTGGCACATCAGCGAGCCGATATTGATAATGCTCCCGCCTCCACCCGCCTCCTTTCGATGCCGGCAGAACGCCTGCGACAAGACAAGCACCGCTTTCAAATTCACATCCTGCACGCGGTCCCAATCCTTCAACTCGACGTCTTCAGACGCCCCGCGCACCGTCGTCCCGGCGCAATTCACAAGAATATCCACGCCCCCCGCCTTCTCGACCACCTTCTCGAAAAGACCCTTCGCCCCTTCGACGTCCCCCAAATCAAACGCAAAGCTCCACACATTCCTGCCCGTATCCGCCCGAATCTCCTCGCACGCCCTGGCAAGCTGCCCCTTAGTCCGAGCCACTATCGCGACGTCCGCCCCCTGCTCAGCCATGCCCTTCGCTATCGCAAAGCCGATACCCCTGCCGCCCCCCGTCACCAGCGCTCGTCTGCCCGTCAAATCGAAAATTTCGCTTCCCATACCCGCACAGTAAATCACAAGCACCCGCACCTGACAAGCCCGCATCCGCTTTTTTCAGCCTTACCGCTCGAAACTCTAAAAGACGAAAACCACCCGCCCCTCCGGCGAACTCAGGGCCCGGGGGGGCAGGAGAGCCGACGCTCCGCCGTCTTCATTGAACAAAGCGTCTCTCATTTCCGAATCCGCAATCGCCCCGGCCAAAGTCAATCATCACTCGCCCCGTCATCTCCTAACAGCCTGTCACGCTCCGCCTCAAAACGCAGCTTATGCCGCACCTCCTCCGCCGCCAGGGCCAAGAGCACCTCCCGCGACTGGTCGCTGTACGAGTGCGCGAGCATATCGACATACAGCCGAAAGGCCGCATCCTCCTTCGTGATTGCCAGATCAAGCACGTCCCTGTAATCCATATCCAGCTCAGCCGTATCCGAGTACACGTACTGCGAGCTGTCAATACTCTCCGTATCCGGCGTGGTATCCACCGTTTTGCCTATCTTCATAAGCTCCAACTCGAGTTTGGCCTTGTGCTCCAACTCCTCAGCCGCTAATTCCTCAAAGACCTTCTTTATCACCGGGTCCGCAACCCGCTCCGCCATCGCCAGATAGAACCTGTTCGCCTGCCGCTCTTTCCGAATCCCGAATTCCAAAATCGCGTCGTAGGTCTTGAATTTCTCCATCGCAAAGCCCCCTTGAGCACTCGATTCACAACCGCCGCACCGGCCATATCAAACGCACCCCAAAAACCGCCAGCTCATCGCCATTTTACCGCGCCCCGGCACCGCCGCAATAACAAACTTGCCTACGACAATCTTGACAAGCTGACCGGAACTCAGTATGGTTAGGTGACACCAGCGAAGCATTTACCATTGTCGAATATCCACCGTGCTGGAAGCCCGCCTTTGGCGGGGCGGAACGATTTTAGGCAACAGGGATTCAGTAAACTTACGGGATGGAAATAACGTGGACCACGAAATCGACAACCTGACCAACCGCTACGATAGGGCAAGCGCCGGGAGTGAGAAGAGTGATGATGACGAACCAAAAACGGCGGCTGTCCTTCCTCTAAATGAAATGATCTCGTGGAGCACAAAGGTTTTTCTGACCTTCCTGGTGATCTGGGCGCCGGCAGCCCTTACCGCAGCAGCAGCTCCTTCTTCCCCGGAGATGCAGGTCATCGAGCGGAGTGATCTGCCCGGCGGACTCGTCCGCGAAAGGCTCCGTCTGCCGGGCTTCGATCCCGACGAGGCCGTGCCCGCGGTCGCCATCCATCCGGCTTCGGGCGGCCCGTTCCCCGTGGCGATCTGTCTGCATTCCTTCCGGGGTGCGAAGGAGAACCTCGAGCCGTGGTGCCGCGATCTGGCCGCCCGGGGCATTTTCGCGGTTACCATCGACGCCCATCTGCACGGCGAGCGCTCCATCTCCGGGATTTTTCACGGCGATAACATCGCTTCCCTGGGAGGAGAATACAGCATCTGGGTCCATCAGACCTCCATCGCCCACACGGTGAAGGACGTCCCGGCCATCCTCGACGCACTCGCCCGTCGGCCGGATATCGATGCCTCGCGGGTCGCGGCGACAGGGGTGTCCATGGGAGCCAGCGCGGCCATGGTCCTCGCCTGGCGAGAGCCGCGCGTCTGCGTCGTGGCGAGCATTGTCGGCGCGGTGGACTTCTGGTGGGACGTGACGAAGACCCCGCCCGGCCCCGAGCAGGAATCGCGGAAAGCTTCCTATGGCCCTCGCCTCCGCGAGCTGGTGTGCTCGATTGACCCTAAGCCCCGCTTCAGCCGAATTCCCCCTAAGGCGCTATTCATCGCGAGCGGCGGACGCGACGAGTACATCGACATCGAATCGGTCCGCCGCTTCGTGGCGGACCTTGAGCCCCTCTATGGAAAAGACCGGGACCGCCTGCGCTTCGTGCCCTTCCCCGAGGCGGGGCACGGAGTCACCGAGGCCATGTGGAAGGAGGCTCAGGAGTGGATCGTGCGAGGCCTTGAAAAGAGGCCAAAGGAGGACAAGTCGCGATGAAACAAGCCAAGGTTCGGTTTGCGACCGCGCGTCTCCTGTCGTTTGCATTCGTGGCTGGATGTGCCGCCCTGGGACAGGAGTACTGGGTGTCCACTACGGGCAATGACGCCGAGACGGGGACCAAGGAGAAGCCCTTCGCAACGCTTGAGCGCGCCCGTGACGCCGTGCGCGAAACAAAGAAAGCAGGCGGCCTGCCAAAGGGCGGTGTTACGGTGTGGCTCCAAAGCGGCGTTTACGAGATCAGCAAGACCTTCGAGATGAATGAAACTGACTCCGGCACGGCGGACGCGCCGGTGGTCTATCGGTCTGTGCCCGGTGGGGAAGTCAGAATCAGCGGAGGAAAACGAATCCCGTCCCCTGCGTTCAAGACGGTAACGGACACTGATGTGCTGGCCCGGCTGGATCCGTCCGCGCGGGAGCAGGTGGTGCAGGCGGACCTGAGGTCCTTGGGCGTTACGAACTTCGGCAAGCTCAATCGCCGTGGCGGGATCAGAAGGGACACCTTTGCCTCCGCGCTGGAGCTGTTCTACAATGATCAGCCTATGACTCTCGCCCGATGGCCCAACAAGGACTGGGAAAAAATCGTGGCCGTGCCGGAGGGGCCTGCTTGCGATCGGGTCACCTACGGAGGGGAACGTCCGCGACGCTGGCGGAATCTGGAGAACATCTGGCTGCATGGATATCCGACTCGGAACTGGTGCGACACGTATGAACAGGTCATCGCGATCGACCTCGAAAAGCGCGAGATCACGACCAGCGAAACCTATGACTTCAAAGGCGTCAAAGAAGGGTATAAGGCCGGCCAGCGCTACTATTTTTTGAATATCCTCGAAGAATTGGACGAACCCGGCGAATGGTATCTCGACCGGCCTGCGGGCATCCTGTACTTCTGGCCGCCATCGCCCATTGCGCAGGGCGCGGCGGTCGTCTCGATCCTGGAAGCGCCGCTGGTGGCATTACAGGACGCGGAGCATATCACCTTGCGGGGGTTGACGCTGGAAGTCGCGCGCGGTTCCGGGGTCAGAATACTCGGCGGACATCACAACCTTATCGCCGGCTGCACGCTAAGGAATCTCAGCACGGTCGGCATCGCCATCGGGGACATGGAAGGCGGTTACCGCATTTATAAGGACGACAAGACGGACGCCGGGACGGACAACGGCGTGGTTTCGTGCGACATATACAACATTGGCGAGTACGGCATTATCCTGGGAGGCGGCGACCGCAAGACGCTTGAACCGGGCCGGAATTATGCGGTCAACAACCACATCCATCACTTCGGCCGCTCGGTCCAGACCTGTCGTCCTGCTATCTTCCTTCAAGGTGTGGGGCAGCGCGTGGCGCATAACCTGATGCACGACGCGCCGCACACCGCGGTCTTTTTCAACGGCAACGACCACCTCCTCGAGTTTAACGAGGTGCATCACGTTTGCCTGGAAACCGGCGACGCTGGCGCCTTTTATATAGGGCGCGATTGGACGCAGCGCGGAAGCGTGGTGCGCTACAATTATTTCCACGATCTTACGGCCACCATGCAGGACGTGATGGCCGTGTACCTGGACGACATGGCGTGCGGGACAACCGTGTTCGGCAATATCATGTGCCGGGTCAACCACGCCATATTGGTAGGCGGCGGGAGGGACAACATAGTTGAGAACAATATCTTTGTGGATTGCCCCCTCGCGATTTCGCTGGATAACCGCGGCTTTTATGGCTCCGCCGACACCTTGTTCGCGGGATTAAAGGCAGTGAGTCATGACCGTCCCCCTTACAGCACACGTTACCCGGCACTGGCTCGAATCCTGGACGGTAATCCTGAGCTGCCTGTCGGCAATGTAATTGCGCGCAATATCTCGGTCAGAAGCGACTTCCTGTCACTGAGTGGTGGGAGGATGCCCGAAGAGATACAGAAGCTGGTGACCGTCAAGGACAATCTGACGGAGGGCGACCCCGGCCTCGTCGCGCCGGAGAAGAGGGACTTCAGGCTGAGGGAGGATTCCCCAGCTCTGAAGCTGGGCTTCAAGCCCATCCCCTTCGACAAGATCGGGCTGTATCGGGATGAATATCGCTGATATCAAGCGTGGAAACGGAGGATACGGGCCGGGTGGCCACGAGAGTACGCGGACCGCGGACTGAGACTGAGCCGGAAAGGAATTGAACATGAGCACGAACGCCGTTTGGTGGATTGGATTTTGTGCAGCAGCGATGCTGGCGGTGAGCCAGTGTTCTGCCGCCGATGAGGGTTGGCGGGCCGCCGAACAGCCGGAGTTGAAGGAGGCTCTCGAACGCGCCCCGGCCTTGCAGACGGAGTCGCTGGGCGAGCCGGCTCGCGGGGTGAACGTCTGGGAGCGCTGGATGGTTCCGAATCACGACGGCAAGACTTGGGACGTCCTGCAGATATACTTTAAGGAATACTACGGGCCGACATGGCTCTACGCCATCGACCTGAGCACAAGGCAAGTCAAGAGGCAGCGTCTGGCAGACGATCACCAGTTCTACCTTTCTGGCAGGGCGCTGGGATTCGACGGCAAGTACTACATCGCCATGCCATCGCGGCGGACGTGGAGCATGGATTTGTTCGTGTACGACCCTGCGACGAACACGCTGGAGGAGCGGGGCGAGATTGTCCCGGGGCTTGGCGGCGAGGTTCGGCCGCTGGTGACGGGGCCTGATGGGCGGATTTATGGAACAGGAACCCGTGACAACAAGGTCGGTTTGTATATCTACGATCCGAAGCTGGACAAGGTGGTCAAGGATTTTGGGGCTGTGGGACCCAGCCATCCCAATGGCGCCTGGAGCCGGTATGTGATGGGCGTGGATGATACCCATGCGTATATCGCCAGCGGGATGATCCCCGCCTGGTATCTCGTGGCCATCAACCTCGTCACCAGCGAAGAGAAAGTTCTGCTGGAGTCGCCGACAGAATGTGTGATGGATATCATCGAGAGCTTTCCGGGCGCCTACGCCCGCGTGCCTCAAGACAGCGACGCGCCCTACAAGGAATATTGGCTCTATCACGGCCAGGCTATTCCAAAGACGAACGATAGCCCGCCATGGCCGAGGCAGGCTTCGCCGTGGGACAAAGCCGTGCCGAAGCCGGAGGTCTATTTCGACCAGATCGATCCAGACGCGGAAGGTAACGCGGCGCTCTGGTACCGGTCGCAGGAGGACGCGGCCAAGGCGTCGAAGGACCCGCCGGACGATGACCCCCAGGCCTTGGGCTGGAAATCGGTCCGATTGGAGGGCGTCGAGTCGTATCCGCATCGCATCAACCCTATGTCAATCCTGCCCAACGGCCTGCTCTACGGCACGGGCGACGATTATGCCGGCGTGTTCGTGTTTGACCCCCGGACCGACCAGACCTCCATTCTTGGTCCGCGTCCGGGGCTGGCGCCCTACACACAGATCGTTTGCGGCGACAAGCTCTATTCGAGCGGCTATTCCGGCGGCCATCTCTTTGTTTACGATCCAACGCAGCCCTGGACGCTGAGCAAGGGCGGGCCTCCGGGCCATCCCGCGCCAAATCAGGCTGATGCGAGGAGTAACCCCCGGTACCTGGGAGACTTTGACAGGACTACTCGCGTTGGGCTCATGCATAGCTCCGCGCTCGGCGCCGACGGCAGGATCTATTTCGGCGGATTCGGATTGCGTCACTACACAGGCGGCGGTTTTGGCTGGTATGACCCGAAGACGGAGAAGATGGACGGCTTTTGGATGCCGCTGAGCGGGTATGCCGTGCAGTGGATTGCACCGGCGCTGGACGGGAGGCTGATTGTCATCTCCACTATCAGGGCGGCGGACGAGCGGAATGACAATCGAGCGCCGGAAGAGGCCAAACTGTTCGCCTATGACGTAGGCGAACAGAAGATTGTACGTGAAATCACGCCGATAGCGAAAGGACGAACCACCGGACTTATTGCCGAGGTTGCACCCGGGCGGTTGCTCGGATTGACATCGAATCCGGAGCATCCTGACCGCAGCATCCTTTATGGGCTGGACGTGACTACGGGGCAAGTGCTGTTCACCAAGGACTTGCCATCGGCTGTCTCGGTGGACAGTTACTGGCCTCACTGGGTTGACCCTTCATATGAGTACAATGCTTTCGTGCGCGGGCCCGATGGCTTCGTATGGACGTACTTGAAGGACGTGCTTGTGCGCATCGACCCGAAAGATGCAAGCGTACACGTTGTGGGCAAGGTCGATCCGGTAGGCTGGCCGACATTCGTCGGCAACGACGTCTATTTCTCAGGACCCGAACAACTGCGGCGGATCCGCAACCTCGTCCCGATGCCGACGAGTGAGGCTCAGTGGAGTCCCCAGGCGCCGCTGAGCGGAACCGGCGCAATCGGTTCGCCCGGTGGAACTCATCCGGTGGCATGCGACGGCGATACCGCCCACGCCGTCTGGGTGGAAGAGGGTCGGATCCACTACCGGCGTTCCAACGATGCGGGGGCGACCTGGGACAAGGCGGTCCCACTTACGTCGGAAGGTACGGCGGAGTATCCGTGCTCGTTGGAACTGGCTGCCTCCTCCCTGCATTTGATCTGGCCGGATCGCCGCGATGGTTCTTGGGAGGTCTACTACAAGCGATCCGCCGACGGCGGCGTCACATGGGGGCCGGACACACGACTTACGCACGGCGTCAACCTCTTTCGCCTGGGCACCACGGCCTCGGGTCCGGCGCTGCACATCGTCTGGGGGAGCAAGTCGCTGGTGGCGCCAACTCCCGGCGGGACCCACACCTGGGGCGAAATCTATTACCAGCGCTCGACGGACGGCGGTCTCTCGTGGCAGCCGCCGATGCGGCTCACGCTGCCAGACGCCTCCGCGATGCGTCCCGCCGTGGCGGCATCCGGCCGTGACGTTCACGTGACGTGGTTCGACCGCCGCGATTCGACCCAGCAGTGGGACTGGGAGGTTTACTACAAACGCTCAACCGATGGCGGGGCGACCTGGGGCCCTGACGTGCGCATGACCCACACTCCCACACACACGCGGCACCCGCAGATCCTCGCCACGGGTCAGGGCGTCGTGTGCTGCATCTGGGAGGACGGACAGGTCTTCGACGGCGCTACGTGGTCGGGCGATCCAGCTCTCTACGCGGCCGTGTCTACCGACCATGGGAAAACCTGGAAGACGCCTCGGCGGATTACCAGCATCAACGCGCCACGCGGCTGGGCCACACATGCGAAATCCTACTCCTTTGGGCGGAGGATACACTTGGCCTGGACCGACGCACCCGAAGGGTCCGGTCGACCGCGGGCGGCGTGCTACATGACTTCTGGAGACGGCGGACTCACCTGGGAGGACCCGCAGCGGCTGACCAATGCCTCCGACGGCGAATGGTGGGCGGCCGGCGTTGCGGGGACCGGCTCTTACGCCGTCGCCGTAATCAGCCAATCCGACACCCTTTCGTGTCGGGTTCGGAAGGAAATGGAACCTCCTCGCAACAAGGCGGATTCGCAATATTGTCCCTAACCCGGCCAAGTAACCGCACGCATCAGATCCGAACGTAAGAGGACACAGGATGAGCACATTGAGCCCAATAGATCGAGACGAAATGAAAACAGCATCGGCGCAGATGGCAAGGCTTCTGTTGGCATGGGTTTGCGCGCTGATAAGCGGCGGGTCGGTATGGGCCGTCGCTGGAACGGACCTACACACTTGGGAGCGGCGGGAGACGGAGTGCTCCGATGCCGCCGGACAGAGGAACGGGATGTTGCCGCCCCTCGTTGATCTGGGTCCCGGGCAGACCTACAACGGACAGGAGGGAGGCCTCTATCCGGGCGGAAGCAATGTGCGCCCTGCCGCCCACGATGCCGCCGGACAAAAGATCGCACGGGGCATCGTGCCTCTGGACGCAGATGGCAACCCCGATCCCGTCAACGGCAAGATCGTCATCATGCCCGTGAGCGTCTCGAACGGGTACGGGGCTTGGCATCTGGGCGACGCAGGCGATGCCTCCACGAGCTTCATGACCCGCGCGAACGCCAATCCCGCCAAGAACCCTAAGCTCTTTATCGCCTACGGCTTCGAATACCAACTGCCCGGGGGTAATGGTGGAACGGGCGATCCTGGTCCGGACAGCAATTTTTACCGATCGCTCGACCACGCGCTCAGCCAGCAGGGAGTCACCCCACGGCAGGTGCAGATCGTTTGGCTCTCCATGCCCGTCTCCGGTACGTCGTGGGGGCTCAACTTGCCTCCGGAGGCCAGGACCTTTCCGGCGGATGCTCAACAATCAAAGCAGGCGTGGAAGGAGATTGTCCACGCGATTCACATCCGCTATCCCAACGTCAAGATCATCTACAGCTCGACGAAAGGGGCGATGTACATGTCCGCACTGGAGAACGCTGAATTTCTCGGCGGTCCCATCGAACCGTGGAATCACGACGCCGCTTGGGGCGTCAAGTGGGTGATTGAGGACCAGATCAACGGTGCTCCGGACCTCAATTACGATCCCGCCCGAGGACCGGTCAACGCGCCTTGGCTGTCCTGGGGGCCGTACTTCTGGAGCTATCCAGACGGTGCGCCCCGACATTACGACGGATTCGTCTGGACCCGCGCCGATGTGGGCCCGGACCTCTTGCACCCGTCGCTCAGCGGCCTCACCAAGTACGCCACCATGCTCCTTCACCAGATCACGACCGATCTCACCGCCACGCCGTGGTTCTTGAGACCCGGCGCACCGGCCAACCAACCGCCCAAGATAGCGAAGGCAGCGAGCGTCGCTGCAAATCCGGTGAGCGGCGCGACGACGGCGTTGAGTGTGGTGGGAGCGGATGATGGAGGGGAGCCCAACCTGACGTACACTTGGTCGTGTTCAGGTCCGGCGGGTGTGACGTTCAGCGCAAACGGGCCGAACAGGGCCAAGAACACGACGGCGACGTTCCTGAGTGCGGGTCGTTATACGTTCCAGGTGACAATCGGAGACGCTGGAGGACTCACAGCGACCAGCAGCATCGTGGTCACGGTCAACCCGCCGTCGTTCAGCACGCTGAGCGTCTCGCTGACGGGCGCGTCGCTGGGCGTGAACGGCACGCAACAGTTCAGCGCGACGGGGCCTGCCCAGAGTAATGTTGCCGCCCCTTTGCTGGATGCAAAGGTGGTCAAGTTCACCTTTGGCACACCAACTTCCGTGACCCGAACCGGCTTTGTCAAAGTGACGGTCAAGGATGTGTTCACGCCGGAAAAAGGCTACGGTTTTCAGTCCGCCGAAGGGCTGCTGGAGTATGATCGCGGCGGCTCCGAGATTGCGCGGCCAAAGGACGAATACACGGCCAGCGTTTACGGCGCCTACCGGACCACGTCGGACCTCACCTGTGCTTTGGTCGAAGGGACCAGCGACAACGCCTTCGTCGTTGCCCTGCCCGACGGCGAGTACACGGTGTGGCTGATCGCCGGCGATGCCGAATGTGACCCGCCGCTGTTCGAGGTATGGGCCAACGGGCAGAAGAAACTCGATGTGCGGATCCCGCGTCGGGCATTCGTTTTCATGGAATCCTTCCAGGCCCGCGCGGAGAACGGACGACTGGGGATCGAATTGAAAGGTCGCAATGGCTGGATTCTCTGCGGCCTGGTAATCGGAAGAGAAGGGCAGGAACTTGCCGAAGTCACCGCCAAACTGGAGCGTGACATATTTTTCCTGACTGAACAGGAGCTGCCGAACTGGAAGGAGGCCAAGTATGCCGCGGTGAATCCGCCGCTGGAGTTCACGCCTGAAGAGCGGGAGAGGGGATATGTTGTCTTCCCGGTTGATTACACGGAGCAAATTGTACCGGCGTACATTCCGGCGCGGACGGCGATTGGGAGGCCACTGACCGCTTTTGCCGCGCCGGGTGAGTTTGAGCCGGCAACATTGTGCGTTTCCGCCCAGAAGGAATTGGGAAATGTGGCCGTGGAGCTGTCGGATTTCGTCGGCGAAAAGGGCCAACCCGGAATCGCGCGACACAATGTGAGCGTCGGCGTGGTCCGGTGTTGGCCGCAGAGGGCCAGCGACTGGGGAGGCAAAGGCGAATACCACATTGTGCCCGAGATGATCGAGCCGCCTTCCGGACGCGCCTCCAGCATACAGGCGGGCCAGCTCAAGCAATGGTGGCTGACGGTCCATGTGCCGCCAGATACCCCTGCGGGACGCTATCGGATGTCGTTGACCGTGCGGCCGGATAAGGCCCCGCCTGTCGTGCTGGAGTGGCGTCTGCTGGTCCTGCCCTTCGAACTGAGTCGGCCCGCGGAGAAGCACTGGGGCACTTGGCTGGATAGTTTCCCGCCGGTCGGAAGTTTATGGGGACCGGAGCGGCGCGGGCGGAAATCGCCTGCTGAGGTTGAGCGTCTGGCCCAGGCGGATATGGCGGACTATCGCGCTGCTGGTTTTGACCTGGCACTGCTCAATTATTACTTCGGCGTGAAAGAAAATCCCGACGGCAGCTTTACGTATGGTCTGTCCACGCTTCCGCAGGATATGGAATACCTCAAACAGCTGGGCTCCGGCGCCCCAGTGGTGATCTGCTTCGAATATACCTGCCGAAATTTGGAATATGGTTTCGCCGAACCGGAAAACAAGCACATCCCCGGGACCTTCAGTCCCAAGGCCCACAAGGCCATTGTCGGGCTTGTGCAATATATCCGCGACGAAGCCAGGCGCCGCAATTGGCCCAAAATTTATTTTTTCCCCATCGACGAGCCCGGCAACAACAAAACCGAGAACCGTTATCTCTTCGCCGAGAATGTTTTGGACTTTGTTCATGAAGTCCCCGGCTGCCAAACGGCGGTTACCGTCACCTCCGGTTGCGTGCAGCGCCTCGGCGAGCGAGTGGATGTGCGCATTTACGCCTACGGCTACTACAATCGCGACAAGGTTCTGCAGGAGGCAAAGCAGGGCCATCCGTTCTGGTATTACGAGAACGGGATGTTCTACGCCCATAGCACGTTGGCCTCTCGCGGCCATACGGGCTTTGAATTCCTTCGTTCGGGGGCGGAGGTGGCCACGGCCTGGGGATTCGCCGCCACTCAGGCCAACCCTTACAACGATTTCGACGGCGGTCATAAGGATTGGAATGTGATTTTCCCCGGCGTTGACGGCCCGACGCCGACGATCTATTGGGAACTCTGCCGCGAGGGCGTGGATGATTGCCGCTATGTGACCACACTACAACAGCAGATTCAGCAAGCCAAAGAGCGAGGCGCAATCGAAGCAGCGCAAAGGGCCCAGCGCGTACTGGATCCCCTTCTGGCGGCCGATGCGCCGACGATCGACAATCCGCGGGCCTTTGGCCGGTACCGGTGGCGCATTGCCAGGGAAATCCTGGCCCTGCAGGGGGACCACGAACTGGCGCTGCCGTTCGCAGCGGTCGTAGAGAATCCGCCCAGCCCGATCAAGCTCGGACCGAACCTTGTTGAGAACCCCTCTTTTGAGGATCCTTCGCAGGCGGACGGCTCGCCGCGCGGCAGTTACCACCTGGGCTATCCGACAACGAAGGAAAAGCCGGTCGGGGCCTTGATAGTGACCGACGAGGCCGCCCATTCGGGCCGATTCTCCTTGAAATGGGACCTGAGCAAAGTCGCCGACGCAGAATACAAGGGAAGAGACCCTCGCTGGCTCACCGTCAATGTGGGATTTTCAAGCGACATGGTGAAAAGCCTGCGCGGTAAGCGCGTCAAAGTGGGATACTGGATGCGGCTTGGCGGCGGAACGACGGTGCCGGGTTTGGGTCTGCGCCAAAACCTCAAGGCAGGGCCTGGGGAAGGATTCTACTTTAGAGGCGGCGTCGAGGACCCTGCCGTTTGGAATCACTTCGAGACTGAAGGCCGCCTGAGCAACGACCTGGAGAGCATGGATATCCACACGTGGTGCAGCATCCCCGAGGCGGAGTTAGCCAAGAATTGCTTCTTCTACATCGACGACGTTTCGCTGGAAGTGATCGAGGAACCGCCGTTATCTGTCACGACGCCGCTCGACGAATACTACGCGGGCGAAATCATTCCGTGGACCGTCACTTCCGACTCAACAGACGGTGATATCAAAATCGCGCTGTTGGCCGGCGACCGGGTCGTTCGAGAGCAAATGCACAAAGCCACAGCCGGCCCGCTGCGCGGCGCGGTTGAAAGCCGCGGACTCAAGTGCGGCGTCTATACCCTCCAGGCCGGAACCAGCGCACCGCCGCAAGCCCCGCAAACCGCCCAGCGACAAATCATCCTCACCCCCGACCCGTGGGAAGAATAATGCAGACATCATCATTTCACAGACTGCGAGCGTGCATCTTGTTGGCAAGATGGATCCGGTCGGTTGGCCGACGTTCGTCGGCAACGATCTCTACTTCTCCGGCTCCGAGCAGTTGCGGCGAATCCGCAACATCATCCCGGCTCCATAACGGTTAGGATGATGAAAATCAGAAAGTCATATTATATTGGATGACCATGAAAGGGACTGAAATGCGTCACCGATGTATGCAATACCAGGCCAAAAGTAGAATCAGGATATGTTGTTCCGCAGTCTTATGGATGGGAATGGCCGCGGCCGCAATTGCGGCAGCCGATGGCTCAAACGCCCCCAGGGCATCCTCCGAAGGCGAGGGGATGCGAACGAACTCGGTTC
>CAYGZM010000051.1:0-25214 GCA_964354365.1 uncultured Pirellulales bacterium
TAGCCGTAGGGGAACCTGCGGCTGGATCACCTCCTTTCTAGGGATATACTAGAACGCAGACTTGTCATTCCTGCGAAAGCAGGAATCTATTCCAAAACAAGGCTGCTGTATGTCAGGCCTTTCGCTGCTCGGCTTAACTGTTCTTGAATTGAAAAGCCCTGTCTCCGGACAGGGCTTTTTTTTCTTTCGTTGAGTGCGATGTGCCGGTTCCGGAATTTCCAAGGAAAAATAGTTGCCTATTCTTCTCTTCGCCCGTATTATTTCGGGTTATGAGCCAGTTGAGCGACTACCAGTATTGTCCTTATGATGGATAGCCTCTGGTGACCAATGTCGGTGAATCCGAAGGCCAACCAATGTGCCCCAAATGCGGCTTCGTTGATTACCAGAACCCTCGGGCATGCGTCGCCATTCTGATTACCCAAGACAGGAAGATTCTGCTTGCTCGCCGCGGTATAGAGCCAGCAAAAGGAGAATGGGACATCCCCGGGGGCTTTGTGGACCGGGGTGAAGCGGCAGAGCATGCTGTCATGCGCGAAGCTTTGGAAGAGACGACCCTAAGGGTCCGGGTCAAGGAATATCTCGGCTCTGTCCCTGACGTCTATGGTCCCAGACAGGTACCTACACTGAATCTGTGTTTTCTCGTGGAGATATTGGAGGGTAACCCCAAACCGAAAAGCGATGTCGAATCGCTTGTCTGGTTCCCTCTGGACGAATTGCCGGACAAGATGGCATTTGCTCATCAGGAACGCGTCATCCAACTACTGAAAGAAAAGTTGCGATCGGGAGTTTGACAAAATGGACCTTCCCTCGTCGATGGCTGATTACGTCAAAGGGATACGGGAAGTACTGCCGGAGGGATGCGTCTCTGCTGATCTGGACGAATTGGAGATTTTCAGATTCGAGAAGGCCTACCCTGATGAAGGAGAGTCCCTGCGCTCGTGGATAGGTAGTGCTACCAGAAACAGTGAGGGGAAGTTGCCCCTCACTATGGTTGTGGGTGAATCCTGGAGCGACTATCGCCAAACGCGTGGAGGGTTGCTGCGCAGATTATCGCAGACGCGAGCGTTGAACATGGCATTCACATCTGATGGTGCAGCGGGAGCGGAAGCTGTGGTCGGATTGCTGCGGCATTCGGAGCTCAGTCTGCAGGATGTGGACTTCCAGGCGGTGATTGATGAATGGTGTGCGAAATACCCAGAAGTCTGTCAACGTGTAAAGAACTCACATCTGGTTGTGGTGGGTACACCTGAGGTGAACATATTTGCTACTTTTCTCCATGGTATGGCAAGAGACTTCCATTTCGGACGGAGATGCATGGCCTCCGGACCTATCCTCAATGGGAGATAAGCTATTCATCAGAACTACCGGATATCCGCGATGCCCACGTGATCATGAGGTCAGTGATTGTGGAGCGGTTTTTCTTCTGAAAAACCCATGGAACCCGGCTTACCGTGTTCTGTGGATTGCCGGTTTGACAGGCCGCGGGACTTGGCATGGGGCCTCACTGGTTGCTTCCGGTTGGGATAGGTACCTCGATATGGCCAGTATATCTGTCGGGGCCGTCTTCGGGCGGTACATACTGGGCGAGGACGATGAAATCAGGCCCTGCGACTGGCTTGTCTGGAACGAGGGAGAACCAACCTGGGAGAGCAGTTTGAAGTGGCGCCCCGGGGCGCCACGCGGCGTGGCTATGCCGACGAGACAGGTCTTCCTCGCGTATTGTCACGACAATAAAAGTCAAGTGGCGACTTTGCACACAGCCTTGCAAAAGGCGAATGTCAACATCTGCTGGGATGAGCGCATCTGCGGTGGACAATGCTTAAATTACGTGACCTTCCAGGCGATAGAACAAAGTTGCGCAGTCGTCGTCTGCTTCTCATACGAGCTTATCAAAAAAAGGGTGAGATCTTACGTGTATCCAGAGATTTACCATGCGATCTGAATCCAGCGTACACTCCCGCCTGATAGGGTTTTTCTCATTCCAGTCCGCTTGTCCCCGTGTGAGATACCTCCTATCCCTATCGATAATACACGGACTTTGAAGGACCTGAAGTATGCGGATCTTTTCCCACCAGAACAGTGGGCTGCAGGCGTGAAATCGATATTGGCAGGTATCCGTGCTGCCTGTAACCAGTGACAGAATGACTATGCCACTCCACCGGTGTATGAATTCGGGGTTGCCATGCCCTCGATGTCAGGGTGGAAGGACACGATGGATGCGGATTTCTTGAGACTGCTGACAAGTCTAACAAAAACTGAACCTCAGTGCGTCCACTCCTTGGCAATCCCGGCGAGTCTTAAGATTCTGATGCTGGGACCACACCCCGACGATTTTGACACGATTGGTGTGACGCTTCGCTTTTTCAAACAGAACGGGAACAGGATTGACGTTGGGGTAGTCCGAAGTGTCACAGGCGTAGAGGATTCTTACCGTTCCGGGCTTACTCCGGAGGCGAAAGCGCAACTTAGAGAGAATGAGCAGCGGAACAGTTGCTTGTTTTTCGGTCTATCAATGACGAACCTGACCTTCATCAATCTCGACGAAAACGAGGAAGGACCCATCAGTTCGGCGAAGAATATGAGCAACCTGAGGAACTTCGTTCTGCCAAGACAGCCGGACATTGTCTTTATGCCTCACGGCAACGACACCAACGGGGGACACCGAAACGTGTACGCGATGATGTCAAAGTTGGCTTCCCAGGCCGACCAGACGCTCGTACTGTTCTTGAGCATGGGCCCCCGGACAATTCGCATGCGAACAGACGTATACACCGAGTTCGAGGAAGAGGAGGCGAACTGGAAAGCCCAGTTGCTCCGTATTCACGACTCTCAGCAACACCGTAATCTCACGACGCGAGGATATGGGTTTGACGACCGTATCCTGGATAGTGACCGGAGAATAGCCCAACGGCTCTCCATTAAGGCCCCGTACGCAGAAGCATTTGAAGTCGAGTTCTATGGGTTCAGCGGTGGGTAAACTCCAGGGAACCTGTCCGCCTTCGGCTGAGATCGGCTTTGCTCTTAAGAGCCTGCGTTCTACCAACTTAACTGTGTCTTGGCGCAGGCGATCTGTCTCTTTGACAGGTTTTTTGTCTTTTGCGGAGAAGCCTGGTAATGTATAATTGATTATATGATTCGCAAAGCCGTCAACAAACAGCGGTTGGACGCTTCGTCCGAAATCAGGCAGAACCTTCGGTACTGGCTCAGCAGGCCATCCGAAGAGCGCCTTGCCGCCGTAGATTTCCTGAGACACCAGATATATGGAGATACAGAAAGACTTCAAAGAACTGCTCGAGTTGTTAAACGCCCACGAGGTTGAGTATCTCGTAGTGGGCGGTTACGCTTTGGCATTTCACGGCGCCCCACGGTTCACCGGCGATATTGATCTGTTTGTCAAACCGGATGCCCAGAATGCAAAACGCATACTCTCCGCCCTCGACGAGTTCGGTTTTGGATCACTCAATTTGTCCCAAGCCGACTTCACCTCACCGGACAATGTCATTCAGCTCGGTGTTCCGCCGGCGCGCGTTGACATCATGACCTCTCTCACGGGTATCCTGTGGGATAAAGCAAGGGCCGGAAGAACACCCGGCAACTACGGCGGTGTAACCGTCCACTTCATTGGCAGGAAAGACCTGATCGCAAACAAGCACGCGGTTGGGAGAAAAAAAGACCTCGCAGACATCGAGGCCCTCGGCGAAGGGTAATATCTTCTCCACCCGCTTAATAATTCTTGATTTTGAAAAGCCGTGTCTCCGGACGGGACGTTTTTCGTAGATGCGGCGGATTGCGGAAGTTATGGTCCCCGTATGGCCGAAAAGGATAAGCGCAGAGAAGGCTGTGGAAATGTCTCGCCGCAACCAGACCCCATCCAGGCGGCGATCGAGTATGGGATTGACGTAACCACGCTCTACGACAATCTCAGGAGGACCCCTGCCGAGCGAATCCGACGCCACCAGATAGCCCTTAATACCGCAAACAAACTGCGACAAGCGAGGCGAAAATGAACGATGATTTTCATGATCTGCTCACGTTGCTGCGACTTTTCGCCGGAAAATCTCCTGGCCCTGCAAAAAGCTGTCTCCAATTTGCATCCTGGTCAGACGATTCTCCCACGGCACGTCTATTTCACAGCCTCCAGGATTCCCAATCTCCAGGGGAGTTGGCCGTAATTCTTGCCGGCCCGGTCTTTCTCCAGGACGCCCTGAAAGAGAAAACGCAGGTCATTGGGATCGACCTCCAATTTCTCATCGTACCCCGCCCGGAGCAGTTCGCCGTGGCTGATAACGTCCGTCCAGTGTCCGCCCGGCTGTTCCACGTTCGACATCGAGGCAAAGGATCTGTCTCGCTCGGCAGCCAGGGGAATCCATCTGCCATCGAGGCTGTCCGCCAGATACGCCTTATAGTACCGCCAGCCGTGACCGTTTTGGGCCTCAATCAGCATCAGGTATTTGTCCTGCCCCTTGAGCCGATACGTGTGGCTCGCCTCGAAAACGTCCGCCTGAAGCGCAACTACCGGCTGCGACCAGCCGTGCGGGAACTTCTCAAGAGGCGTCTCACATCGCCACATCTTGCCGTCTAAAGAAGTAAAGAACAGGTGCGCCTTGCTATCGTCACAGATAATCCAGAAGTCCAGCCACCCCTCGATATTGGCCGGTTTCTTATCGAATAGCGGAGTCAGCTTGCTCCATGAATCCGGCTTCGTGATATCCGCCGTCGTCGAACAGGCCGGGCCATACTTCGACTCCCACGACTCGTCCGACGCCTGGCACAACAGGTACCACTTCTTGTGCGGCGTAAAATAGAACACCTGCGGCGCGCAGAAAAAACCCTCATGGCACTTCAGAATGTGCTGCTCGGCTTCTTTGACCCCGCCCCATTCCGCAAAACTCGCGTACATTATGGCGTGGCTCCGCTCAATCCCGCGAACCGTGCAGAATACATGCCACCGGTCCTTGTATCGAACAACCGACGGATCCTTAACTGCGATCCACTGCACCCCGCCAAGCTTCATCGGCTCCAGCACCGGCTCGCTCGCAACCCACCTAAACTCCCCTGCCGACAGTCCGGGTTTCACGCCCGACATATCTTCTCCGCCCGCAAACAGCGCCGAACACAACACGGCCACAACCATCGCCATCTTACCGCCAAACATCTTCCCGAACTCCTTTCTGGACTGTTGCTTGCCTACAGTATTATTGCCCCGGCGAGGCCGCAAGACAAGCCAAAAAATCTCATATATGAACTTGTTCATGGTGACCTTCGGCCAAATCGTCTTTGCCTCGGTTACTACTCTGGCGGTTCTGCTATGCTGCCACCACCTCTTCAGACTCCACTGGGCCACTACCTACTCGATATGCGCCACCTACGCCACCGGCATGGATAAAGCTGTACAGAAAGTCTTCGGCGTACGATGAGATATTGTGGCTGCAGGCAAACACGCATCCGCTGAGAACCAGGCATTTCGCTGCGAACCTGGCTATTTTTGAATTGAAAAGGCGAAACCTACTTCAGGTTCCGCTCAACGATGTCTTTCCACATAACCTCGAATTCGTCGAGGAATTGCTCGAAGGCCTGTCGCTCCGTTTTTAACCTCAACCGGTCATAGGCGTTTTTTGTTGTGAGTGCCGCTGTCGTTCGCTCTTCCTTGGCGGTCTCTTCGACGGTGCCGTATATATACCCGGTCTTCGCATCCATCACTAATGCTGAAACCGACGTAGTAACACGGACATCAATCGTCTGACCAATCCCAAGGCTAATGACCGTCAGCGGCGTGGATTTGTCCGTTCTGTAGAATTGTGTATCCAGGGTGTAGATGAGTATCATATCCGCCTGCAATCGAGTGGCAGCTACTCGCAGGTCCTTTTCCGATTGCAGATGCTGCGGAAGCAGCAGTCGGCTGAGAGGCGCTATCTGAGCTACGCCCGCCAACCTATTCAGCCGCTCAAAATCCTCTTCCTTCTCAATATCGCGCAGGAATACCACACTGAATCTCCCTTCCCCGTAACTTTCGCTCGTATAGGATCTGTAGCCGGATTCTTGGACCCGTACAATCACGATGTTCGCAGGGAATTCTGCCGTTGGCTTTCGCCCGACGATCTTTACAACCTTCCCCTGGTCGTCCAGAATCTCAATAACCTCGCCCGTAATGCCAGCCTGCTCCGTGAAAACCGACAATTTGGCTGGCCCCCCGGGGGCAGTATAATGGGAGCAGCCGCCCGGGAATGCCAGGCAGAAAGCGATAATCAACAAGTAACAAACCGATTTGTGCCGAGTAGTTTCCATTTATGCGCCTCCTATGATTTTCAACCATTTTTCCTTTGCGACCGGTCAAATATAGTGCCGATTTATCTCCATAACAAGGATTATCTTGACTGCTCCGGTAAAAAAATGAAAGCCCGTGCATTAACATTGGCCCTTTTCTATTGACCGGTTGCGGATCATTGTGCATCCTGTATTCGCAGGTCTTTAAGGCCCGATTCAGCCTGTGCAGGCCGATCTGCGATTTGCATGGCTTTTTTGGATTTGGTACTTCTCAGTAGTTCCGCAAAGGAGTTGCACTTATGAAACGGATTTTTGTATTCCTCGGCATAGTCCTGACGGTAATGGCCAGCGCCTGTGCTGTTCAGGCAAAACGAGGGGCGGCCGCCGAGATCCTGGACATCTACTTTCTGGATATGGCCGGGGGCGGTTCGACACTCATTGTTACGCCTTTGGGCGAATCGGTCCTTATCGACACCGGCTCGCTCGAACCGGAGCACCGTGACGCCGACAGAATCGAACGAGCCTGCCGGCACGCGGGCCTGACGCAAATCGACTGCCTCGTCACCACGCATTTCGACACGGACCACTACGGCGGCATACTCGAGCTGGCTAAACGCATCCCGATAAAGACTTTTATCGACAACGACACCCCGCCGAAAGACATCGCCAAACGCCAGGCCTTCCAGAAGCTCAACCCGCTCTACGAGCAGGCCACCGGCGGAAAGACCAAGCTGCTCCGCGCAGGCGAAGACATCCCTCTCAAAAACGACCCGAAAAGAAAACTGCCCCAAATCAGTCTCCACTGCGTGGCGTCTCAGAAGCAGATTGAAGGCTTCGCCGGCGACATCGACGCACCCGTCGAAGGCTTCGAGATAGCAAAGCCCGACACCTCCAACAACGCCGCCAGCATCGCACTGGTTTTAACGTATGGCGGCTTCACCTTCTTCGCCGGCGGGGACATCACCTCGAACGTCGAGCACCACCTCGCCCACCCCGTCAACCGCATCGGCAAAGTCGATCTCTACCAGGTAACGCACCACGGCCTCGACCAGAGCAACAATCCCATCCTGCTAAAGGCCCTCAGCCCCACCGCCTGCATCGCAATGAACGGCCCAAGAAAAGGAATTCAGCCCCGCACCTTCAAGGCCCTCAATGCCCTGCCCTCCGTCAAGGCAATATACGCGATCCACTATAACACCCAATACGGCGACGCCGGCAACCCGCCGCCCGAATTCATCGCCAACAAAGACAACCCCAACAAAGGTGAATACATCAAGGCCTCCATCAACCCAACCAGAGGAACCTTCACCCTCCAAATCGGCCCGGAGGGCAAAAAGTGGAGCTATGCAATTCAGTAGGAGATTACCCAAAGCTGTGGAGGCCTAAAAGTACCTGCTGGACCTTTTTTTCTAGAACAGATGGGTCAGGCGAAGTATAATCAAGACTATGCCAGAGTCAGGCTTAAAAGACACTATAAAGACAATAGCGAGAGAATTCCAGGTCGCCGCCGTCTGGGCTTCTGCACCGGGGGCGTACACCGTCGTGCCCACCGCCGGCGACGAAACCTTCTCGATGTCTTCTAATGGGATGGCCAAGGAACATCGTATCCCCCTTAGTAAGGATAAGGTCTATGGGGGAACACTCAAGGTACTCAGAGTGTCGGCTGCCTCTATGCGGGGTAGCCGACTGTCTGGGCGAAGAGCACACGCTGTTCGGGCCGTAACTTAAACTCCCTCGGGGTGTTCTGCTTATCGCAATTGTGAAAGTGGGCGGCCAGGCCTTGCGAGGCGGCGAAAAGATAGACGTTTGCTGCAATGAGGCCGGTGGCGACGTAATAGTACGACTTCTGGATATCCGGGTCTTTCAAGCCAGGTTCCTGGAACGGCGCCTTGCCGTATTTGGCGATATCCACGACGTAGAAGATATTCACCGGGGCTGTGGCGGCGGCGCGCCTGCCGGATCTCGCGCGAAAATCTCCTGCGACAACAGGAGTCAGACGGTGTGGAACCGCTTCATAGAGATAGACCCCTTCGGGCAGTGCAACGTAAAGGTCGATTTCCTGGGAGTTGCTGGCCGACGCGGCTGTTCTTCCCGTTCCTCCGGCAGACGGCCCCTTCTCGCGGTTCACCCCGAATGCCGCCCAGAGAAGATTAGAGAGCACCTGCGGGGGGAGTTTCTCCGCACTGATGTTGCGGATAGTCCTTCTTTCCTGGAGGGCCGCCAGCACGCTCTTGCCGCCGTCTGTCTGGGGCTTGACAAGCGCGATGGGCTGCAGGTCCCCGGTGGAGGCGGGCCCAAGGGCCTGAGCAAAGCTGGACGATGCGCTGGCCAGCACGGTGACGGCCGGCAGAGTCTTTAAGAATGTTCTTCGATTCATCTGGTTCTCCTTTGTCGAATTCTTGGCTATCTGTGTTTTAAGAAAGAGCTATCTTATCAAATTCGTCCAGGAACTTCTGTAGTTTTTTTCTTCTTTTCGCGGGGTTGGGGCGCATCTGTAGTTTGTAGGTAACTCAAACTGACCGGTTCGCCGTGAATACCTGCGAAGTACGTGTTTAGCCGGACAACTGATTTTGCGGTCTTCCTGGTAGGGCACGGGCTTGAAGCCCGTGCGACCACGGCCAGAATGGCCGTGCCACGAGGGTATTTCGCACGGCTAAACACGTACCTTGCGAAAGCAGGTATCCAGTAGTGTGGCGGGTGGTTTTGGATGTTATTGCGCAGTATAATTGCGGGCTCCGGTGAGTAATTATTCACGGTAAGCAATGCGGCAAGAAGATATGAGTGAAACAGGTTTACTTCTCAAGGCGTACTACGAGGCCCTGTATGAGCTGTTGGAGGCGAACAGGGAGTCTCTATCAGCGAGGATAGCGGAGCTGCTCTCGGAAGAGGTCGAGAAACGGGGCTTTGAGGATTTTGACGAGGAGAAATACACGGCGTACAGGGATGCGTGCATAGCCTTTATTGATGAGCGTCTTGAGACGTACAATCCTATCGGGTTTCAATACATATTCGACCGGTCGAGGGCATTGGAGGCGTTCGAGCTTGAGCTGGAGTTGAACTGGTACGACAGCCGGGCCGAATACGTGGCGTTGGTGGAGGCTGCGTCCGGGATGGCCGAGGCGGGGCTGACCGACGATAACCTGCGCGGACTGGCGGAGGATTTGATAAGACAGGTCGGGGCGTTTCCGGACAAGAGCATTATCTCGACGTATGAGGCGGCGCCGCACCTTAGAAAGCTGCCTGACTATATCGTTGCCCGCTCTATCGAAGAGTTAGTCGCATCGGAAGGAGACGAGCAGTAGGGGGCGAGAGGCATTTTGGGGGAATAGCCAGATTCCTGAGACAATAACCTATTACCGCGTTTCACAAGTGTTGCGGCTATGAGATTGCCACGCCGAGCTGAGCTCGGCTCGCAATGACACCTGAAAGTCTCAAATTGTCATTGCGAGGAGCGAAGCGACGAAGCAATCTCATTACCCCATAGTAGCGAGGTTTATGAAACGCGGTACTGTTTTACCAGGCGCGGTGAATTTGCGACTTTCCCGGATTCCGCACTTGCTATTGGCGGCTATTTCGGTTAGTGTTGTGTCATATCGTTTCTCGTCCGGGGCGGTCTTATCTGTGCGCCGGGCGGGAAGCTGCCGGGTTGCCGGGCAGCAGCGGAGCTTGGCTTTTTGTGAAGCTGAGCGGTCAGTTTTTTGGTTTATTTGCTACAGGAGGCTAACGATGAGACATATTTCACGTCGAAGCTTTATGAAGGGGTCATTAGCGGCGGGTGTCGGGCTGACATTAGCCGGTCCGTTTTCCCGCGTGCGCGGCGCAAACGACGATATTCGCGTAGCCGTTGTTGGCATCAACGATCGCGGTGGGTCGCACATTGGGGCGTTCGGCAAGATGGATGGCGTGCGGTTGGCGGCGCTGTGCGACGTTGACAGGAAGGTTCTGGAAAAGGACGCCAAGACGTTGGCGGACAAGAACAAGAAGGTCGATACATACATTGATATTCGCAAGCTGCTCGAAAACAAGGACATTGACGCGATAACCATCGCGACGACAAACCATTGGCACTCGCTGGCGACGATTTGGGCATGCCAGGCGGGTAAGGACGTTTATGTTGAGAAGCCGTGCAGCCACAATGTATTCGAGGGCCGTAAGTGCGTTGAGGCCGCGGCCAAGTACAAGCGAATAGTGCAGCATGGCACGCAGAGCCGCGCGAGCGGAAGCTGGGCAAAGCAGGTGGCGGCTATCGCCAGCGGCAAGTACGGCAAGCTGCTGGTCTCCAAGGCGTGGGCGTCCAAGAATGGACAGGGGCGGTGGAGCATCGGCTTTAAGGAAACGAAAGAGCCACCGGAATACCTGGACTTCAATATCTGGCTCGGCCCGGCTCCGCTTCAGCCGTACCATGAGAACATAGTCCACTACAACTGGCACTGGTTCTGGGACTTCGGCAACGGGGAGATCGGCAACCAGGGCGTACATCAAATGGATATTGCGCGGTGGGCGATTCCCGGTCAGGCTCTGCCTAAGAGCGTGATCAGTATGGGCGGGCGCTGGGTCAACTCGACGCCCGGCCATCCGGAGTTCACCGACCAGGCCCAGACTCCAAACTGCCAACTGACCGTGATGGACTTCGGCGGGCCGCTGCTCGTATTCGAGGTCATCGGCTTAGTCGATAGGGTGGGCGTCGATGGCAAGAAGTATCCGCCCAAAGTCAGTAACGAGTTCTTCCTCGAGGGAGGCGTTATCAGGGATGGGAAGTTCTATCCCAAGGGTTCGGACAAGGGTGAAGACCTGAATGTTGATGTGAAGATGGGGCCAGGCGACAACTTCGAGAACTTCATATACTGCGTGCGTTCGCGGAAGCGCGAAGACCTCCACGCCGACATCGCCGAGGCGCATCCGTCGGCGGCGTGTTGCCACCTGGGCAACATCTCTTACCGCCTTGGCGAGCAGGTATCCGGCAAGACCAGACCGGACGTCCTCGACAGACACGAGGAGGTTGCTAAATCTTGGGAGACAATCGTGCAGACCGTCAAAGGCACATTAGGCCTCGACGTGTTGAATAATACGTACTGCCTCGGCCCAATGCTCAAATTCGACCCCAAGGCCGAGAAGTTCATCGGCAACGCAAAGGCCAACGAGCTGCTCACTCGGCCATACCGCGCGCCTTTTGTCGTGCCGGAGAATGTGTAATTTGGAATATCTCCTGAGAGCAGCCGGAAGCACTTTTTGTGTGAACGGGAGGAGATTGCCACGGCGTCCTTCGGCCTCCTCGCAATGACTATAGTCGCGATAGGCCAAGTGTGAATTGGTTAGTGAAGTCTGTTGGTTTTGTTGAAGACCGGGCTCCCAAGTGCAAAAACTGCCTGGGAGCCCTTTTTCTTTTGGATCATCCGAATCACGTCGCCGTTGGGCTATTCAGGCGGCGCGAGCCAGTTTTCGGCGAGTGCCGCCAAAACGATTATGCCAGGCGTGGGGGAGGGAGCGTGCGCGGATAGGGTGCCGGGCGGAGAAGGGTTCCACTCGTGGGCAAAGATGGCAAGGTCCCGGAAGTTTATCACTCCGTCATCATTATAGTCACAGGCTTGATAGTAATTCGGTTCGTTCCGCTGTTTTAGCCAGTAGGCTCTAAAGGCAAGAAGATCCCACCAATCGACATCGCCATCTGTGTCAAAATCGGCAATGACAAACTCGCAGGCGTCGCCTATACCGTCGTTGTCGGTATCGGCCTGATCCGGGTTGAATATGCTCGGGCAGTTGTCAAGAGTATTCGGGATGCCGTCTTTATCCCAGTCGAGGGCCAGGCACTGCGGCGAGTTGCTATCCTGGCAAATCTTCAAGAGCGCGTTCTCGCGAGTCCACTGCTCCGGCTCGTCAATATCGAGTATGCCGTTGTTATCCAGGTCAATCGTCATGCAGTGCCGGTCTTGATAGCTGTTCTCATAGCAGAATGTATAGATCGCCGGGGCAAGGTCTATCGAGCCGAGCGGCTCCGCGGTCGCGGTATCGTATATCTTGACCTCTCGCAGATTCTCATGGAAGGGGATGTTCAAGGGGATGATGACGTTGTCGTTGTAGATCAATTTGCCGCCGTGGGCATATCTCGGATCCGCGATTCCGAAGGCGTCCAGGATCCCGCCGTCGGAGGAAAGCACCTCCACCGTGAAAGGCTCCACCGTCACAAATGTATCCGGATGGTGGGCAACCACCCTGGAATACGCCTCCTCAAACGAGTTACTGTCGAATCGTACATACGTCAAAACGCCCCTCAATGGCTCTGCAGGCGAATCAGCCTCCAGCCTGGCCTCCATCGCCGCTGTCCCTCCTCCAAGCCAGCCGGGCCAGTCGTTGAACACGTGCCTTATAACCTGTGCATCGGCACCCTGGAACCGTGCATCTATTACACCGTCTCCGTCTATATCCTGTTTTTGGTCGTTCATGATATCCGGGTCCGGGTCCACCCTGACGAAGCCATAGACATGGTAGTCTGGGCGTGTGAATATGCGGCAGTCGCAAGGATCCAATCCATAAACATCCAAACCAGAATCACGCACAAAGTCCTCACATCTGGGTATGCCGAGCGTGCCGAAATCGTTTCTCCAGACGTTGTAAGGCCTGGAGAGGTCCTCGTACTGCAGCATAAGGTTGTACCAGGTCTCACTGTCTTCCCAACGATACTCGTCGATTAGGCCGAAGAGGGCGTGTCCCGTTTCGTGCAGGACTGTTCTCGGGTCGTCCGCGATGAAATGAGTCCCGCCCCCCGATGGTGGCCCGATGGGGTATGTCACTGCATGTATATCAGCAACCGTGTCGTCAACGATTATTGCGGCGACGTCGGCGAACGATGCATAGCCCCAGAAGTGCTCCGGCTCTTCGGGCAAGCATAAGCAGCCCAGGCCGAATGGGACGCCGACACAGACTGGAACGCACCATGCCAGAAAGTCGCTGTACTCGTGTTCTCCGGGCAGCTCTCCGCCGAATGTCCAGTACCAGCCTTCTCCCGGGTCATCGCCCCAGCCGGAGGCATCATAGTAGAAGTTGAAGCGATCCCTGAAGTCGAAGGGTATCGAAAAAATGTCGCAGTTGCCGTCGGCGTCGGCGTCGGGACAGACCGTCAGCTCATCGAGGTTGAAGTACCAGTCCCTCACCAAGGTGTGGGTATAGTCTATAAATGCAGGCATGTTTCCCTGCCAGGAATCGTGGGGGACAAAGACGATGTCGATATAGCCGTCGTTGGGGCGTCCCCTCAGGCGTATCGGCTCGATGTTGTCTCCGCACCACTCGCAATCGACACACATCGGACACGGCCCGCCGCAGTCTATCCCCGATTCGAGGGGGCCTTGAAGTAAATCGTCGCAGTCGCACGTATCGCCTTCGCCGTCGCCGTCGGTGTCCGTCTGATCGGGGTTATTCCTGGTGGGGCAGTTGTCACATGCGTTTCCGAAGCCGTCGCCATCCGTATCTTCCTGATCGGGATTTGCAAGGCCGGCACAGTTGTCGCAGGCATCTCCGGCGCCGTCTGCGTCCGAATCGCCCTGGAGGGGATTGGCATTATTCGGGCAGTTGTCGCATATATCTCCCAGGCCGTCTCCATCGGAATCAGTCTGGAGTGGACTAAAGTCATTGGGGCAGTTATCGCAGAGGTCGCCGGCCCCATCTGCGTCAGAATCCTCCTGAAGCGGATTGACGTCATTGGGACAGTTATCGCAGGTGTCGGATACGGTGTCCCCATCCGTATCGGACTGGCCGGGATTGGAAGCCGACGGGCAGTTGATAAAGCCGTGGTAGTTCCCGTCTGGGTAGTAATATCCGACGATTCGGCCCTGATTGTTGATGGCATCGGCCCACGATTCCTGACCTGGGTAATCCACCGTTGCAAAGTTCACGCCGTCATAGATGAACCCGTGATACTTCCCGATTCCGAGATTGTACGCCCCGACGATGTGGCCTGCATCATTGATGCCGTAGCAGTACGTGTCCGGAGCGCCCGGGTAGTCTATTGTTGTGTAGGTTGCCCCGTCATAGAGAAAGCCGTGACGATGCCCGCTGCCTACCTGGTAGCGTCCCACGACGTGGCCGGAATTGTTGATGCCATAGACATAAGTCTCCGTAGCGCCGGGATATTCTATGGTTGTGTATGTCCCGCCATCATAGATAAAACCGTAATAGGTCCAGGTGGTCGTGCGCTGGTAATAATAAATGCCGACGATTTGGCCCGAATCATTGATAGCGTGGGCCCGAGTCGTTAAGGACCCGGAGTAGTCTATCGCCGTATAAGTACTGCCGTTATAAAAGAAGCCATGCTCTCTGCTGCCAACCTTGAAGTAGCCGGCGATGTCGCCCGAATTGTTGATACCGCTCGGCCAGGTACGGGAGGCCCCGGGATAATCCAAGCGCGTGTATGTGCTCAACCCATCGTACAGAAAACCGTGTATGCCCGTACCGTCTTGATAGCATCCGACGACTTGACCCGTATCGTTGATCCCCTCCGCCCAGGTCCCGACGGCTCCGGGATAGTCTATGGTCGTGTAACTGTAGGTGTAGTCGCAACGGGCCTGGGTGGCAAACGTCAAGGCCGTCGCCAAGACAATCAGTGAAAGGGCTGTTCGTTTCATCCGGCATTTCTCCTAATAAGTCTCACTGGAAAACTGCTGTGCACACACGTCCCATAATACAAAAACATCGTCGAGATTTCAACAATTTTCCGTCCGATTCAACGAGCCGGGTCGCAGAAAAAAGCCGAAAAGCGGCTTTCTGCGGGCCTAAATGCTGGATTTGCGGACAATCTCAGTTGCTTTGCCTTGTGTGGCGTTTTTTGAGAGTTAGGGCGAGGCCGGGACCTTCTTTGTGGAGGAAAATGGTTTCAAGGTTGGGGTTGGTGGTGACGGCGTTTATGTAGTCCTTCATTTCGGCGGCGCGGTCGGTAGTGTTGTGAGCTAAGATCAAGCCGCCGGGACGGACTAAGGGGAGGAGCTTGTCTAAGTAATCGAGGTAGCCGGTCTTATCGGCGTCAAGAAAGAGGATGTCGATTGGGCCTTTTATGTTTGTGACGGTTTTGTGGGCGTCGCCCTCGACGAGCGTGACGATTTTATCAACGCCGGCCCGCTTGAAGTTTTCGCGGGCCAGAGACGCCCGGTAGTCGTCGATTTCGTGGGTGATGAGCGTGCCGCCAGTGGTCCGCAGGGCCAGGCAGAACCAGATACCGGAATAGCCGATGCACGTGCCGACCTCGACGACGCGCTTTGCGCCCATAGTCTCGGTGAGCACTCGCAGCAGCCTGCCGTCTTCGGGCGTAACGTTCCACATCCCGTTAGGCTCATTGTACAGCTCGTCGAGCACGCCGAGGATTCGAGCCTCAGCCTTTGCGTCGAGCGACAATTCTTCTTCGGTGGGTTTGTTGGCCATCGCCCGGTGTAATGGTGGGCTGAAGCCCACCCTACCAGCTATCACGGCCAAGCTAATCAGCGCACAAGCTGCGAGGAGTGAATGCGTTTTGCTCATAATCATTTTATGTGCCTCCGTTCTTGCTTTTTAGCTTTGGTACGCCACCATCAGGGCGCTCAGGTCGCTTCCCAGCGTCGCCCTATCCTCCCTGACGGCGGCAGCATTATACCCGTTCATGCTGTTGCCTCAAAGCGTCAAATCCGAAAGGGTTAGCGGGGAGTTGGCAGCTTTTGCAGGATTATACCTGCGACGATAAAGACTGCTCCTGCTATTGTTGAGGGAAGAATCTGTTCGCCGAGGACGAAGTGTATAACGAGAAGCGAAAAGAACGGGACTATGTAGATGAGGTTCGTGACGTGGGCGGTGGTTTGGGAGAACTTTAGCGCCTTGAGCCAGATCAGGAATGTGATTCCCATCTCGAACAGGCCGACGTACCCTGCGCCGAGTGCGCCCTTTAGGGTCGGGATTCTCAGTTCGCCGAGCAGCAGCAGCGCGACATATACGTAGGCGGATGCGAATACGAAGTTCAGAAATAGCCTGACAACGGCGTCCTGTTTGTCTTTGACGTTGTATATCCAGAAGATCGCCCAGGGTATTGAGCTGCCGGTCGCCAGGAGTACGCCGAGCGGGTGGGCGGGCTTGAAGCTCAGGATGTGCCCTTTGGTTGAGATGACGAGCACGCCGAAGAAACTAATCAGTATGGCCAGGATGTCGCGCGGTTTGATTTTCTGTTTGAGCATCGGGACAGACAGCAGGACGAGCGTGAGCGGCCAGACGAAATTGAGCGGCTGGGCCTGCTGGGCGGGCAGTATCGAGTAGGCTTTGAGCAGGACGACGTAATACAAAAACGGGTTCAAAAATCCTAACAGTGTCGAACACAGGAAGTCTTTTTTTGAAAGGGTCTTGAGCAGGACCAGCTTCCTCGAGAGCAACAGATTAACGAACAACGCGGCGGCGGACGTAATTGAGGCGCCGAATAGAAGATGCAACACGGGCATATTGAGATGGTCGGGCGAGAGGCATATCTTGAAGGCGGAGGCGGAGGTTGACCAGAACAGCACCGCGCTGCAGGCATAGATATAAGCTTTCTTTTGGTTTTGCATCTTAGTCTGATGGTGGGCTGAAGCCCACCCTACGAGCTACTGAAGCCCACCCTACCAGTCTTGCTGGCCATCCCCAAACCCTTCGGGTTTGAGGATGCCACCCAGACAACGTATCCGAGAAGCGCATCTACTTTTTGTACGTAGTATAATATCGAAGTGCCGTGTGGTGTGCAATGAATCTGCCTGGAGATACTCGGAAGTGCGCGTGAGAAGGGGTATGTCCATTGGAGGTTCTTGTTGTTGTGCGTGGGGTTGTTCAGTGTGCTGTATGGATTGGCATGGGTTAGAAGCTACATCAAAATGGACGTTTAAGCGGGGCGATGTCTCTGGATTCCCGCTTTCGCGGGAATGACAGAACAGCGTCATTCTTCTTATTAGAGACTCTTAATTTCGTATTTGTCGCGGCTTGTCAAGGTGCGTCTGGCGCGGGTGCAAGAGGTATCTATCTGCACCTGCGGCTTTCGGTCCGCCGGGGCGTCTATGGTAACGGTCAACGCCGAGCCACGGGCGCTCAGATTAGTGACATCAAGTTCGGTCGGTTTGTTGAAGGTTTCTGTTGTTTGGGTCTTGATGCTGTGCCTCGCCCAGGCCTGGCCGCTTGCGATTAGATTGCGCTGGACGGCCCGGAGATAGGCCCTGTCCGACTGGAATAGCATCGTATTCGAGTCGTCGGTGAGCACGAACATTACAGCGCCGATGAGGGCTATTGACACTATGACGAGTATCAGTATAAAGCCGTTTTGTCTGGTCTTTTTCATATTAGTGCGGGGTCTTTCACGGAGCGCCGAGGAAGTACAGGTGCGAATTGGCCATTTTCTCCTGGAATCTTTCTCGAAGCTTGTATTTTATGTGGGTGTGCACCTCGACGGCGTAGCCGAGGCCGTCTTTCTTCCAGAGACGCCATTGTATTTCTGCATTCGGTACGGACCAGACGGTTGGGGCTTGACTATCGTTGCGGTCTTTGCCCAGCTTGTGTCTTAGAATCTTGCCACCCTTTGATTCGTAGCGAATCACTTCATCAGGATGCTCAATCAGCAGGGCGTTCGCGTCGGCGGCGTATCCCTCGACGGCCTCCGGGAGCCGCCCGGCTTTTTGAATGTCGTCCTGGATATGCTCGAGCGCACTGAGCAGGGAAGTATTCTCCCGGACTATGTCAGATGAGCGCGGTATGTCGCGAACAAGCGTCCTGAACAATCCATCCAGAACAAGGGCGGCAACGGGGAAGAAGAACAGCACCGCCATCAGCTCGGTAAGTGTGTATCCTTTGCGCATAAGTCAGTCCTCTTTTGCGAGTGGATTCATCTTTGAATCATCTTTCAGAGTGTAATCGCCCAGGACATATCTGTTTAGCCGGACCTGTACTTCCTTGCGGAAGCTCTTTCCGGTCGCTGTCACTTCGATCAGGGTCATTGCCTCCCATTGGCCGGCGCCCGGCGAACTCTTGACGGATGTTGTGAGTTTAGGCCACAGCCGTTGAAAGTCCTCCTGGGGGATGGATTTACCCGTTGCGGTGATGCTGTCAAGCTGGGCCTGGGCGGCGGCAATGCAGCGCTGCCTGACTAATTGGTAGCGGTTGAACTTTGCAAAGCCGTTCATGGCCAATGCCAGGCCCGTCAAGATAAGCCCCATAACGGCTGTCGCCACGAGCATTTCGGTCAGCAGAAAACCGGGATGTTTAGCGTTTATTCGAGACACGACTTTGCTCCATCTTCTTAGCTATGGATAGACTGTTTCGGCCAGTTGATGAATGATCGCGACCGGCGCCGAGTATATTGCATAGACTACAAAACCGACGATTGACGCCATAATGAGGGTCACAAAGGGAGACATTATGAACCTGGCGAGATTGACGCGGTAGCTGTAGCTGGACCGATACAATGATTCGAGTGTTTCAAGGACAGCGGGGGTATTCTGATTGGCCTGCTCATCGAACGCCCACGCCAGGCCGCTGCCGACTCCGGTTTGTCTTGCGGCTGCTGCGATATTCTGGCCGGCCTCGACCTTTTCGAGCCATTTTTGCAGCCGTTTTCTGTAGCAGCCGTTCACATCGAGGGAAAGGGCGCTGTCAATCGCTTCATTGACCGTGCCGCCGGCGTTGAGCGAGAGCCTCAGTATCTCGGCAGTCTGCAGCATCGAGTAGTTCTTCTCAAAGCCGTGGAAAACGGGTAGATGCCACTTGATGAAGTCGCCAATCTGCGAGGTCGTATAAGGCTCGTGCGGGCGGCGCCGGCGGAACCTGACGTAAATGCAGAACGGGACGACCACAAGAACCATAAAGGCCAGTGCTATAAAGAACAATACACCGCGATCCCGTGCAATGAATGACACGATTCGCAGCAGCAATTGAGTAGCCGCAGGTAATTCAGCTCCTTCGGTCATTTCTGCAAGGACCGAGCTAAAGTTCGGCATAACAAACGTCAACACCGCCCAGACGATATTGCCCACGCAGAAGATCAACACGAGCGGGTAATATGGATTTGGGTAGTATGGAGTGACCGGTCGGAGCTTCCTGCTCTCATCGGCCTTTTCAGCCATATCCGCCTCAATGCTGCTGAATGCAAGGGGAAGCTGGTTAATCCGCTCGGCGGCGGTTATCATTGCAACGGCGTAACCCGGGCATTTTGGGAATCCCCGCTTGATCGACTCACTGAGCGAAAAGCCCTGGACAAGCCACTTGCTTATACTGCTGAGGATTCTTGCGCGGCTGTCATCCCGTCCGCCGGCGGCGGATTCGAGGGCCATCGGCAAAGGCAGGTTCTGCCGCATACTCGAGCCGATCGTGGAGATGACATACGTGGCGGTTGCATGGCGGGATGTCAGCCCATAGCTGATGGCTGCGCCTATGGATGTAATTGCCAAAAGAACAAGCAACAAGAATGGGAATTGAAAAGCGGGCAGGTTGGCTACGGCAAAAAGGCTGGTCACGATGAAAAGCAAGAGCGCGAAACCCCAAAGCAGCAACCTGGCCCAAATCTGAGGCCACTTTTGCTCGTCCAACTTGCGCCCCGAAAGCAACACGGTGATCTGGGCAGCCAAGAAGATTACAGGAACCAGTGCCATAGCTGCCGCTCCGGCAGCAGGGGCATCGGTTAGAACCGCCGCCCAGACAAAGCCAGCACACACGATTGGCACGGTAATCAGGGCTGCTCCAGGCCTTCTAAGCCCAAGAATAACGTAGAAAGCGGCCAACAATAACCCAGCAATTAATATGATTTCTTCAGCGGTCATTATACAGTCAACGAACTAATAATCTTTATCATGGGCAGGAACATCGCAAGGATACACAGCATCACTATTGCTCCGACGGCGATAATCATAATCGGCAGCAGGACGGCCTGGAGTCGCGCCTGTCCAAACCTGGCCTGTTCGGCGTACATCTGGCCGAGGCTGTAGAGATTGTCCTGCAACTCGTTGCGCTGGCCGCCCAACTGGATCGAATATAGAAACAACCGTGGGATCACGCGGCAGAACTGCCCTGCCTCAAGGATGTTGGCGCCCTGCTCAACCTGCGAGGCGAGGATTTCGCTTTCGAGGACGAGCTTTTCGCTTGCCGTGGAGCCTGCGGCTAATCTTAGGCAGGCCGGCATATCACAGCCTGCGGCGACCATCATAGCCATCGCCTCGGCCATCCTGCTGAGCACGCTGGCGTGATATACTCTGCCGAGGACGGGAATCCTCAGGAACAGCGACTCTTTCAACCTGCGGCCGGCGGTGAACGACGAACACATGCCAAAGGCGAGGATTATCGCTGCAATAAAGAGTGCGACCGCGGTCCAGAAGGGCACAACGTTCCTGGCCATGCCCAAGAACAACTGGGTTAATTTCGGCAGATTTGCGCTCTCTGTCATCTCCGTTAGTATAGTCCCGAACTGCGGGATTATGAATATGAATATGCCTGTTATGACGGTGGCGCTGAGGGCGAGGACGACCGCAGGGTAGCCCATAGCCTCGATGATTATCCGCCTGGTCTGATTGGCCAGCTCCAGGTGTCTGTTGAGGCTGGTTAGCATCTCGCTCAGCCTGCCGGTTTCGACGCCAGCCTTGAGTATTCGGCCGTAAAGGGGCGAGAAACGCTTCTGTCTCTTTTCAAACGCCTCCTCAATACTCACGCCCGCCTCAAGCTCGCCGGCTATATCGTCAATCAGCCTGCGCATCGAACTTGAGCTGACATCGGCGGCGAGCTCGCGCAGGCCTCTTTCGAGTGGTATCCCGGCCTTGGCTATTGAGGCGAGCTGCTGGTTAAAGAGCAGGAATTCGTTTCTGCCGATGGCCGTCTTGGGCTTTTCGAGTTTGGCCTTTTCAATCGAATTGACGCCAAGCTGCATCCGTTCGAGTGTTTCGCCGGCCTCTTGCGGCGTTGCGGCCTCGATCGTGCCCTTCATCAAGCGGCCTGCCGATGTCAGTGCGTTGTATTCAAATATCGCCATCTTGTGTTCCTTTGATTGCAGAGGATAGATATTCGACCTTCATTTTCTCAGCTTCAGCTCATATCGCATCGCATCTTTGGCATTTCCTCCTTCCGGGAGCGGCGCTTCGAGGGTGGCATTTGCGCCCATACAACTGTAGCCGAACGGCTTGCCGATGATCGGGTCATCGGGAACCTGGGCTTGGGTTATCTCGCTGAGCTTTTCTGGGAGGTTGTTGTTGTGCGTGCCGGCGTAAAACCTCAGGGCCTCGATGCACTGCAGCGCTGCGGCCTGTCGATCCAATTTCTTCATTGTCAAGAGTGCGCGGTCGTGGGCCGGTTTTATCTGGCGCTCCATCACCAGTCGGGTCACGACATTGAGCTTGGGGTCTGATTTGAGGCTGGCCATTTCGACAGCTATGGGCTTATTCAGATCGACCAACGGCTTCGGCAATTGGCGCAACGCCTCGTAGGTATTGGGAGCAACGGCGCCCTGGACAAACTCTTCCACCTGCCTGAGAGTCAAGGCGCCGATTGCCACACCAACAAGGCCCTGAACCAATGTAGGGCCTTCGCCTATTTGTTTTGCAGCAACAAGCCCGGTTCGTATAGTACTCGCCGCCTGGTCATAGCGGCCCTGCGCTATTTCAAAACGAGCCTTCAAGGCGAGGACCTGTGCGAGTGCGCGATATTCGCGGAGATTTGCAGGCATTGTGCCGGGCGTGAAGGCAGGCCAGTTACACAGCTTGCAGGCGGCGGCCTGCTCAACTGTTTGCAGAGCAGGCTTGAGCTGCTGCAGGATAGATTTCACCTCGTCCTGTGGTAGCTTGTCCAGAGGACTCTTGAGCCACTGACTAATTTGATCTGTATTGAGATCATTCGGCAATGATTGGGCGGCTTTGCTATAAAGCGGCACGGCGTCCGCATCCTTGAGCGTGTCAGGCTTTGGGAAGAGCAGGCACTTTCCGGGCGGCTCGGGCATTGCGGACGGGGAGAGCGTCATTTCGACCGCCTGCAGATTCGAAGAGCCTGCGGCGAAAAATAAGACGACAAAGCAGACAAAGGTGTATTTCATAACGTGTCCCCTGTATCCGAAGACAATCACACGATTCCACAAGCCTTGTTCAACTCTTCCTGCGTCGTGATTCCACGTTCAATTAGGCACCGCCCGTCATCGAGCATATTCGTATGACCACTGTCTCTGAGGATGCCCTCGAGCTGCTCCATGTCGGCCTTTGCCAGAATCGCCTTTCGCAGTTGCCCGTTCATTTGGACCATTTCGGCTATCAGCACTCGGCCTTTGTAGCCGGTGTTGAGGCACTCTTCGCATCCGGCTGCGTCAAACAGGCCGGTTGTTTCATTTTTTTGTTTGCATTTTTCGCAGAGCCGCCTGATGAGTCTTTGATTCAGCACCGCTGAGACGCTTGAGGTCACCTGGTAAGGCTCAATGCCCATCTCGAGCAGTCGCAGAAATGCACCGGCAGGGGCGCCGCTGTGCATTGTGCTCATCAGCAGATGTCCGGTCAGTCCCGCTTCGATAACTATCTTTGCGGTCTCGGCGTCGCGGATTTCGCCAATCATTAAGACCTGGGGGTCCTGCCTGAGCAGGGATCGCAGGGCCGTCGGATATGTCATTTCGCCGTGGGGCGTAATCTGGACCTGCGTCGCCCCGTCAATCCGGATTTCCACCGGGTCTTCGAGCGTGACAACGCTCTTTCCGCCAAAGGTTTTCAATATGTGTCGCAGAACTGCGGCCATTGTGGTGCTCTTTCCGCTGCCAGCCGGCCCGGTCAGAAGCAAAACGCCCTCGCTTTTGGCGGCGATTCGTTTGAGATTCTCCAATATGTTCCTTGAGAACCCCAATTGCTCCAATTCCACAAGCCCTCTGTTCTTATAGAACAGGCGGACGACCGCCCGCTGGCCGTGTATCGTTGGGAAGATCGCAAGCCTCTGGTCAACAACGGCTTCGTTCCCTCGACAGGCTCGGGACACCGTTTCAACACTGCTGGTTAGAATGCGGCCTTCCTGCGGTATATCGTTGCGATATGTCAGAAGCCCGCCCAGGACCTTGAGCCTGGCGATTACGTTCTCGGACAGCGATTTGGGCAGTTTCTCGATAGGATTCAGAACGCCATCGAGGCGGAATTTCACTATCAGTGCTGAGTCGGTTGGCTCGAAATGGATGTCGCTTGCGGCGGACTTCGCGGCCTTGTCGAGCAGGTCGCTCACCAAAGATACCACGTCCTGGGCCTCTGGTTCCTGTTCGTAAGACTTTTTTCTGCAATTACTTATAGCCATAATCCTGTGGCTCCAATTCCGTCGGATTGCACATCCGAGGTATTTAGTTTCCACAGGTAAGACGCGACGCCCTGGGCCAATGTTATCCATAAAAAGGCGGATTTTTCCCCACCTACCCTAACTTTTTTGTTAACATATTGTCAGGCTCTGCGTCATAAGAGTTAGAAGCATCTGATATTATTGTCGAATTGGGCGCTTATGTTTGGCAAGGCCGTTAGTCGCGAGCTGCTTTTCAGCTCCGCCGTCGCCGAGACGGTGGATCAGAGCCAGTGGTGGATACTCTCTGCGATGCACCGCTACGGGCAGGAGTTAGTCACAATGCTCTGGCGGATATTAGGCAACGAGCAGGATGTCTGTGATGCTTACCAAAGCACCTTTCTGCAGCTTGCTCATTACCAGGCCCGGCAGAAGCCTGAGCACGTCAAAGCCTACGTCTTCCGCACCGCGAGCAACATAGCAATCTCGGCGCTGCGGCACAGGGTGGCCGAGAAGAAGAGGTTGTCACGGGTTGTTGACGCCCACAGGGGCGTTGATTCGCCGGAAAAAGAGCTTGATTCAAAGTTTCTTGTGGAAACTCTGAGGTGCTGTATGGCCCAATTGCCCGAACATCTAAGAAACGTCATTGTGCTGCGCGACCTTGCGGAACTGTCGTACGCACAGATAGGCGAGATGCTGGGTATAACAGCGGCGACGGCAAGGGTGTATAGATGCAAGGCAATCCAGTTATTAGCAGTGTGGATGGGTAAAGAAAGAGAAGAACGACAATGGGAATCATAACTAAAATCAAAGGCTCCCAGGCAACAAGCAAGTCTGACGGGAGCGCGAACAAGTGCAGACGAATCAGAACCTGGCTGTATGAGGCGATAAACAGCCGATTGGGCCTCGAAGCGAGCTGGGTGCAGCAGCATTTGGCAAATTGTCCGAGGTGCCGCCAGCGTCTCGCCGCCGTTGGCAAGGTGAGCCTTGCGCTATCGGCAATGAAGGCTGAGCCTCATCGGACCGATTTGTTGATGCGCGCCAACGCTCAGGCCATCGGCGTGCTCAAACACAGCCTTCGCCAGGCGCCTGAGGCTCGCAAGCTCGAAAAGATGCTGCCCCGGCCGGGGCTGGTTGAGACGTTTGGCAAGTACGGGCACTCGGTGGCAAATCTGGCGGCTTGCGCTGTTATCCTGTTTCTTATGAAGGTTGGCGTTTTTTCCTCTATGGGGAAGTTCCAGACAGAGGGCCGGGAAGTCGTCAAGAACTATTATGCAAGCCAGGCCGGTCAGGATTTGGCAAACGAGATTTTCACCGCGTGATTCGTAATCCACCTGGAGCAATTCCGATCAGGAGGTTTGCAAAATTGCAGGTCTAACCTGCAATTTTGCAAGAGTCTTATCCCGATAATAATCCCACTGCGGCGTTTTCATCAATTCACTTCACACTCAGTCTTATCGGACCGGCAGAAAGTCGCGGATTTCTTCGTTTCGCCCGATTTGATTACCCCGGAACAATTCTTATAGTTTATTCGTCAGAAAAGGGGTATTCACAGAGGTTTTTTGCTCGTGATCCGGCTCCTCGGTCCTGTCGGCCGGGTTATCAACTCAGGTCTCTTGCGGTGTAGGCCGAAACTAAGAGCACAAGACTGTCTTGAAACGAGGGTATTGTAGAAGTTATGAGACGGGTTTTTGGATTTGGAATCAAAGAGAGCTTCCCGGGCG
>CAYGZM010000052.1:0-25022 GCA_964354365.1 uncultured Pirellulales bacterium
TAAAAGTTCTCTGAAGTCTTTCGGTAGATGGATCATAACCGAATATAATTCTCCTTAATTTTTCTAAGGCCTCGATCCTTTCAAGATAGGATTTTTCCCCCCAGTAATTATGCTCGTCGCTGTCACGTATGGAAGTTATTTTCAGAATCTTTTTATTCATTTCTGACTGCTTCTGTCGCCCTGCACGGTCTAAATGCCCCGTGTCATTGCGAGCAAAGCACAGCCCCCCAGGGGCTACGGCCTACAAAACAGACCTCGCAATGACAAGCATGCAAATCATGCGTTACAGAACACCGCTATAAGAATACCATATAGAGTTTGAAGAATCAAGTAATTTGATCGAACATTGAGCATCCAGAGTGGATCTCGCTTCGCGGGCGGGCTGCGATTACCTGCTTGCCTTCAATTTCAACCTCTCAAAGCACACAACAATGGAGATCAGCCGCCGCTAATAGCAGTCGGCTGGTGCGATTTGTTGGGCTTTTATTCATCCCGAATGACTGTTCTTTGCTTTCTTTAGCCATAATTTTAATCCAGTAATCTTTTGATTTCATAGTATTGGCGAAATGGCATCAATGTCAAGCCTTGATTAGAAAGCTCAGAAAGCTATACTGACTGCCTATGTCCGGCAGAACGAAATCGAACGATTTTGATTGTATTGTTGTAGGTGGGGGTCACGCGGGCGTGGAGGCCGCGTATGCCGCCGCGAAAATGGGGGCCCAAACATGCCTGGTCACTATCAGCAAAGATACGATAGCCAAGATGAGCTGCAATCCCGCCGTCGGCGGCCTGGGCAAGGGGCAGATTGTCCGCGAGGTCGATGCCCTCGGAGGGCTGATGGCCCTGGCGATAGACGCCACCGGCATCCAGTTTCGCCTGCTCAACCGCTCCAAAGGCCCCGCCGTTCGGGCGCCCCGGGCGCAGGCCGATAAGTACAAGTACAAAGACTACCTCCGCACCCGCCTCGAACAGACCGAAAACCTCACCATCGTCGAGGCAACAGCCGCGCAGATTATCACCGAGGCCGACAGCGTAACCGGTGTTCGCTGCAGCGATGGAACGACATACCGCGCCGGGGCCGTGATTCTGACGACGGGCACATTTCTTCGCGGCCTGATGCACACGGGCGCGCAACAGGTCCCTGGAGGTCGGTTGGGCGAGCCCGCCGCCAAAGACCTCTCCGAAAGCATCGAGCAAATTGGGCTGAAGCTCGGCAGGCTCAAAACCGGCACTCCCGCCAGGCTTGATGGGGCGACGGTTGACCTGGACAAGCTTGAAGTCCAATACGGCGACGAAGAGCCGGTTCCATTCTCATTTATGACCGACAGAATCAACCGGCCGCAGATACCCTGCTGGATTACCTACACCAACCAGAAGATACACCGGCTGATCCGCGACAACCTCAATCGTGCGCCGCTCTATACCGGGCAAATCACCTCCACTGGGCCACGATACTGCCCGAGCATCGAGACAAAAGTCGTTCGTTTCGCCGACAAGACGCGGCACCAGGTCTTTCTGGAGCCGGAAGACGAAAACAAATCGACTATCTACTGCAACGGCATAAGCACTTCCCTGCCTAAGGATGTGCAGGAGCAGATACTAAAGCTGATGCCCGGAACGGAAAACGCCCGCATCGTTCATTACGGCTATGCGATAGAATACGATTTCTGCCCGCCAATTCAGCTAAAGAGCAATCTTGAGACGAAGAAGATTTCGGGTCTTTTCCTCGCTGGCCAGATAAACGGGACCAGCGGTTATGAAGAGGCCGCGGGCCAGGGCATTATAGCTGGCATAAACGCAGCTAAGAAGCTGCAAGGCAAGGAGCCGATTATCCTGGGCAGGGACCAGGCGTATATCGGCGTGATGATTGACGACCTGCTGACTAAGGGCATTGCCTCGGACGCCGAGACGGCGAAGCTTATGGGCGCCCTCACCGAGCCTTACCGGATGTTCACCTCCCGCGCCGAATATCGCCTGGCGCTAAGGGCCGACAACGCCGACCGAAGATTAACGCAAATCGGCAAATCGGTCGGGCTTGTCTGCGAGAAACGATGGGCGCGATTTCAAAAAAAGCTCGATGACATCAGCAGGCTCAAGAATTATCTCGCCAACGAGCGCTCGCAGGGCACAAGCCTGTGGGAGCAGCTTCGCAAGCCGGGCAATACCCTGTCTGAAACGCTGGCGGAGAGTCCCGAGGTCAGGAATATGGGGCTGGCAGGCGATGTGCTTGAGGCTGCAATTATTGATGCGAAGTATGAGGGCTATTTGGCAAAGCAGCAGCGCCTGGCCATGAGTCTGCGGAGCCTTGATGACAAAAAGATCCCCGCCGACCTCGACTACCGGGGCATCCCGCATCTGCGGGCCGAGGCAAAAGAAAAGCTCTCCGCCTTCAGGCCCGGCACTCTCGGGCAGGCCTCCCGAATAAACGGCATCACCCCCGCCGACATCACCGTCCTTCAGATTCACCTGAAGAAGAGTTCTAAATGCTGAGTTCCGTCACTCCAGCGAAACCTGTCCTGAGCAAACTCTGACGCGTTCACACTGAGCGTGTCGAAGTGAGCTTGGTTGAAGGAGCGGTAATCCAGTCCTCTACGCACTACGAAAGTATTGTAGGGCGGGGCTTGCCCCGCCGATTAGCTGACTTGAATATGACTTTGTAGGACGCCATTCTTCTTCAGTCGGTGTTTCATCTCTTGTAGGCTGACCGGTCTTTCGGCGCGGCGCTCGGCGACGACCGCAAGGTCGTGAAGGTCTTCCAATATCTCTTGGTATCGTTTGAGTGTAAGAATGACGCCTGTCCTCTTGCCGTTTACGTCAACCACAAATTGCTCTTGACCGGCCATTTTCTACATACTCCTTTTTGGCGGTTAGATTTCTGCCGGTATTATATCTTAATCGTACTTGCGCGTCTATCCCTGATTCAAACTCTGCGTGCACGCTGAAGCATCCTTGCTGGTACAGGATGCGTTTGTTCCTCAGCGGTGGCTCGACACCCAATGTTTGGATTTGTTTCGTGATTAGGGCTTCGGATTTCGAGTTTTGGGCGGACAAAAATCTACCTACTACCGCGTTTCACAAGTACTGCGACTATAGCGTCATTTCGACCGAGCGAAGCGAGCGGAGAAATCTATTCAAACAGCCAAATTCCATTTGCCCTATAGTCGTCCCACTTATGAAACGCGGTACTACAATACGCAGATGCACCTCTCGAGTTGACGCTGGATGCCGAACGCTATTCGCTGTACGCTATACTTATGATTGCTCTAACTGATAACATCTACAACCGCTCTGTCAGCAGGGACCAGCCGAAGTTCAAGGTCTGGACCTCGGCGGGATTGTTACTGACCTACAAATGCAACTGCGCCTGTGAGTTCTGCTACTACAACTGCGGGCCCGACAAGGACGGTCTGATGCCCGTTGACACCGCAATAGGCGCCTGGCGGTCGCTCAGGACGCTGGCCGGCGAATCCGCCAGGGTGCATCTGACCGGCGGAGAGCCATTCCTGTACTGGGAGCGGCTGCGAGAGATACTTGAACAGGCCCACGCGCAGCGACTTGGCGAGGCGGACCTGGTCGAGACTAACGGCTTCTGGGCCACAGACGAAAAGATCGTGACACAACGGCTGCGGATTCTCGATGAGCTTGGCGTCCGCCGGCTCAAAATAAGCACCGACCCATTTCACCAGGAATACGTGGATATCGAGCCGGTCCGGCGATTGGCGGAGATTGCGACGCAGATGCTTGGTTCTGAGCGGGTGCTCGTTCGCTGGCGGAAGCATCTCGAAAATCCGGTAGAGATGAAAAATCTGACGGCGGAGCAGCGCAAAGCCCAGCTTGTCCGTGCAATAGAAGATTATCATTGTCGCTTCACCGGTCGCGCCGCGGGCCGATTGGCCGAGCTGGCCGCCTCAGAACCCATCGAAGCAATGGCTTCAATGAGCTGCAAATCGGATTTCCTCGGGGCCAAAGGCGTTCACATCGACCCATTCGGCAACGTCTTTAGCGGCACGTGCAGCGGCATCATTATCGGGAACGTGAACCAACGGCCGCTCGATGAGATTTGGAGGCAGTTTGAGCCGACGCAAAGCGAGATCGTCGAGACGGTCTTCAATCGCGGTCCCGCCGGGCTGCTTGGCAGGGCCGCAAAACGCGGCTACAAAAAATCGCCCCTTTACGCAGACAAGTGCCATCTCTGTACGAGTATCCGGCAGTTTTTTTTTGACAACGCACACGAAGCATCGGTGGTGGGTCCTGTGGAATGTTACCGCCCGGCCCGGTGAGGGTGCATCACGCCCCAGCTTGCCGGCTCATCTTCTCATCCACCCATCAACTTTTCGTTACGGCGGTGGCTTCGATTTCGAACAGCAAGTCGGTCCTGCAGATGTCGCAGATTGCCGTGACCCAAGGCCAGGCGAATTTGCCCTTTATCTTATTGAATACGCGCTCGACCTCTGTTGTCTTGCAATAGGCGACGACGTGCACAACGTCGTCGTCGGCGACGTCCATGTCACGGAGGACCGCCCGGACATTTTCGATAGTCGCATTTATCTGGCCCGGCGCATCGTCGATATTGGTTGTTGCGCCGGCTGCGTCGATAGAAGCCGTGCCCGAGACAAATACCGTTTGCCCGCCGGGCGTAATTGCCCGTGAAGCGCGAGAGAAGGCTGAGCCGTACTCCAATGCACATTGTTGTTTGCCGCTGGCCTGAACGTATGCAGTGGAGCTGGGCGGTTCGAGAACTGCAAACAGGTCCATTGCGCAGCGGCTCCCGTCGATTGCGCCCAGGCCGATACCGGTGCTGGCGGGCATCGACTGGCGCGTTCCCGCCCCGATCATACCTCGCTCGGTGAAGAACTTATTTCTGACGCGGTTGAAATCGTCGTACCAGGAAAGGATGCACTTTAGCCACATCCAGGTACGCGCTACCGAAAGGAAATCGGTCCCGTGTTCCCGCAGAGCGGCTTCGGCCTTCTCTAAGCAGGCCCCGGCCTGTTCGGTGGCGTGCGCCAGGCGCGGAACCGAAACGCCGGAGAGCGTGATAAGCTTGTGGCCCGCCGCGAGAAGGACCCGCCCGCGCGGGACCCGGTCAAGCTCAATTACCTCGGTCTCTATGTCACCGCTGATGGCATACACCTGCACGCCCGCAATCGGACCGATGGTTCCTTCGTCCCCGACCAGAAAGCTCGGAGCAACACCGTCGTCCAAGCCGCTGCCCGCGTATGCCTCGCGGCGCGCGCGGGAAAGAATATCCATCGCCGCTTCTGTGGCGAAGACCCGCTCCTGCAGGATGCTCGCATTTTTCGAGCAAAGCACATCCCTGATGCCGCCGAAGAGTTCTGCTGCCAGCTCACGCGGCTGTGCATTTTGCTGGGGTGTGGCTGAAATATAGATCTCAGTAGCTGCCGATGATTCGATGCTTCGTGTCTCTACCTTTACTGCCATTTGCCCTCACTGACTTTACTCAAACTGACCGGTTCGCCTTGTCATACCTGCTCGCCTTGTCATACCTGCGAAAGCAGGTATCCAGTAGTCTGCCGGGTGAGTGGATTCCCGCTCCCCGATCAGGTCGAGGACAAGTTTCGCGGGAATGACACACTGTGCTATATCGCTGTCGAATAAGAACTTATCGTGCCATTTTCTTGAAAACCGGTCAGTTTGAGTGACTTTAGTTACTAAACGTTTGTGTTCGGGGCCGGTATCCAGGCCCTGCCGAGACTCCTAACAGAAGTCGCTACCCATCACATACATACAGCAGCTCCAAAAGGCCACACAGACCATAAATTACCCGATATCGCCGCAAAAATCAACGCTAATTTCAGATGGTTGCTTTATGTTCGGCGCTCTGTTACGAAGACGCCTATGCCGCCGGCCAGGGTTCATTCGGTGCTGTTTTCAGGGGAGGTTTTGCTTAGTTGTCTGTATAGTACAAGCCGTTCCTTGATTTCCTGCGCGAGAGACTCATCACCGGCAATTTGAGCGAGCTTGAGCGCCTTTTCTGCAGACGCAACGGCCTCGTGAAATCGCCGGGCGCCGGCGTAGTTCATTGCGAGCAAGTCATGCAGCGTCGCGGACGTGTCGATTTGCGGCTTCAAAGACACGGCTTTTGAGTACTGTGCAAGCGCCTGGTCCATTTCTCTCTGCGCAGCCAACACCGTCGCCAGGGTGTAGTGGGCCTCAGCATTGTTGGGGTCAAGGTTAACGGCTGCCGACAAATACAAGGCGGCCCCCTTCGTATCTCCGTTGTAAAGCATCGCCTGTCCGAGGTTACGGTTCATATCTACAAGGTTGTATTGCTTATCAATCCCTTGTGGCGTGCGCCGCAAAGCCTCCGTCAGATACCTGACGGCCTGGTCGAATTTACGCTGATGCAACAGGGCCATCCCAAGGTCATAGTGTGTGCGGGGGTCGTTGGGATCAATGCGCATAGCGCTGTAGTAATGCTCCATACCCTGCTTGTACATTCCCTTGGTGTTGTACAGCAGGAATCCCAGCCGGCGATGGGCCTCCGCGTTGTTCGGGTTTAGCTCCAGCGCGTTCGTGTATTCCTCTATGGCGTTGTCGGTGTCCCCGGCCCTGAAGAACTCATTGCCCGCTCTGACAAAAGAGTAATCGTCGAGGAATTCTCCGCGAATGTTCTTTATCACAAAGGGATCGGCATTGACAAACTCGGGGATGTTAGCGGCGCGATCCGGGGCGGTAAACCGATCCAGCAGGACAGCAGGGCTGCTGCGTCCCTGTTCGTCGAGGTGGGTCAGGAAAAGCTGGGTGTAAGGCGAGTTGGCCTTCGAGCAGAAGACCAGCCATTTGCCGTTCGGCGACCAGCTGTGCCAGGAGTTCATTCGACTTGTGTTGGCGCGCAGTCTTTTCGGCTCGCCTCCCTCGGCGGGGATGATGTAAAGCTCGCTGTCCGGCTGAAGCAGCATATAGTTCTTCGCCTTGCAGAACACGATCCACTTTCCGTCCGGCGAGTACTTTGCAAAGAAATTGCTCATACCATTATTGGATGCGCCCTCAAGCGGCTCGGCCTTGCCGCCCCTGCCATCATTAAAAGGCATCCTGTACAAATCGAACAAAAAGGGCTTTCCCTCTTCGGTGAATTCCCTGCACTCTTCGCGAGTAAGGAGCACTTTGCCCTGGCCTTCTGTCTGTTTGAGGTCGTAGGCCTCCGTCCTGGCAAAGACGAGGTATTTTCCGTCCGGGCTCCACGCCGGATTGCTCTGAACGTATTTTGGGTCGTCCGCTCCCGGCAACGACTGGAAAGTGCGCTTCTGCCTGTCATATACGCACAGGATGCCCTTGACGGGGAAAAAGAGCTGCGAAAAGGCCAGGTCGGGCGTCGGCACGAACACCGATTTGTCTTTCACCGTGCTGACTACGAACCTGCCGTCCGGTGAGATCTGAGAAAGCAAGCCGAAAGTCTGTTCCCCATCTTCCTTCCTGTAGTCGTTCCAGGTGATGATGTCACTGGTGACCAAAACCATCTGCTCTGCGACGTTTGTGATAACGTATGAGCCTTTGCTGTTGGCGTAATCGACGTCCATTGCGAGTGTTTCTGCGTTTTTGGAGAACGAGTGACAGTTTCCACACACAGGCATATTCTCAAGCACGATCGGGGGCTGCTGTGGCGAAGAAATCGCCCCAAAACGCCAGCGGATGCGGGATGGGTCTTTGACGGCATCAATGAAGGGCAGGTTCACCTCCCGATAGAATATCGGCGCGCCGACCTTGTCGGGCGATGTCTGGATGCGGACTTGATTTGCCGAGAGGATTTTTGGCGGCGCCTTGCGATTGACGCCCAGAATCGTCACCTTTGCCTGCCCCTCCAGCGACCGCTGCTTTATGGTCTCCCATACCGCTGCTTCGGGCGTCCACTTAGCTTCGCGGGTGAGGAAATTGATGCGTCCTTCGCCGTCCTGGAATTCGATTGTAACGAGCCATCTGTCGCAGTCGGCGTTGTCGTCTTTCCAGCAAAACGTCGGGGGCACAATCTCCGGGGGGAAAAGCGTTTCATCGAGGGGATACGCAATCGTCAATCCGCCGTAGCTCGCCGATTCCTGATAGGCCGCCAGTATGTCCTCCACCCCAGGTTCAGGTGCGGACAGAATGATTAGACATACGGCTGCGGCAGCAACAGCAGCTACGCTTAGTCCAATCACGAGATATCCAACCCATCTACACATAGCTACTACCGCGTTTCACAAGTACTGCGACTATAGCGTCATTTCGACCGAGCGAAGCGAGCGGAGAAATCTATTCAAACAGCCAAATTCCATTTGCCCTATAGTCGTCCCATTTATGAAACGCGGTACTACATACCACTCCAGGCGACCTCGGACTCACCTGAGTTGATAGGATTACAGTGAGCTGCCTTCTTGTCAATTGCTTTCCAAGATTCCCCGCTTGCCCGCCCAAGCACCGGCGGGCTTGCGGCGATTGCTCGGCGCTTGCGAGCGGAAACCAGGGCCATCGGCGTCCTATTCGCGCAACTGCATCCACGGCTCATCGTGGGTGGGAAGGGCGCCGGCCTTGGGCGTCGCCATGGTGATGGGGAAATCTATCGGTATTTTCCGGGAGCCCCGAACAACGCGCCCCAGCTTATCCTTTGTCACTTTGACAGGCTCGATAACAAGCTCAGGAACACTGTAAGTCCAAAGGTGCGAGTCATAGTGGGTCGGGTCCTTCTGCGGGACGAGCAGCGGCTTGTGGACGGCGCCTTCGCGGTCAACGTACGCCAGGTACGAACGCGTGAACATACCATTGCCCCTCTTGCTGCTGAAGGCAATCCATCGGCTGTTACTGGACCAGCTGTGCCAGGATTCGCTCTGGTCGCTATTGATGCTTAGCCTGCGATACTTGTACTGGCCGTTTTCCCGGCCGGCCTTGAGGTCCATAATGTACAGGTCGCTGCTGGACCGGTAAACCGGGAAGCAGCCATAGTCGCACATACAGAACAACAGCCATCGGCCGTCGGGACTGATGCGCGGCAACAGGATGGACAAGCCCGTGTCTCCGGCTGAAAGGACGGTTTCGACCTCGCCCCACTCGTCGCGGTCAACGTCGTAGGCTATTCGGACGAGGTCGTATTTTATTTGGTCGTACTGCTGAGGGATCACGTCGTAAACCGACCACGACAAAGGCGCGCTGCAGAAATACAGGTAACGGCCGTCCGGCGACCAGGTCGGGTAGGTTTCGAGGCGATCCTTCTGGGCGAGGGCCGGCGCGGTCTTCGCTGTTTTGCTGTCGATGAGATAGTATGCGATCAGGGAATTGAGGTCGAGCACGTCACGAACCTCGCGTTCGGCTGAATGAAAGAACTGCACCACTTGGTTGACCGAGTACGCAGCGACGCGCCCGCTCGGGTGCCAGGCGGTGTATCCAAATTTCGTCCCGATTTTTTCGACCTTGCCGTTCTGAGCAAGCAAAGCGGAGCTGCCGTATTCCGAGCTTCGGATGCCGATTAACATTTTATCGGTCCGGTTGTTACAGAAGGCATGGCAGTTAAGACACCCCTCTGCGAAGTATGTGTTGTCCAGCACAGGCGATTCGTCGAAGCTGCGCAGGCTGCGCTGATAAATGCCCATTCTCTTCCAGGCGCCGTATGCCGGATGAATTTTCCTGTAAACGAGGTAGTCGTCAATCGGCTCCTCGGCGATTGTATTTGCGACGGTGTCAAAACGGCTCCACCGGCCCGCTTTGTCTCTGACGGAAACATCGAAATGAAGCTGTTGTCCGGCGTTTACATTCAGCAGCCGGCGCCACGCGCGCTGAGGAATCACAATTTTTGGCGAGCGGCCGCCGGCTTCAATCTGAGACCCTTGCTGCGAGTATATTTTGACGTAGTATTGTGAGCCGTCCTCCTGTATCAGAAAGTTCAAAGGCGCGATGTTCGCAGGGATGACCGTCCCGGAATAGTCGGGATGAATTTGTGGCGCTCGGCCAACGGGATGAATCTCGCCGCCCGGCTGGCTTATCCGATTGCCGCACAGCGTATAAATCAGCACCCCGGCCGACAGTACTACAACAGGGACCAAAAAGTATCGATAGTGTTTCTTCAATTCTTCACTCCGGAAAATCCGTAGAGATGGTAGAAGAAGTAGCTGCCGCCGTGGTTTTCCACCAGCTTGTGAATGGCCGCCTGCTTATTCTTGCCGTAACTGTTGAAGATTCCGCTGAAGCCCTCAATTTCCCGGCGTGCCTCCGGCCTGACCTCGTAGCCGTGCAGAAACACCGGCTCATTCCTGGCATAAGCATAAATGAGAACTGCTTCTTCATAGTGTCGAGGGAACTGAGAATAGCCGAGCTCTTTAAGACGTTCAATGTTTCCCACGAGCTTATCCAGCTGCTTCGTGAGCAGATACCACGACATCAGGTATTCGAGGGCCATCCTGTTTTTACTGTTCTCGCTTAACAAGGTCAGGAACATCTTCTCATTTGCAAAGACGACTGTGGGGTGGTCCTTTTTCAAGCGGATAGAGCGCAACTGCTGAATGTTCTCGTCCGTTGAGAGGTTGGGGTCGCTTTGCAGGCGAGTCAGGTAATCGCGGGCCCAGCCGGCGTCAAACAGGGTCTTGGCCAGTGCTCCGAGGTAAACCTTGGCGGCGCCGATATTGCCCTTGACCATGTTTATCAAAGCCAGGCGCTTTAGAATCAAAGGATGTTCGCCATAGACTTCCATACATTCAGTGAAGGCCTTTTGCGCCATATTTATCAAACCGAGGTCGAGCTGGGTGTCAAATTTATGCCAATATACGAGGACACGGTCTTCGCCGGTCAGGAGCAGGGCATCCGGATGCTGCGGGTAGGCGAACATTTCGGAGCCAAGCCGGCCGGTATGATATAAGGCCCGGTTCACGGCGTTGATCACAAAGTAGCTGGTTGACCGGTGGCCGGCGGCCTCGAGCGCCTCGGGCCACATCCTGCGACAGGTATAATAATGAACTTTGAGCATAGTCCTTCGCTCGCTGTTGTGGCAGAAGAATGCGGCGGCGCCTGCAATTCCAAATATGACGAGTGATTCAACAAACCACTTGAATGCGCCCGAGCGGGCTTGCCACGAGAGCACGGCGGCGAACGGATTGAAGGATTTACGGCTCGTCTTTGCCTTTGGCTTTTTGCCGGGTTTGGGCTTCGCGGCTTTTTCTACGTGGTGCGCTCGGCCCGTGAACAGCCGCCAAAGGCCCACTGCAAAGACGCCCACACAGACAACCACATACAGTGCGTATGTCGCCGTCGCCGGTGTCGTGCGGGCACTAAAGAGGTCTATCTTCCACGAAGACGGCAGTGACTCGGTAAATGCCTTGTTGAGAGAGACGCCGAAGATGAGCACTCCCTCGATGTACGGGATTGCAGCGGCGGACAGCAGATACAGGCCGGCAAGGCGACGACGCCCGGCAAGCAGCTCGCGAACCGCACAAAGCACCGCGAACAGCGGATAGGCGGCGCCGGCTATGTAGTACAAAACTACAGACAGAACGAGAAAAAGCGCAATAGCGCAGAAGCTGCGCGCCAGGGGATTATCGTCGCCGTGTTGCTCCTGAGCTGCTGCTGGGTTTTGCGGCGGCGTAAGCCTGAGATACAGGCATACAAAGAGCAATGCCGCCGATATGGTGGTTGTGGCGGCGAATTGGTACGTGTATTGAGAGCATATAACAAGCAGCAGAATCGGGATGATGAAACGAAGCAGGTGAAGCGACGATGCGTTTATGGCTCTGAGGAAACAGCCGGTGCACAGCCAGATTAGCCACGCCTGGAGTGTAGCGACGAGCGCCGCGGACCAGGAGTAATAGAAAAATTGGGCCAGAAACGCCGCGAGGTACTCGGCAGGTCCGCCCGGGTACAGTGTGAAACCGCGAAAGAATTCCCAGCCCCGGAAGAATACGGGAAATTCCGTAATCATTCCGGCGCTGTAATAAACGAGGCGCAGGTCAACATAGAGCCAGAGGTATAGATAGAACAGGACAAAAAAGGCCAGGCTTTGGATTGCCCTGCCAAGCTCCTGACCCCCGCACCAATCTGCTTGCGAACTGCGGCACCGCGTTCGTTGTTCGTTGGTCATTGTTCGCTGTTCGTTGGTCATTGTTCGTTGTTCGTTGGTCATTGTTCGTCGATGAACTATGAACAAACAACTATCAACTCATCCGAGGCATTTTCTACTTTGCGGCCTCTATTGCATCGGAAAGACTGAGCACACCTTCGTACAGGCTTCTGCCTACTATTGCGGCGTGAGCGCCTAATTCGACGAGGTCTTTGACGTCCGCTATCCGGCTTACGCCGCCGGAAGCCACCACCGGGACATCAACCGCGTCAATTAGCGCCTTCGTTCTTTCGAGGTTCGGGCCTGCCATCATTCCGTCTTTCGAGATGTCGGTATAGATTATGGCGGCGAGCGGCAGCTTTGCGGCTTCGGCGGCAAATTCGAGCAGGCCCTTTGGCCCATCCTGTGTCCAGCCGTGTGTGGAGACTGTCGAGCCTCGTGCGTCGAGGCCAAGTGCAATCCTGCCGCTGAACTTCTCGGCCATCTGTCCGAACCACTCGAAGGCGCTGACGGCCTTGGTGCCTACTATTGCCCGCTCGACGCCTATATCGAGCAATTGCTTTATGGAGGCTTCGTCGCGCAATCCGCCGCCGACCTCAATTTTGAAAAGTCCAAGATCGGCTATTGCGGATATGACATCGGTGTTGACCGGCCTGCCGAGCCTGGCCCCGTCCAGGTCTATTATGTGCAGCCATTGTGCCCCGGCTGCGCTGAACTGCCCGGCCTGCTTCACAGGGTCATCCTCGTAGTTCATCTGGCGGTGATAGTCGCCCTGAATGAGCCTGACGCATTTTCCATCTCGCAGGTCGATTGCGGGTATTATGTACATATATTGCTTTATCGGCATAACTCCCGGCAAATATTAACTCTCGGTTCCACATCGTGTGGCAGCCTCAAATCCTAAGGATTTGGGGATGGTTGCACCGCTCTCGGAGCTTTGCCATCCCCAAGCTGCGCTTGAGGCTGCCCCCCCCGCAAGCAGATTGGTGCGCGCCGAGAAAATCAGCTTGCTTTGCCGGGAGCCGACGTTACATTATATCTGTTAATAGTTCATTGTATGGTCTTTTGAAATTTGGAGGCTGAAGTATGAGTGCGACGAAGGTTCAAGTGGAGGCACAGCCCTGGGGATTCGTTTTGCCGGCCAAGCCCGTCCTGATTGCTGTCTTAGGTGTTTTCACGCTGCTGTTTGGGGCGCTAATTTGCTGCGCTTCAAATTCTCCCTCGCCCATGCAGAGGAAGATACCCGTTATCTTCGATACGGATATCTGCGACGACATTGACGATACCTGGGCGCTGGCGCTGCTTCTTCAATCCCCTGAGTTTGACGTTAAGCTGATTACGACCGCCGTGGGCAACGCCGAATCAAAGGCAAAGACCGTGGCCAAGTTCTTGGAGACGGTGGGCAGGACGGACATACCTATCGGAATCGGGGTCCAGCAGCATACGGGCAGTCACAGGCAGGACGCCTGGGCAAAAGACTATGACCTGTCATCCTATCCCGGTAAGGTCCACAAGGACGGCGTCAAGGCGATAATCGATACCATTATGAAGTCGCGCAGGCCGATTAAGCTGATAGCCACAGGTCCCCTGCCCAACATCGCCGCGGCGCTCGAGCGGGAGCCTCGGATAGCCGGGAAGGCCGAGTTTGTCGGAATGCACGGCAGCATCCGCCTGGGCTACGGGGGCGGCGCACAGCCCAGCGCCGAATATAATGTCAAGGCTTTCGTCAAGGAGGCGCAGAAGGTCTTCACGGCCCCGTGGGATATGACAATCACGCCGCTCGATACCTGCGGTATAGTTGACCTCAAAGACCGCAAATTCCAGAAGGTGCTAAAGAAAGACAGCGTTTTGACCCGGGCGCTGATGCAGAACTATCGCGCGTGGTACGCCGAGCCTATAGCCAAAGACAAGAAACTCTCCGAGGATGAAATTGCCAAGCGTGTGAACGAAAAGGTCAATTCGAGCAGCACGACCCTTTTCGATACGGTGGCCATTTACCTCGGTATGTCAACCAATCTGGTTAAGATGGAAAAGCTGAAAATCAAGGTTACGGACGACGGATATACGAGAATCGACGAAGGCGGCAAAGTGATTAATTGCGCGACTGAATGGAAAGACCTGGGCGCCTTCGAAGACTTCCTGGTTGAGAGACTTACGAAGTAAAAAGTTTCCATTGGCTCGACGCGATAAGGGACATTCAAGGGGCCTGGAAATCGGACAGAGCAAACCCACAATCGTCGTAGTCGGCAGCTCCAATATGGACCTGGTGGTAAAATCGCCACGGATACCGGCTATTGGCCAGACCGTTCTGGGCGAAGACTTCATAATGACTCCCGGCGGCAAAGGCGCAAACCAGGCGGTCGCCGCCGCGAAACTGGGGGCCAGGGTGTACCTTGTAGCCAAGCTGGGCGACGATTTTTTTGGAGCCGAATCACTTGGCAGCTTCAGGAAAGCGGGCGTCAGAGCAGAATACGTCGTTCAAACAAAGGAATGTCCGTCCGGCGTGGCCTTGATTACGGTTGACCGCGCGGGCAATAACGTGATTGTCGTGGCGCCCGGGGCAAATCAGAAATTGTCCGCCGAGGACGTGAAAGCGGCCGGGCCGGTTATCGCCTCGGCCGGGGCGCTGGTCGCGCAGCTCGAGGTGCCGCTGGCGACGGTTGAATTCGCTGCCCGCCTGGCGCACGATTGCAGGGTTCCGTTCATTCTGGATCCGGCGCCGGCGCAGGAGCTTGGCCCGGAGCTTCTCAAGATGATAGACGTGCTCAAGCCCAATGAATCAGAGGCCGAGATTCTTACCGGCATTGAAGTGGCGGATGAGAGTTCGGCGCGTGCTGCGTGCAAGAGCTTGTTGGGCCGTGGGGTTAAAGCGGTCATTTTGACTATGGGCGCAAAGGGGTTCCTGCTGGCCGACGCTGAAGGGGCGCGATTTGTTCCGGCGGTGGAAGTGGATGCCGTCGATGCAACGGCGGCAGGCGACGCCTTCGCAGGGAGTCTCGCGGTCGGCTTAGCGCAGGGACAGAAGCTTTTCGATGCCGCCTTATTCGCCAATTACGTCGCCGCCCTGTCCGTTACCAAAATGGGGGCGCAGTCTTCTATGCCGTCGAGGCGGGAGGTCGAGGCTTTTAGAAAGAAGTGCACGCAAGGAGAAAAAAGATGAGAAAGTCTAATAGGTTAATTGCTGGTGTTCTTGTACTGTCTTTGGCGGCCCTTGTAATCGCAGTTGTCGGCTGTAAGCAGAGTAAGGTGGACAAGCCGACCAGGCCCAGGATCGCTTTGGTTATGAAATCTCTGGCCAATGAGTTCTTCAAGACTATGGAAGAAGGCGCCATCGCCCACCGGAAAGAGCATAGCGAAGCATACGACCTCATAACAGTCGGCATCAAAACCGAAGAGGATGTGGCTAAGCAGATTGAGCTGGTCGAGACAATGGTGGGGCTGGCCGAGGCGATAGTCATCGCCCCGGCGGACTCCAAGGCCCTCGTGCCCGTCTGCAAAAAGGCGATGGACAGAGGAATCATCGTAGTCAACATTGACAACAAGTTCGACCGGGACGTGCTGGAAGATAAGAACGCAAAGATTCCATTTGTCGGGCCCGACAATCGCAAAGGTGCCGCCCTTGCCGGCGAGTGTCTTGCCGCTAAACTCCAAAAAGGCGACAAGGTCGCGATTATCGAGGGAATGCCCAATGCGTACAACGGAATCCAGCGGAAACTCGGTTTTGAGGATGCGGCGAAAAAGGCCGGGCTGAACATCATCAGCTCCCAGTCGGGCGACTGGGAGATGGAGAAGGCCAACCAGGTGGCCGCGGCCGTAATCACCGAGCATCCCGACTTGAAGGCCTTTCTCTGCGCCAATGACAGCATGGCCCTGGGCGCGGTCTTTGCGCTGAAGGCGGCGGGCAAATCCGACGCCGTTCTGGTCGCTGGCTTCGACAACATCTCAGCCGTCCAGACACTGCTCAAAGAGGGCCGTATCCTGTGCACGGTGGATCAGCACGCCGACAAGCTGGCCGTGTACGGCATCGAGTATGCGCTTGAGATGCTTGCGAAAAAAGGCATGCCGGTGGACAGGGAGACACCGGTTGATCTTGTCACGGCGGAAACCCTTAAATGAAGGCTGAGCCAACCGAGACAATCCTGAGCGTCCGCGGAATCAGTAAGTCCTTTCCCGGGGTCCACGCGCTGACCGGCGTCGATTTCGACCTGCGGGCCGGAGAGGTGCATGCCCTCGTGGGCGAAAACGGCGCGGGAAAGAGCACGCTGGCGCGGATCATCGCCGGCGTTGCTGCGCCGGACGCGGGGCGGATGGAGCTTGTGGCATCGGCGTCTCGCCGATGTTACGACCCGGCCGGCAGGACCGATGCCGAGGCCCACGGCGTGCGAATCGTGATGCAGGAGCTTAACCTGATCTCAACCTTGACCGTCGCCGAGAACATCTTCATCGAGAGGCTGCCGAGCAGGCTCGGATTTGTCAATTACAGGAGGCTCAATTCCACGGCAAGGGCGGTTATGGAGAAGGTGGGGCTCGGTGATATCGACCCATCCACGCCCGTGGGACTCTTGGGCGTTGGCCGGCAGCAGATGGTTGAAATAGCAGCGGGGCTGTCGCGAAGCTGCCGGGTGCTGGCGCTGGACGAGCCGACCGCGTCGCTGACGGATAGCGAGATAGAGCTTCTCTTCGCGCAGATTAAGAGGCTCAAGGCCGCGGGGGTCGGCATCATTTACATATCGCACCGCATAGAAGAGGTCATGCGGATTGCCGACCGCCTTACGGTGCTCAGGGACGGCGCAGTCATACCAACCGATTCGACAGACCGCTTGAGCATCGATGACATAATCCGGGCAATGGTCGGGCGCGACCTCGGCCGCGAGCACTTTCGAAATGCCGAAAAAGCCGCCGGCGAAGTCGCCCTTCGTGTGGTTGGGCTTAACCTGGGCGATAAGGTCAGGGATGTCTGCTTCGAGGTTCGTCGCGGAGAGATTCTGGGCGTGGCGGGCCTGATGGGGTCCGGGCGGACCGAGACAATGCGTGCGATATTTGGGGCCGACCTCGCCGATAGCGGCGACATATTCCTGGGGCGGTCGAGCCGCCCGGCAAAAATCCGCTCCCCGCGGCACGCCGTGCGCAGCGGGATTGCTCTTTTGACTGAGGACCGCAAAGAGCAGGGATTACTGCCTGGCCTGACTGTCCGCGCCAATATCACGTTGGCGCGATTAAGAGACCTTGCCCGCCTCGGTTGGATAAGCACTTCCAAAGAGCGGATAGTTGCCGAGCACTACGTTAAAGCGCTCGCAGTGCGCTGCCGGTCCGGCGAACAGAGTGTCGGCGAATTGAGCGGCGGAAATCAGCAGAAAGTCGTTATCGCAAAATGGTTGTACAGGGACTGCGATATTCTTATCTTTGACGAGCCGACGCGCGGTATTGACGTCGGGGCGAAGTTTGAGATATACCGTATGCTCGGAAAATTGGCCGACGAAGGAAAGGCGATTGTCTTTGTCTCCTCGGACCTCAAAGAGCTTATGGCCGTGTGCAGCCGGATAATGGTAATGTCGGCGGGCCGGGTCGCCGCGACGTTTGGGCGCGGTCAATGGACGCAGGAGAAAATTATGTCCGCGGCGCTGAGTGAATACCTGAACGCTTGACAAGGCGCGGCGAGGAGCTTATGGCGAGACCTGTCAAAAAGAAAAGCAAGTTTCGTTTCGTCCGGGCCTATCTGGCGGACTACCTCGGCATGGCGGCGGCGCTGGCCGGGCTGATAATCTATTTTGCCGTCAAGAGCGAACGCTTCTTCACCTCGGACAACTTCCTGATGATTGCAGGCCAGATTCCCGACAGGACCATCGTTGCCGTTGGAATGACATTCGTATTGATAATCGCGGGGATAGATTTGTCGGTCGGTTCGGTCATGGCCCTGGCCGGCGGCGTGCTCGGCGTCTGTCTGGTCAAGTTCGAGCTTGGATTATCGACGGCGATTGCCGCATGTCTCGGCGTCGGCCTGCTGTGCGGCGCGGCGAACGGGCTTGTGGCGATCCGGTGGCGATTGCCCTCCTTTATCGTAACGCTTGGGATGCTCGAAATTGCCAGAGGCGCCGCTCTCCTCGTGACCGATTCACGAACGATTTATATCGGCCGGCCGATTGAAGTAGTCGCCGAGACCTCGGTTCTCGGCCTGTCCCTGCCCTTCGTCATAGCCGTTGTCATCGTGGTGGTCGGACAATTAGTGCTTTCGCGGACAGTCTTCGGGCGTTATATGATCGCCATAGGCACTAATGAAGAGGCCGTCAGACTTTCCGGGATCAACCCCTCTCGAATCAAGCTTGCCGTCTTTGTTTTATGCGGGTTTCTCACCTCGGTGGCCGCGGTGATACATACCGCTCGAATGTCATCGGCGGACCCGAGGGCCGGCGACGGCCTGGAGCTCCAGGCGATAGCGGCCGTCGTCATCGGAGGCACCAGCCTTATGGGAGGACGCGGCTCGGTGATAAGCTCGTTCCTCGGCGTGCTGATAATTGCGGTCTTGGGCAACGGGCTGGACCGGCTTGTCGTCAAGGACCCGACCAAGCGCATCATTACAGGCTGCGTAATTGTGGCCGCTGTTATTCTCGATTACTATCGCCATCGAATCGGCGCCCGGCAAAAACCCGTTTAGTCGCCACGCGCAGACCATCTAAAGAAATTTATTTGCTCAAACTGACCGGTTCGCCTCGTCATACCTGCGAAAGCCTTGTCATACCTGCGAACCTTGTCATACCTGCGAAAGCAGGTATCCAGTAGTCTGCCGCCTGAGTGGATTCCCACTCCCAGATCGGAGTCGAGGACAAGTTTCGCGGGAATGACACACTGTGCTATATTGCTGTCGCATAGGGACTTATCGTCCCTTTTTCTTGAAAACCGGTCAGTTTGAGTAGTAAGCTCTTGCCCGCCCAAGCACCTGGCGGGCTTGTCCGGCACAGCACAGCTTGTAGGTTTGCGATTCTGCTGGTAGCGTATAAAGCGATAAACGCTATTGGCTGTTGCGGAACTGAGCAACCAGATTGCCCCCAACCTTTGGGACGTTAATAAATTTTTTTGGCCTTTTTCGGCGTTTTTGGGGCATGAACGGGTGCCCTGAAAAAAGCCTGCTTGACAAACACGGGTGAATGTCGCATAATGACAATAGAGGTTGGACGGTAGAAGGTGCATACAACTTTCGACTCTCTTTTTGGAGATAGAGTGATGCGTCTTCTTATACGGGAAAAGGACGGCGCCGCAAGGGAATTTCAGTTCGCCAAAGGCCCCGTCTCAATCGGTAGAGCGGCGGACAGTCACGTATTCCTCCCCGACAGAGCGGTCTCACGTCAGCACGCGCTGCTGCACAGCACCGATGACGGCAAATGGCTCATCGAGGACCTCGACTCGGCGAGCAAGACTTATCTTAACGACCAGGCCGTTCGCAAGGCCCAAATCAAACACGGCGACTTGCTCCGCGTAACCACTTTTACGATGGAAATCGCCCTTGATGAAGAGATTCCACAAGCCCTGGAGCCTGCCCCCGGGGCCGCACCACAAATGGCCGAGGGGCCTTGTGTGGAGGCCCGCGAGGCGCTTCAAATGGATGACGTGCTCCATCTCGAAGCTGCGCTGGCGACGCCACCCCATGAAACGGTGGTAAGAACGCCCGACGACGCGCATGCCCCCGCAATGAGACTGGCGGCGAACAGGCTGACGGATTTTTCCAGGGCGACGGAACGAATCTGTCAGGCCGGGAGTCTCGACGAGTTGCTGCTGACCTTGCTCGCTCTTACACTGGAGGAGTTCGACGCGTCTGTCGCCTGGTGCGCATTGAGGACTCGGCCCACCGGCCCGATGACCTGTCACGCGGGCAGGAAGAAAAACGGCTCCGAGGTTGACCTCGCCCAGGTTCCGCTGCAGCAAAAAGTCATCCAGGCGGTTGAGAAGGGCCAATTCCTCGTGATGCCGCGAGTCTCGGCTCAAATAGAGTCGGAGGACGCGATACGCTCCGCGATGATAGCCGCCATTATGCGTCCGGCCGGCTGCTTCGGCGTGCTGTACGTTGACAACTCTATGAAGGCCAAGCACTACAGCCTCAGCGACCTCGATTATCTGATGCTTGTCGCGATGCACACCGCTGCGGTTATGAGGAAGTTTTTCGAACAGCCGGCCTGAATCGCCGCCTGCCAAAATGCCGGCGGACAAAGCTTCATCGTGAAATGAGGCGGCTTGTTTCCCGCACGGCGCTCGCCTATGAAAGCCCGTATGAAGTCACTGTGATTTCTCGATACTTCCGTTGCGCAGATAAATCACGCGGTCGGCGAATCGCCCGGCTGTCGGCCCGTGGGTGGCCACGATTACCGTTCCGCCGCCGCGGTGGAATTCGGACAGATGGCCCAGTACGGACTCTGCGTTGGCAGGGTCGAGGTTGCCGGTCGGCTCGTCGGCCAGGATAATCTCGGGTCTATTGAACAGCGCCCTGGCCATCGCGGCGCGCTGCTTCTCTCCGGCGCTCAGCTCGGCGGGCTTGTGGGATACTCGTTCGGCTAGGCCGAATCGCTTTAGCAATTCCTCGGCGGCCTCCGTCCGTCCGCCCGCCGCGGAGGGTCCGCCGGCAAGCCCGCCCGGACTATGGCGGGCAAGAAGCACGTTCTCGACAATGTTCAAATATGGAACCAGATGGAACATCTGGAAGACAAAACCGATGTTCCGGGCGCGGAATTTCGCCCTGTCGCGTATGCTCATTGCGTATAAGTCCCTCTGCTCGACGCAGACGCTGCCGGCCGTTGGGCGGAGCATTGCGGCGACCGTCATAAGCAGTGTCGTCTTGCCGCTGCCGCTCGGGCCGCATAACACTACAAACTCGCCTTTCTCAATCCGCAGGTTGACATCGCGCAGCGCCTGGACGTCGCCCCGGCGTGTGCGGTAAGTCTTCGTGATATTCTTGAGCTCAACCATATCTATTCTTCTCTGAGCGTTACGGCCGGGTCGTAAGCGACGGCTATCATCGCCGGGATAAAGCTGCTGACCGCCGCGAATACGGGCGCGAATATCAATGAGATAATCAATAAAGCCAGCTCCGGCTTTATCATTGTCTTCGCCGTCAGCTTGAATATGCCCGGCCCGAAATACTGCGCCAGCCCCGTCCCCAAAAGGAAACCTAAAGCCGCTCCGAGAAGCCCGATCAGCGCAGCTTTTCCGAGGAACAGCAGCGCAATTCTGCCCGAGCCGTAGCCGAGCGCCCGCATAATCCCTATCTCCTGCTGCCTCTCTCGAACGTTCATTATCGCCAGCACGCCGACCCACACCCCGCAGGCGATGACGGTGAAGGGCATTATCACGGCAAAGAGATTTCTCACCATTTGCCTCTGCGCGGCGCGGGCCTCGGCGATGGCCTTTGTCTGAAATACCTGGGCTTCGGGCAGCAGTGAGCCGATTTCCTTTCTCAGCAGGGCCACGGGGTCATCGGTCTCGCCGAAACAAAGACAATCCACCGCCCGGATTTCACTTATTTGCCCCGGCAGCTCGAGGATTTCCTGTGCGTCGCGCAGATGGCACTGAATTCGCACGTCATCTGCCCCGCCGGATTCGGCAAGGCGCCTGGCGATGGAAAAAGTTTTTCCCTTGATATCCACGCGGTCGCCCTGGTTCAATCCGAGCGTATTCCATACCCTGTATCCGAGGTACACGCTGCCCGGCTTGATCTCGAAGCTTATGGGGGGCTTTTGGCTGCCTGTCCCTGGGGCCCCCGGCGGACTGACCTCCGGGGCAAGACCGGTCAGGATCACATCCAGACCCTGCCATGATATCTTCTTTTGCAGGGTGGCAAGCAGATGACTGTAAGCGATTGTCTTCTGCGAGGCGAGTTTTGTAAGATATTGCTCCGGCATAGTCCGGTCGGCGATGCCCGTCATCAGAAACTGGTTCATATCCGCCTCTTTTGCTATGATGTGCATGTTATAGCCCATAGAGAGCATCAGGCGAGCGGTCTCCCGCTCGGATGCCGCCCCCGCCGTGAAAAAGCCGATGAATAACGCAACCGCCGTCATCACCGCCAGCAACCCAAGCACGAAGTTCACCTTGCGGTGACAAATCTCTTTTAGAATTAGACTAACTATAGACATCCTCCGCATTATCCCATCCGCCCCCCCATCGGTCAACCCTTCAGACCTCCCCACCCAACAAACCGCCACTGTAAGGAGACGGATAACCACGAAGGGTATTATACCCAACAAGCCGCGACCGCAAGGGAGCGGATAACCCCCGAATTTGCACCGATCTGCACCAAGCAAGACCCCGTGTCACCTCCGCCAAGCTTGTCCTCCACCCCGATCGCCGAGCGCGAATCGAGTAAAATCCGGTACGCTGGCCGCTGCCCACCGAAATCAGCCTTCAAAAGTCATTGGGGGGGCACCTATAGAGAAGGGTGACTACTCAGCCAGTCGCGCGTCCAGCGGGACCTTTATCGCCTTAAGCGGCCTAAGCCACTCGGACATCAACTTCTCTTTGTCAAGCTTTCGTATTACTCCATCCAGAATATGTACAGGCAACTGGAACTTCGAAGGGGCATCCATCTGCGCAACGGCGCCAGCAGTCGCTGCAAGAACCACCAATAATCTCACATAAGCCACATAGGAACAGTTCTCTTCGGTTACGGCCAGGATACTATCCGGTGATTGTATTGTCTTCTTGATTTCGGGAGGGATGTCTCCAAATTCAAGGGCACCTTCTCCCCACTTGGCGCGCTTGAGCCGCTCGATCAATCTTGAGATAGGTGCGTAGAATATTAGAACCACCACAAGAACCGTGGCCGGCCAGATGGTGTAATGAATCAAGTCTGTGATGAACTGGGTTAGTAATGTCACAACCTCCATTATTTCACCTTTCTCTTGACAATAATTAGGCACATCTCTACACCCACTTGTTTTCCCCTTGGCACGGGCTCATTCTGTTCTCGGTTGCCTCATGTATTTTCTCTGTTTTCAGATTACCGCCAATTTCCCATCCAGTCAAGCGAAAATCCCGCCCCCCCGGGATGTTAATTTCGGCAAGCCGCCCCCGCTCGTTCGTCCTTCACTACCGATCTAAGCCAGTGTTTATCCGCGTCTGGCAACTTTTCGTGCCAATTCGTGTGAATTCGTGGTTAATGCTTTTCTTAGTGTCTTGGCGCCTTCGTGGCCAAATCCTAATTCAACGCTTCTTCCGGAATAAAGGCCATTGAAGTCTGCACGGAGAAGCCGCAGGTGCAGCCCGAGCTCGCTTCGGGGATGAGCACGAGTCCGCCGGCGGGAATAATGTTAATCCAGCAGCCCGGGCGCGCAACTTCGGTCAGGCGGGTCGGCCCGCCTCCCGGCCCCAGGTCATACATCCACGGGTTCAAGCCCCGCCAGAACAGGCACTGTGCCGAGGCCGAGACGCCCCCGCAGCCGTGCCCTCGCCGCTCGAATTTCCAGCCCTCGATCTTCCTGCCGGTTCCAAGATCATAAGCATAAGGCCACGCATAGACGGTATCGGCAATAATCGTCGGGAGACGATTGTATTCGCCGTGAGCGCCGTCGGCTGCAAGCTCCGTGTCGTGACTTGCACGCCAGATAATCTCGCCTGAACGGCCGTCGAAGGCGTCATAGTAATAACGGATGGCCTCTCCGACGAGGTCCGAGCCGCTCAGCAGAAGGATGTCTTTGGCGCAGTTCAGATAAACCGGCTCGGCGAAATTCCCGACGTCTATTTTTTTCTTGAATACCACGCGCCCGGTTTCCACGTCGAGGGCCGTAAGGTGCTGGTTGCCTCCGTCGAACAGCGTCTTAACGGGCATACGGCCGAGACTGTCCGCCAGGGCGGCAGGGCTGTCAGTCTCGACGAAGTACATTCGTCCGCCCCCAAGGGCAATGGTCGTGTTTACGATAAGCCCGTCCCTGTAATTCCAGAGAGGTCGCCCGCTGTTCCTTTTCATTGCGAATACATAGTCGCTTACGACGAGCTTCATATCTCTTTGCCACAGGGAGTTGTCGGCATCGTAGCTCGTCTCCGTGTAGGAGGCCCCTTTTCTTCTGCCGCTTCCAAGAAGCACATCGCCGGTGTAGGCAACGTAACCCCATTGTCGCGGCTCGCCTTGCGAAAGCTGGGGCATCTTGTGCGCAAGCCGGCGCTCGCCCGTCCGAACGTCGAAACCATAACACTTATCCTCAGCAACAACGTAGAGGAGCCGGTCGTCCACCGCCATGCTGCCGGAATCGAGAAACACGCCGAGCCTGCGCGAATTGGGGATTTCAACCTGCCACTGTATGGTCCCATTGTAGGCATCGACGGCAAAAACGATGCAATCGCCCGGCACGAAAAGTCGCCCCTCTTTGAAAAGCGGCGGGACGTTTCGGTGGTGACGGTCAATCATACGCTCCGGCCCGGGGGCGCCGAACCATTGAATAGCCATTTCCCCTTTGACAAGCTCATCGTTGCTGCAGGCGGAATTGCCCGGCTCTGCATAAGTATGTGTCCACTCGCCGGCCCCTTCGAGGCCGGCGCGCTGCGCCAGCCCCCAGAGCACCCCGTCGCTCTTATTGACTTTCCAGCCGGGGATTGCCGCTTCGCCCCAGTCTCTTAGCCGCTGTCTATTGCCTTTGCCGCGGGGCAACCCAAGAGCAATAATGCCTCCACAAGGCCGGAGCATCCCAAAAACCTCTTGCGGTGAAGCTGGCAGCTCACCCGTTAGTAGCGCCGCGTCCGAAACAATCAGGTTGGCAAAGTATTTCGTATATGGTAATCGCCCGGAGGAGGCTTGGTGGATTACGACGCGTCCGTAAAGACCGGCCCTGTCGAGCGCCTTGCGAGCCGCCTCAACCTTGCCTGCATCCCGCTCAACGCCCACTATCTTCAGGTCGGTTATTCGCGCCAGCTCGTATGCCAATCGGCCCCTCCCACAGTCCAGAACGAGGCAATATCCCCAGGGCAAACGCATCTTAACCTACGGTAGGAGCGGGATATAGCCGATGATTTG